>DASXYW010000111.1:0-103005 GCA_036502265.1 Steroidobacteraceae bacterium | reverse complement strand
CGATTCTCGGATCGCTTATTCTCTTGCCGCGTTGGGCCGTGTGCGGATCAGCGGGCATCATCGCGCTTCAACGAACCACGACGGCGGCGATCAGTCGAAGTGAGGTTTCGCTGAATTTTGAGCGGATTGCAGGATAGCGCGCGGCTTACGTTTAGGGCCAAATTGGCCCTATGCGTTGCACGGAAACCTTGAAGACGCACGTCTCGCCGGAGATGAAACTCCAGGCGAGGTCGGCTGCCGATCGCGAATTCCTGTCGGAAGCGGCTTGGCTCAAGCGCCTCGTGATGCGCGAGATTCGGGCTCCCAACGACGCATCAGGTGCGAGAGTGATTCTCCTCCGGTCGGAGAGTATTCCCGGGGCGACCAGCGCGGCTCCTGGGGAGAATGGTGCCGGTAAGCCAATGCTGGTGCGCCTCACAGTCGAGGACAGGCTGCTCCTGGACGCCCGAGCCGAGGCGCGCGGCATGCGACCGGCTACCTACGCATCTGTTTTGCTCCGATCCCATTTGCGCCAGCTCACGCCCCTACCCAAGGACGAACTCCTTGCGCTCAAGCGCAGCATCGCTGAGCTGGGATCGATTGGCCGGAACATCAATCAGATCGCGAGGGCAGTGAGCGGCGGTGGAGTGGTGCCCGGTTCGCTACGGGGGGAGTTCTGGGGGATGCTGAAGATCTGCTCGGCGTTGCGCGATAACATCAAGGCGCTTCTCAGTGCGAACCTGGCTAGTTGGGCGGGGGGCGCCCCCGTGGAGACACATAGTGTCCAGCCGATTTGACCAAGAGAACCTGGTTACCATGTGGCTGGAGTTGACCTGAAGGCGCCTGTCAGAAACGACCGCTTTCTGGCAGGCCAGTTGAACCGCCGCTGCTCTTCGCAAACCCGCGCTGGCGAAATACGAATTCTTCTGCTGCGCGGGTCTTCTCTGGTCACAGCAAGGAGTTAGAGTGGGTCTTCAGTACAGAATCGACGGTAAGTAAGCACCGGCAGGTTCGTTGTAGAGGCCAGTGCTCATCAACGTCATCTGAAAGACCAGCTTCAGCTCGCAATTTAAGCACCATTCGAAAACGTCATGATTCCGCGTTGGTAACAGGAATCCCGGGCCGATATATTCTGTTGCCGCGCCAATCAGAGCCTTCAAATCTTGATTTGTCCGGGCGACGGCGTGGGAAAAGATGCCGATTCCCGTCGCATATCCCGTGATCTCCTCCAAATGTTCGACCACACTCGCCGAGCGCGCGCTAATCGCATCGCGTAGCTCGCGAGCCCGGTCAAAGCCGTGAACTTCGAGGCACAGCTTGTTGCACCCTTCAACATCGCCCTCTTCAGCCGGTCGGACATCGTAACCGACAAACTTCGCATTGAGCTTGGGTCCTTGCAACAGCGACAAGGGTTCGCGGGTTATGAATCCGAGCTTCGTATAGAGACAAAGCGAGCGATTGTGGTAGCCCGCTTGTACTAGGCGGATCCCTACGGCTTCTTGTGCCGCAGCCCTATCGAGTACGGCACTCATCAGGCTTTTGCCGATAGCGCGATTTTGCACTTCTGGCGCTACGGAAATCGGACCGATTCCAAAAATGGGTGAGCGTTCGTCCATAAAGTTGCTGCCGACAATCTCCCCAGCCTCTTCGGCAACCACGCCGTAAAATCCCGGAGCGCCGATCAGCATAGACGTGAGACCCGTCGCGACTTCGGGAGAAGGAAAGTCCGGCGGAAAATTGTGTTGTTTCGCGAGATTTGTGAAAGCGTCATACAGAATACGGCCACACATCTGCGCATCGGCTTTTTCCGCGTCGCGAATATTCATAATCGAATCCCCTGCCTGATCAAAAGGGCTCATAGCGGCCGCGAGGCCCCGCCGTGGCATTTTAGCTTGCAATGACTTTGCAGGAGCTTTGTCGCCCAACAAGACGCCGTACGCCCTGAGCATACCTGCAAGACCGGCGTTTACGGATCCGTGGTCGACGCGACACCGGTAGCCCGCGAACGGCAGGTATCGGGCGACCATTCAGAGCAACTGTGGATCCGCATCTGGCCGGTCAGCGACCATCAGCCCCGCGGATTGGTCGAAGGACGCTTCTTGATCCGTCGCTGCCGGTCGTCACTGTCCTCTTTTGGACGACGAAGGTGCGCGGGCATACCGTATCTCACGAACCGTGACACAACGGAGCCCAATGCATGGCCATCACCGTCGCCAACCAGACTGCGACAACGACCATCGGACTACGTAACGGCGCTGTCGATCGTACGCGTACAGCAATTGTGAGTCGCCCTAGAACTAGCGCCACGTTCGCTATCGAAAAGAGCACGAGGAGAACCAGCGACCACCATCCGTCTCCAAATGTATATGAGCAGCGCTCAGATGACTCGACCCATGGGCGGCCTACCGAAAGTGCGTAGCAAACGATCCCGACCACATTTCCGACGATCCCAAGGACCGATAGCAGGATTTGCAAATGGGTTGGTGTCGCTATCCTTCATGCATTGTGCTCTGACCGAAGGCTCACACCTGTTATTCTAAGCAGACCACTAACTATTGAGTATCGCAAAGATATAGCTGGCGAGAACGAACGCCAGCCTCGGCTGATCAAAGTCGGCAGTTGACCCAGAGCGGGCTATCGGGACAGTCTGGTATGCGGTTCCCAATTGTGCTGAAATCGAGCTAATCTAGCGTGTGGTTCCGCATGGTGTGGCCCTCATGATATTTCATGCGTCGATTCCAGCCGATGACCCGGAACGGGTTGCACGTGTTATCGCAGAGCTTTGGCGAGGTGAGTATCTCCCGTTCATATTTCCGCAGACCTTCATCGTTTTCGCTAATGATGATCGCGCTAGCGAAGTCGAGATAGGTCCACGTGGGCACGTACTAGTCCCCGCGAACGGGCAAGTGGGTTCCCAGTTCAACGCCTCTTCGTCACCATATAGTGAGGTTCATCTTAATATCGCAACGCCGCTCTCGCTCGAAGCTGCCCTTGCGATCGCCAAGCGAGAAGGCTGGACCGCCCGTCTTTGTGATCGCGGCGGAGATTTCCAGGTCATCGAGTTTTGGCTGGAGAACAAGTTCATGTTGGAGCTGATGACCGAATTGGAGTTGAAGCGATATAGAAATGTTACATCGGCAGTGTGGCGCGCTCGGATTGCACAAGGTCAGCAGGCTCTGCCAGTGTCGCCGATGTTTAGTTAGTCGGAACTGGCACAACGACAGCTTTACCGCCGGCAATTCAATCACGTGAACGGCCGCAATTGGCCGGCTGCCGCCGGATGAGGCCGCCGTCAGAGAAGCCCGTGAAGCAGCCACAGGTTCGGATGAGCGCTCACCACGTAGGATGGTCGAATCGGCATCTGTATTGTTGCGCTTATGCAGCTTTTCGCACCTTTATTTCGACGCGCAGGCCTGCGGCTGCCGCCATGTTGACGAGAGCATCCAGACCAAACAGGTCGATTTTCCCACGCATGAGGTCGGAGACGCGCGGCTGCGTGACACCGAACAGCCTAGCGATCTGGGCCTGACTGAGGTCGGTGCGGGCCAGATGCGCTTTCAGAGCCATCATCAGGGTCGAGCGCAGCTTCATATTTTCAGCTTCCTCGTGCGTACCCTCGATGGCATCCCATACGCTAGCAAATCTGTTCTTGCTCATTGCTCTAGCTCCTTCGTCAAGTCGCGGTAGCGCTTCTCGGCCAGGTCCACATCCGCCTTGCTCGTCTTTTGTGTCTTCTTCTTGAAACAGTGAAGTACATAGACGGCATCGGCAAATTTAGCTACGTAAATAACGCGGAACGCCCCAGCGGCGTCCCGAATCCGGATTTCCTGAACCCCGGAGCCAATCCCTGGCATGGGCTTCCAGTCATCTGGCTCGTGGCCTTGCTGCACCTGGTCGAGCTGATAACCCGCTTCACGCCGTGCCGGTACGGGAAACGCTCTAAGGTCGTCGAGAGAGCTACCCCGGAATTCGACAGGTTTACGATCGGCCATCAGCTTGTATTATACAAATAATTGTATATCGATGCAACCCCAGTCAATTGAATCGATCGACCGCAACCTCGCAAGCTGCTCGCTGCGACGCTACTGATGCAGGACCGCTGCGACGATTGCGGCCTTGCGGCTGCGATACACGCCCTTGCGTACCTGTGAGGCCAGGAATTCTTCGAGAGCGGCTGGCAGCTTTAACGCGGTGACGCGCATTGCGATGCCAGCATAGATCACGAGGCACAGCGGTCAAACCGGAAGATCGGCACCGCAGCGAAAACGTAGCGTTTGATGCTGCTTCATGCGCTACGGTGCCTGTTTCGAGAGAGGGCGGGCCTGCTGACTAGTTGAAAACTAAGAACCTATAAAATTATCTTTGCGACTTCGAACCTGAGGGTCGGGAGTTCGAATCTCTCCGGGCGCGCGAGTTCGACCTATTTGCCGCCCATGGATACCGCATTGGCCGGCGCCGTGACGTGGGTGTAGTCGTAGTCGGCGGTGTAGTGGGATCCTTGGGTGGTCCCTTCGGATTTCAATATCATATTGTTTGAGGACACCCAAATTTTTTGGTCAGTCACCGCACCCACAAGATTCATGTGTACCTCGTAAACTGCGGCAACTTCCCCGCCTACACTGTCGCTGCCGCTGCGGCGGCAGGACAGTACACCCGATAGGTCTTCATTTAGATCCTTGATGGCGATGTTCATCGCGTACCACTTGCCATCTGGCCTCTGCACATACTTGTTATCCACTGTTTGGACCTGTCCAGTCACGGTCTTTTTTCCCTGACCGTCGGTCTGTGTGAGAGTCAAGCTACGCGGCGTATGTCCGCTGTTCAGCATCGCGCTCTTTACCGTCGCGCAGTCGTCGGCAAGCACTGGCGCCGTTAGAACTGTCGCTGCCAATGCAATCAGGGCGCGGGGAGTAGCGACGTACATGGGCATGCTCCAAGTGTCTATCGGGTGCCAACGCCTGAGAAATCGATATCGTCGATGCATACATGATAACGGCTTCAGGAGTCGGAACCCGCCACCATCCTGAGGTGGTGATAGCGTCAATTCATCAGATACCGCGACGTCGTGGTGCGATCTTAGATGCCCGCGTACCACTCGTAACCGCGGTCTTCCCAGTAGCCGCCGTGTCCTGCGCCGATGCCGGCATAGCTGTCGACCAGCTGCAGGCGCATGATGAATTTCGCCATCTTGTAGCCGAGCTGACGCTCGATGCGCACCCGCAGCGGCGCGCCGTTGGCGATCGGCAGATCGGCATCGTTTAGAGCGTAGGCCAGGATGGTCTGCGGATGATAGGCATCGTCGAAATCGATGCTCTCGTAATAGCGGGTTCCGACCCGGTCCATCGGATCGGCGCAATGAAACACCACATAGCGCGCCGATGGCTTTGGCCGCACTGCGGCCAGCAGTGCCGCTAGCTGAACTCCCTTCCACTTGCCGATTGCACTCCAGCCCTCGACGCAGTCGTGTCGCGTGATCTGAACCCGGGCGGGCATCGCCCGCAGCTGGGCCAGGGACAACGACGTCGGTCGTTCGACCAGGCCGTCGACCTGCAATCGCCAGTCGGCAAAGCCGCCGCGTGCCAGAGCCTGATACGCATCATCGGCCGGATTGGAAGTGCCATTGCTGCGAAAATTCGGTGACAGGTCGCGTTCGCTGAATTCCTGCGCCATCGCGCGCCGCGGGGTCAGCGCGTTCTGCACTGTGCGGCTCAGGTCCTCGCCGGACTTGAGCAGGTTCGGAAACCATTGGCTGCGCGACAGCGCATCGCAACCGCTCACGCACAGACCGGCCAGCGCGGTAAGAAGATTCCGGCGTTTCATCGTGAATCCGGAGTGTGGTGGTCGGCTGGAATGACATAGCGGCCCGTGATCATTGAGCGCAGGTTATTCCACAGGCCGCTGATGAGCACTTCAAAGACGTGGATCAGAAAGAACAGCACCAGTGTCCAGGCCACCGCGAAGTGCAGCGTGCGCGCCGACTGGCGCCCGCCCAGGAAGCTCACCCATCCCGGCGCCAGTGAGTCCAGGCGCGGTGACATCGCCCACCCGGTGAGGATCATGAGCGGCACCAGCAGGAAGATGACCGTAAGGTACGCCAGCTTCTGCAGAATGTTGTAGCGCGCCGCAGCGGACCCGGTCGGATGACGCAGCAGGATGTGATCGACGATCGATCGACCAATCGAGCGCCAGTCGGCGCGGGTGGGAGTCAGATCGTGCACAAGGTGCCGGCTCAGGGCCGAGAACGCCAGATAGATGATGCCATTGATCACCAGGATCCAGGCCAGAAAGAAGTGCCAGTGTCGTCCCATGGCGAGCCATTGATAGCTCGGCACCGTGAGCCAGGACGGAAAGCCGCGCGCGACCGGCCGGCCGTCCATCTGCGAAACGCCCAGCACGCCGGTGGTGTTAAAGGAATGGTCAAATACCCGGGTGATGCCGACCGGTTGGCCGTCGGCCCCGGTCACGGCCGTCGTCTCGAATACCGGAGAGCGGCCGGTGTAGGAAGACTTGCCCCACGACAGGCTGGGGTGGGCGTTGAAGATCTGCAGACCACTCATCAGCAGCAGCGCCAGCACCACGGCATTGATCCAGTGGCTGACGCGCACCAGCAATGCATGCCGATGATATGAATAGCCGCGAGCGCTCGACTGGGCCATGCCGTCTCCGACGAGTCGAAGTAGGATCATAGCCGAGCGCGCTGCGATTTTTCATTCGCGACAGGTAGGACAGGGCTCGAAGCTGGACGGACCGTACAGGTCGCCGGCGGCCGGATCGGTCGGACGGATATGAACGAATCGGCGCACGCCGTCGCGATGGCAGAAGAACGATCCGAAGCGGCCGTCATCCTCGATGATCCAGCCCTCGTTCGCCAGGCGATCCATGGTGCGTGCGAGCACGGCGTACAGGTCGGTGCCCGGTTCCAGTGCCGTGCAGTCGAGAATCGCACCCTGCATATCGCTGACGGTCAGCCAGTGCGGCTCGCGGCGGTCCGACAGCGGCTTACGATCATCGCGGCGGCGAATCATGCCGAAACCGTACGGACGGGCAGGGCGCGCGTCCATCCAGTAGTCCGCGCCGCAGCAGGCTGTATAGACTTCGGGCCACCTATCATGTGCGGCCGCTACATCACCAAGGATCAAAGGGCGCTCGAGCGCGAATTGCCGTTTCTCGACGTCAAGGACTGGCCGCCGTTCGAGGCCAGTTACAACGTCGCTCCGACGCAGTACGCCCCGGTGGTGATCACGACACCCGCCGGCAATGTATGTCGCAGCATGCGATTTGGCTTGATTCCGTTCTTCGCCCGCGGGGTGGCCGGACCCTACAGCACCATCAACGCCAGGGCGGAGACCTTCGAGACCTCCCCTGCGTACCGCGGCGCATGGAAACGCGCTCAACGCTGCCTGGTGCTGGCGGCCGGGTTCTACGAATGGCAGCTGCTGCCCGACGGCAAGGCCAAACAGCCTTACTTCATCCGCCCGGCGGATCAGGAGAGCTTTGGGTTCGCGGGCCTGTGGGATGCGTCCAAGGCCGAGGACGGCACGATCATCCACAGCTTCTCGATCATCACGCTGCCGGCATCGCCGCTGCTGGCCGGCATACATAACGTCGCCAAACGTCAGCCGGCCATCCTGCCGGCCCAGGACTGCCTGACGTGGCTTGGCGGCGGGACGGCGCTGGCCCGCGACCTGCTCAAGCCCTATCCGGACGATTTGCTGTCGGCGTGGCCGGTCAGCACCCGGGTGAATTCCGCCAGGATCAACGACGCGAAACTGATCGAATCAGTGAGCGGCGCACAATAGAAGCACAAGGGCAAGGAGCGCCGCGCCGTGTTGCGGTGTGAGACGCGTCTCGTATCGACCCAGGCGGCACATTTGTAGGACGAACACTGACAGAAAATTTTTCAGAATCCCACAGCATGATCGTCCGGGACTGGTGCAGCCAAGCGGCGCCACTGGTTACAAGTACCGGGAGGTTAGCTGGAGGCGCGAATGACGGATATGTCCACAGTGATGGTTGGCCGCTCGCGGGCCATGCAGACCGTGCGCGACCTGGTGGCCAAGGTGGCACCGACCGACGCCACGGTGCTGATCTCGGGCGAGAGCGGTTCAGGCAAGGAACTCGTGGCGCAGGCTATTCACGCCAACAGTGCCCGCGGCGCACGACCATTCCTTGGGATCAACTGCGGTGCTCTGCCGCCCACGCTGATCGAGTCCGAACTGTTCGGCTTTGAGCGCGGCAGCTTTACCGGCGCGGCCCGCATGCACGCCGGCATGGTCGAGCGCGCCTCCGGCGGCACGCTGTTTCTCGACGAAGTGACCGAAATGAGTGCCGACATGCAGACGCGTCTGCTGCGCTTTCTCGAGACCCGATCCTTTTTCCGCGTCGGCGGCAGCGAGGAGATCAAGACCGACGTGCGCGTGGTCGCTGCCACCAACCGCCCGCCGATGCAGGCGGTGCGCGACGGCAGCCTGCGCGAGGATCTGCTGTACCGGCTGGCAGTATTTCCGATCAGCGTCGCACCGCTGCGCGAGCGCGGGGACGACGTGGTATTGCTGGCCGAGCATTTCCTGGCCGAGATCAACGCCCGCAACGACACCGCCAAGATCTTCAGTCCCGGCGCGCGGCACACGCTGCGAGAGTACCAATGGCCCGGAAATGTCCGCGAACTGAAGAATGCCGTCGAGCGTGCCTACATCCTCAGCGAGCACGAGCTGCAATTGCAGCCGATGACGCTGCACGCCGCAGTGAACGAGCGTGCCGTGGTACACGAGGAGACCGAATTGGTTCGCGTGCCGATCGGGTCGTCGCTGGCAGAGGCCGAGCGCTGGCTGATCGAGGCCACTCTGGCGCATTGGGCCGGCAACAAGAATCGCGCGGCCAAGACGCTGGGATGCAGTTTGAAAACGCTGTATAACAAGCTCGCAATCTACGGACAACAGCAGCAGGCGGAACTCCGGACGCACGCTTAACGATGCGTGAGGTTGCAACGGGATGGGTACACAAATGACAAGAGTGCTTCTGGCGGACGATCACGCAATGGTACGGGCCGGGCTGCGGCAGTTCCTGGTCGAGGACCGCAGCATCACCGAGATCGGTGAGGCAGCTTCGGGCAACGAGACGCTCGACAAGCTGCGAGGCGGTAACTGGGATCTGGTGATCCTGGACATCAACATGCCCGACCGCAGCGGCCTGGACATCCTGCGATACATTCGCGCCAGCTATCCGGACACCAAGGTGTTGGTGCTCAGCGGCTTTCCCGAGCGCCAATACGCGGTCAACGTCCTGAAGGCCGGTGCCGGCGGCTACCTGCCCAAGGAGTGCGCACCCGAGGAGCTGCTCAAGGCGACCCGCACGGTGATGCAGGGCCGACGTTATGTCAGCGCCAACCTGGCCGAACTATTGCTCTCCGACCTGGATGGCGACAGCGAGCAGCCGCTGCACCGGCGCCTGTCGGAGCGCGAGTTCCAGATCTTCTGCAAGCTCGCCACCGGTCGCGCGGTGTCCTCGATCGCCGATGAACTGTGTCTGTCGGTCAAGACTGTCAGTACTTATCGCACCAGGATCCTGGAAAAAATGAGTCTGACAACCAACGCCGACATCACGACCTACGCTCTGAGGAATGGAATCATCCAGTAGGCGGGGGGCTTGTCAGCAGCCTCCGATAGTGCCGCGACCGGTCACTGGATTGTAATCTGCACCCCGGAGGCCAATATCTTCCCACTATGGATGCGCACGTGGTGTCCCCCAATCCGCTCGACAGCGCAGCTGAGATGAGTTCTCGCAATCTGTCGGTGTTACTCGTCGAGGACTCGCGGGTGCTCGCCGAGCGCCTGCGCGAGACGGTACTGAGCGTCCCGGGCGTGCACCTGGCAGGCACGGTGGACAGCGAAGCCGACGCCGTGGCCGCGCTGCAGCGTCATCCAGTGGACGTGTTGCTGCTGGATCTGCATCTGCGCCAGGGCACCGGATTCGGCGTGCTGCGGGCCATCCCGGGCAGCGCCGCACGCAATGTCGTGGTAATCGTCCTCACCAACTACGACCTGGCCGAGTACCGGCGGGCGGCGGCCGCGCTCGGGGCGCGCCATTTTCTAGACAAGCTGCGCGACTTCGATCGATTGCCGGTGCTGCTGGAGCAAATCGGAGCCGATATACAGGAACCGCCCGGTAACGGATTGAACTGATCAGCCGCTACGGGCCTGCTGCACCTCGATTGCAGCGGCCGCTTCAACCACCGTGATCGCCGCTTCCCTCTGGATGGCTGCCAGTGGAATGCGCGCTTGCAGCCGGGTACCGCCATTGGGCGGAGATTCGATGTCGAGCGTGCCACCGAAGCTGCGCACGCGATGACGCATGGTGGCCAATCCATGCGAGCCCACCGCCTCGCGCCGATCCAGCTCAATACCGGTGCCATTGTCCGAGACCACGATCACCAGCTCGTCGCCACGCTCGGCAAGCTCGACGTGCACGTGGGTGGCACGCGCGTGCTTGACCACATTGATGAGCGACTCCTGCACCAGACGAAACGACATGATGGCCGCATCATCGATCAGCTGCGGCTCGACCTCGGGATAGAGCTCGGTGTACTGCAGCCCAGCACGGCTGCAGGTTTCCTGCGTGATCCAGCGCACCGCCGGTACCAGCCCCATGTTGTCGAGCAGCGTCGGGCGCAGGTTCTCGACGACGCGGCGCTTGAAATCGACCCCGTCGTCGAGCACCTTGATGATGCGGGCCCACCGCGCCTGGATGTCGGGGTTGGGGGCGGGCAGCCGTTTCTGCAGCCACGACACATCCATCTTGACCGCGATCAGCAGGCCGCCCAGCTCATCGTGCAACTCACGCGCCAGCCCGGCCTTTTCCTTTTCCGACAGCTGCTGCAGGTGGCTCGACAATGCCGAGAGCTCGGCGGTGCGCCGCCGCACACGTCGCTCCAGCTCTTCGTTTTCGATTGCCAGCTGTTCAGTCAGCTGGGTCCGGCGCCGGGCCTGCCGCGCCCATAGTGCTGCCGCCAGGATCAACAGCAGAATGTTGAGCAGTACCACCCCACCCATCAGGGCGCGCGAAATCAGCTGCAGGCGCTCGGCACGCGCGAGCGCCACCACAATGGCGTCGTGCTCGATGTTGCGCAGTTTCAGCGCCTCGTCGCGAATCTCACTCATGGTGCGGCTGCCCAGATCGGTGCGCACCAGCGCCAGGGCCTGCTCGGTGCCCTCCGAACTGCGCAGCGCCAGCGAGGCGGCCAGCTCACCCATCTTGGATCCCACCAGCAGGCGCAGATGGCGCACCACATCACGCTGCTCGCGCGTAGCCAGCACGCGATCGTTGTCGCGAAACAGGTCGGTGAGTCCGTTCAGGGTGGGCTCGATGCGATCACGGGCCGCCTGATAAGACTGCAGATACTTGTCGTCGTTGGTCAGTAGGTAGCCGCCCTGGCCGGCCTCGGCGTTGGACAGCTCGCTGAGCAGCTCTGCCAGCTGCACCTGGCGTTGCTGTGACAGATTGATGACCCGGTTGATCTGCATCTGTCCGCGCTGGTTGATTTCGGCGATGACCACCAGTGCGACCAGCAGCAGGAAGGCTACCGTGAGCGCGATTGCTCGGGATACCCGGCCGGAGACGATCATGGGTGACACGCTGTGAGCTGGTTCCTACTCTGCGTGGCGCGCGAAGCTGACAATATAGCCCAATAGCCGGTGTCATGCTTAGTCGCGCACCCTTTCCGCACAACGTCCAACATATCGAGGACGCGCAGCCATGAATCTGGCCAGCCCCTACGCCGATCAGATCCACCCGTTCCTGAGCAATGTCGCCGAAATCCGCCGACAGGCACGCCGGCATATTGCGCGCGGCAGCGCGCGCGCCGGCCAGGCCACCGATCCGCAGGCTGTGCTGAAATTATTGAATGCCGCATTGGCCACCGAATTGGCCTGTCTGCGCCGATATCAGCGGTACGCCGAAATGAGCGCGGATCTGGTCGCCGAGGTGGTGCGCAATGAGTTCGCGAAGCGCGCGGCGGAAGAGCAGGGGCACGCCGATCTGATCACGGCACGGATCATCGAGCTGGGTGGCGAGCCGCAGCCTGAGCTTTGCGGCAGCGCGGAGCGCGCGGTGTTCAAGGACATGGATGATGAGCGCTTGACCGACATGCTGGCCGAAGATCTCATCTCCGAACGCATCGCGATGGATACCTACCGCGAGATCATCGGATTTCTTGGCGACCAGGACCAGCCGACACGAACCTTGTTCGAGACGATCCTGACCGCCGAGCGCGCCCATGCCGCGGAACTCGTGAGCATCCGCGAGAACATGCGCTGACAAGATCGCACCGCGATGGGTGCGACGTAGCTTCGACATTGACCGGTCTGGGCCGCTCTAGCGGTTCGGATCGGTCTTGCGGCCCGGATACATAATGCCCGGGTCGGCGGCATCGTCACCCTTGGATCGATCCTTGCCGCTGTCCTCGGCCAGCGCCAGATCACGCGCCTCCTTGGGCGAGCCGGGCGCGGCGGCATGGGCCAGCGAGTTGACATCCGCTTTGGCCACGAAATCCGCCTCTTTCTCGCGAAAGCGCCGCGCGGCCTGATAGTCGCCCTCTCCCTGAATGCCTTCTTTCTGCACCTTCGGGTCAGTCTTGCCGGACTGGCTCTGATCGCGCGATGGCTTGCCTGCTTGCTCGCTCATTTCGGTCCCTCGTGGCGTGGTTTGGATCGGATGGCAACTAGCTTAGTGGGGTAACGCGGCGCGCCGCCGCCGTGGTGGGCGCAAACGCCTGTCGGCATCCGCCGACCGTGGCCGTGCCGAACTGGTGCAGTGTTCGGCCACTGTGCGCCGCGCCGTGACACGCTATAGGTGCGGGCAGTGCCTCTGCTGCCTTGGGCTCGCCGGCCGCACACTACGCGGCTCGGCGGTTAAGCGTTTGACAGCGCTATAGAAATTTAGGGATCTGCGGGATCCGCCAAGCCTTTTGCGCGGGGCCGCCTCCCATGGCATAGGCGTTGCATCTCAACGGCAACGCTGCCGGCAATAGCGCTCATCTCACACCCCCCGCGGTGGGCGCCGAATGTCGGCAGCGTTCTTTTCGCATACCGGCCGGGTGCTTGCCGCGCGCCACGGCTTCGCGGTGGGCGATGCTACAGTGCGGCGTTCTCTCACTGCCTTTCAGGGGACGCCACGGTCTTGGTTGCGCACAGCGCGCGCCGGCGCGCGCGGTATATCAGCGTCGATCTGCAGCGGGTGCGTCTGTCGCTGGGCGGCAACCCGGTATTGCGCGGCATCGACTGGCAGATTCGGCCGGGCCAGCGCTGGGTGCTGGTGGGCCCCAATGGTGCCGGCAAGACCCAACTGCTCAAGTTACTGGCCGGAGACGTATGGCCGCTGCCTGGCCGCTCAACCGTACGTCGCTATCGGCTGGACGACGTCGTGTTCAATGACCCGTACGGCATCAGACAGCACATTGCCTACCTGGGCGCGGAACGACAGGACCGCTACGAACACTACCGCTGGAACCATCGCGTCGAGTCCATCGTCGGCACCGGCCTGCACCGCACCGAGATCCCGCTCGATCCGCTGACCGCCGCGGCGCGTCAACAAATCGCGCGGCTGCTGCGACGCCTGCGAATCGAGCCGCTGGCGCACCGGCGATTCCTGACCTTGTCGTACGGCGAGCGTCGACTGGTATTGCTGGCCCGGGCACTGGCCTCGAAACCCCGGTTGCTATTGCTCGATGAGCTGTTCAACGGACTGGACACGCGCAATCGCGAGCGGGTGCAGGATAGCCTGCGCAGCTTGAGCCGATCGCCGTTGCCCTGGGTGCTGTCATCGCATCGGGTCGCGGACCTGCCCGCCAACGCGACGCATCTGTGCCGGCTTGAACGTGGCCGCATTACACTGCAGATGCGTCTCGACGGCCGTGCGCGTCGCGCGCTGCGGCGACACGAGAGGTCTGCAGTTGTCGCGCGTAAGCCGGCGTCGCGCAAAGCCGGTGCGCCGCGCGCCACGGCCATAGCAGGGACGGCCGCCGCGCATGATGTCCTGATCGCGCTCGAGCGCGCCTCGGTGTGGCGCGAGGGGGTTGCCGGCGTTCGCAATGTGACGGCGCAGATTCGGCGCGGTGAGTGCTGGGTGGTGCACGGGGCCAACGGCAGCGGCAAGTCGAGCCTGTTGCAATTGCTGTACGGCGAGCTCAGTGCGGCCAGCGGTGGCTCGGTATTTCGCATCGGAATCGAACCCGGCGTGTCATTGGAACTGTTCAAGCGTCGAGTCGGCGTGGTGACCCCTCATATGCAGCTGCTGCAACCGCGCTATCTGCCGGTGCAACACGTGGTGGTGTCCGGCATTCACGCCAGCATCGGACTGAGTAGCGCGCCGACCGCCGCGCAACGTCGTCGGGCTCGAGGCGCGCTGGGACGCATCGGCGCTGCCGCCCTCGGCGCTCGTACGGTACGTGAGCTGTCCTACGGGCAGCTGCGCCGGGTGCTGTTCGCGCGTGCGCTGGTGAATGACCCTGATATGCTGTTGCTCGATGAGCCCTTCGCCAGCGTGGATGTGTCCACCCGCAGCGTCCTGCGGGCGCTGATTCAGAGGACTTTCAATGCCGGCGTCACGATCGTGATGGCGACGCATCATCGCGATGAGTGGCCGCGGGCGACGACGCACGAAATCGAGCTCGATGCATCCCGGGTGGTGTACTGCGGACCTGCGCGCCCGGCATGAATCGCCGTGCAGTAGTTATCGGCGCCGTGAGCATCGCACTGATCGCGCTGCTCATCCTGTGGTGGGTCTGTGGCCCACGTCAATCATCCGGTCCGCGCATCGCTATCCCTGGCGGGGACGGCGGCGGCATTCCGCGAGTGTCGCCAAGCGAGGCGCATCTGGACGCCACGGCGCTGCAGGATGCCTGTCGCGATGCGGCTGCCGACGGATTGCAGGCATTCGTCGTGACGCGCGGCGATTACATCGTGTTCGAGCGCTATGGCCGCGGCTTCAGCGCCGATAGTCGCATCGACTCCGGCCCGTTTGCCCGCACGCTGCTGGCCCTGACTGCCGGAATCGCCAATCACGATGACCGGGTGCCGATGCCCGACACCGCCGGCTTCGATCCCGCCGCGGTGCGCCGCGCGATCGAATCCGGCACCCATCAGGGCTATTCCGAGTACCTATCTCTGCGCCTGTGGCGGCCGCTGAATGCGGCCAGCGCCTGGATCGCATTGCCGGCGGTCGGCGCTGCCGCACCCGCTGACTGCTGTGTACACGCGCGTATTGTTGATTGGGTGCGGGTGGCAATGCTGTTGCTGGCGGACGGGCGCTTCGAAGGCAAGGCGGTCGTGCCGGCCGGCTGGGTGCAGCGCATGCGGCAACCGGTCTCCGCCAGCGGGGCAGAGGGCTTTGGCATCGAGCTTGCGCCGGCGGCGCACGGCGCCGAGGCGTTCGCCGATCGCGATGTGCTGTTTCTGCGCGGCCCGGCGCGCTGGCGCATCTGGGTCCTGCCCGAGCTCAGGCTGGCGCTATTGTATGGCGCGCCCACGGATGCGGCGCATTGGGACGAGACGCGGCTGCCGAATTTGGTGATCCGCGCGCTATCGGAGCCTGCCGGTCCGGTGGGCTCGAAGCTGCAGCAACTGGTCCCGGGTCACTGATGCGACCGCTGCCGGCGCTGTTTCTGGTATGCGTGATCGATGTGCTGGGCTTCGGCATCGTAATTCCGCTGATCCCGTACATGGCGGCCAACTTCGGTGCCTCGCCGACCAGCAATACCTGGATTCTGGGCGCCTATTCAGGCTGCCAGTTCATCGCCGCACCGCTGTGGGGGCGCCTGAGCGATCGTCTCGGGCGCCGTCCGATCCTGGTGAGCAGTATGTTCGGCGCCTGCGTCTCGTACCTGCTGCTGGCCGTCGCACATTCGCTCACCGCGGTGTTCGTGGCGCGCGCCTTGGCGGGGTTCATGGCAGGCAACCTCGCGGCGGCGATGGCCTACGCCTCGGATATCAGTGCGCCCGAGCGGCGTGCGGCCACGATGGGGACGGTCGGCGCCGCGATCGGCATCGGCTTCATGCTCGGACCTGCGATCGGGGGCGTGCTGGCGGGAGAGAATTTGCACAGCGTCAGCTTCGTGCGGCCGGCACTGCTCTCGGCGTCGCTGAGCGTGGTGGCCATGCTGCTGGTGCTGGGCGTGCTGCCGGAGAGTCATACCGCCGAGCATCGGCGCGCGCACGCGGCCGGCGCGCCATGCCAGCGCCCCTGGCAGCTGCTGCGGCTGTTGCCGGCGTTGCGCTGGCTGACTTTGGCGGTGCTGCTGGTGACCTTCGCGCAGTCGACCCTGGAGTCGATCTTCGCAATTTGGGCAATGAATCGCTATCAGGTCGGTCCGCGCAGCGTCGGTCTCACGCTGTTCGCGTTGGCGATCGTGGCGGTGGTCACGCAGGGCGCGCTGGTACGCAAACTGGCGCCGCGGCTGGGCGAGCGGCGACTCGCGAGCGCAGGCATCGTGCTGCTGGCGCTGGGCATCGCCGGTGTGAGTTTCGGCGCCACGCTGGCGGGGGCCATCGTGGCGATGATTGCCTGCGGGCTGGGCGCGGGGCTCTACAACCCGAGCGGCCTGGCACTGGCCTCGCGCGAGGCGCAGCCGCACAACCGCGGCGCCGTGATGGGCACCTACCAATCTGGCGCGTCGCTGGCGCGCGTGATCGCGCCCTTTGCCTCCGGGCCGACCTACTCGCACGTGGCCCCCGGTGCACCGTTCGTGCTGGCCGCGCTGGTGACCTTGCAGGCGCTGTGGTGCATCCTAGGTGTGCAGCGCGTGCACGCGGCCGGGCGCTGGGAGAGGCAATGAGCGCACTGATCTATACGCTCGGCGAGCGGCGTCTGGTCACCGAGGCTGATGATTTTTATATCGCGCCCGGCGCACAGGTCATCGGCTCAGTAATGCTGGGCGCGGGCGCCAGCCTGTGGTTCAACTGCGTGCTGCGCGCCGATGACGAGCGCATTGAGGTCGGCAGCGGCAGCAACGTTCAGGATGGCTCGGTAATTCATGCCGATCCCGGATCACCCACCGTCCTGGGCCGCGATGTCACCGTCGGCCACATGGTGATGCTGCATAGCTGCGTGATCGGCGATGAATCGCTGATTGGCAATGGCGCGATCGTACTGGATGGTGCCCGCATCGGCCGGCACTGCATCATCGCGGCCGGCTCACTGGTTCCCCCGGATCGGGAGGTCGCCGATGGCACCGTGGTGATGGGGTCGCCGGCGCGACTGGTGCGAGCGTCCACTACCCAAGACCTGGCGATGATTGCCGCCGCGGCGGCGCATTATCGCGCCCGGATGCATATCTACCGCAGCCAGCTACAGGCCGAGACGCGCTAGCCGCGGTTACTGTCTGGTCGGCTTTTTCAGAAAGTCGTCGCGATTGGCCGAATGCAGTTGCAGGTTCACCGCCTCGCCGCCGCGCAGCAGCTTCAGCGGCACCTCGACGCCCGCACCGCCGCTGCTCCAGACGTTGCGGAAGAACTGCGGCAGTGAAGTGACGCGGTGGCCGGCGACCTCGACGATCACATCGCCGAGGCGCACACCGGCGCGATGCGCCGGGCCGTCGCGCGTGAGGCCGGCCACCAGGATGCGATCGGACTGCTCGGCGGTGTACAGACCCAGCCACGGCCGTGGCGTGCGGCGCGGCCGGCCCAGCTCGATCATGTCCTCGAGCACCGGCTCGAGCAGATCAATCGGCACGAACATGTTGGCGTCGAAGCCCTCCGGCGCCAGGGATTCCTGCACGAACAGCGAGCCGATGCCCAGCAGTAGGCCATCGGCCCCGACCAGAGCAGTGCCGCCCCATTGCGGATGCGGTGGGGCCGTGAACAGTGCCTCCTCCAGCAGGTATTCCCAATAGCCGGCGAATTCGCGCCGCGCGATCAGCTGCGCCTCGAGCGAGTGCCGCTCGCCGCCCTGTCCGATCACCAGCACTGGATCCCCCAGCGCCAGCGCGCTGGCGGAGCCGCGCTCGATGGCGGGCGCGTCGAGTACCCCGAGCGGCTGCACCAGGCCAAAGCCACTGACCTGGTCGTAGGCCAGCGGAAAGGCTTCCACGACTTTGCCATCCAGGCTAGTCAGCCAGATCGATTCGGCCTCCGTGATCAGATAACCGATCGTCAGCACCAGTTTGCGCTCGGCGCTGCGAATCACGACGCCCGACCCGAGCCGGTCGGTGCCGAGAATCGGGGCGGTATAGCCATCCTCGCTGGCCTCGGTGTGCACCAGCACCACCGAGCGATAGATCGCGTCCAGGTCGAAGTTGAATTTCCCAGGCTGCGGCCGCAAGGCCTCGGGCAACTCCCATTGGTCGCTCTTGCTCATCGCACCATGCTAAAGACAATGACGCGGCGGTTCTAGAACTCGAGCGTGGTCTCGAACACGACTACGGCCTCGCCGATGATACTGACGGAATCCAACCGCTCGCCCTGCAAGTTCAGCGCCACGGTCACCCGGCCGGGCCTTCCCAGGTGGTGGCCCTGGGCGCCGCTGAATTCGATGGTGGCGCTGTCCGGGGCGTTGCCCCCCGGCGCTCCAAGCAGGGCCTGCTGCCAAAGATAGGCGCCGAGCATTGCATGCGCGTTGCCGCTGACGGGGTCCTCGGCAATCCCGAGCGCCGGACAGAACATGCGCGATTCGACCAGCACGTCGGCCACTGTCGGCTGGCGCGAGAACAGAAAATACCCCGCGGCGCCGAGCGGCTGTGACAGTCGGTTCAAGGCCACCATGTCAGGTTGCACTTGCGCGAGTGTGGCGCCGTGCTCGAGCCCGAGCAGCAGCCGCGTGCTGGTTTCGCCAGCGATGGTCGGCGGGCACGTCCGGTCCAGATCGGCGCGCCTCAGGCCGAGGGCCGACAGCACATCGCCCAGCTCGTGCTCGCGCAGCGCTCGGCGCATGCCCGGCAGCGGCAAGTGCAGGGCGATGCGCGGCGGGGCGACCGTCGCGACGGTGTCCACTTCCACGATGCCGCTGCTCTGCTTCTGACGCGGGCGCGGCGCCAGCTGCAGGCTGGCGAGCACCGCGTGCGCGGCCAGCGTGGCGTGCCCGACAAAGGCCGCTTCGCGGCGCGGGGTAAAGAACCTCACCCGCAGATCGTGGTCGTCAGCATCCGCGCGCAACAGGAACGCGGTGTCGCCGTTGTTGAGCTCGCGCGCCAGCGCTTGCATGTCATCGGTGGAGAGCGGGTCGGCATCGAGCACCACGCCGGCCGGATTGCCGCTGAAGCGCTGCGACGTGAATGCATCCACCTGAAATACGCGAATCCGGCTGCGCATGATCCTCTTCCTGGGGCTCGCAATTGTAGCGGCGCGCGGCCGACCGCCGCTTGCAATCGTCCAGTGTTTCTTCGATAGTTTCGGCCAAACCTTGGGGTGGTCCGGTACGGACCTGAGATGCCGATGGTCGGCGAACCCGTTGAACCTGATCCGGTTAGTACCGGCGTAGGGAGCAGGCATGACATCTTCTCGCACTCATCGGAGTCCGCCGCTGGCGGCCGGCGCGCTCGCGCTCACGGCCGCGATCGCGGCCGGGTCCGTGAACGCCGATCAATCGCTCGACGAAGTGGTCGTGACCGCGAGCCTGCGCGACAGCAGCCTGTCGCAGCTGCCGCAGAGCGTGACCGTCCTGGATGAGCACACGCTGCAGGCCGCGGGCGTGCAACACTTCGAGGATGTGCTGAGCATAATTCCGAACCTGAGCTGGGCCAGCGGCAGCTCGCGTCCACGCTTTTTGCAGCTGCGTGGCATCGGTGAAGTCGAGCAATACCAGGGTGCGCCCAATCCGTCGGTCGGATTCCTGATCGATGATATTGATTTCTCCGGCGTCGGGATGCCGGCAACTTTGTTCGATGTGCGGCAAATCGAGGTGCTGCGCGGCCCGCAGGGCACGGTCTACGGCGCCAACGCGCTGGCCGGTCTGATCAGCGTGCGCACCGAGGACCCGGGTCCGCAATTCGACCTGCGCGGCGAAGCCACGGTGGGCGATTACCAGACGCGCTCGGCCGGGATTGCCCTCGGCGACAGCCTCGCCGACCAGAGCGTCGGCTGGCGCGTGGTGGCCCAGCAGTACCGCGGCGACGGCTATCGCGACGACGTGTTCCTGCATCGGGACGACACCAACGGCTACGACGAGGGCACGCTGCGCGCCAAGCTGTACTGGCAGCCGGCCCCGACACTGCGCGCCGACCTGGCACTGATGGATGTCGATCTGAATAACGGCTACGACGCCTGGACCATCGACAACGGCTTCAACACCCGGTCGAACCAGCCCGGGCGCGATGCCCAGCAGTCGCTCGGCAGCTCGCTGCGGCTGAGCTGGACCGGCGGCGGCTTCGGTGAGCTACGCAGCGTGACCAGTGCCGCCGATTCGCGCATCGTGTATTCATTCGATTCGGATTGGGGCAATGATGCCTTCTGGGCGTCCTGCTGTGGCTATTCACCGTTCGACTACTTCGATCAGGACCGGCGCCGACGCCGCACGCTCGCCGAGGATCTGCGCCTGATCGGCGATCCGCAGCATCGGCTGTTCGACCGGATAAGCTGGCTGGTGGGAGTGTATTTTCTGCGGCTGACCGAGGGCGATGATTTGCTCGACACCTGGAACGATGAGTTTGTCGGCGCCGGCTCGAGTCTGTTGCACAGTGATTATCGGGCGACCAACGGCGCGCTGTATACCTCGCTGGACAGCGCGCTCGGGCAGCGCTCCAGCCTGACACTCGGACTGCGCGCCGAGCAGCGCCTGGCGCACTATCAGGACAGTGCCGATCTTATCCGACCGTTCCCCGACGGTCGCGACCGCATGTACGGCGGTAACCTGTCCTGGTCGCTGCACAGCGCGCCGCGCCAGACCGAGTACGTTACGCTGGCGCGCGGCTTCAAGGGCGGCGGTTTCAACATCGGTGCACAGATCGCACCGGACGAGCGCCGCTTCACCCCCGAATACGTGTGGAGCCTGGAGAGCGGAATCAAACGTGCCAGCCTCGATGGGGCGCTAGGCTGGCAGGCCGACGTGTTCTACATGCGGCGCGAAAGCATGCAAGTCTACAGCTCCTGCCAGCTCCAGCAGGACAACCCTTCAACGTTCGTATTCTTTACCCGCAATGCCTCGCACGGCGACAACTATGGACTGGAGGCACAGGCGCAGTGGCAGCTGCGTCCGCGCTGGCAACTGTCTGGTAGTGTCGGGCTGCTGCATACTCGATATCTCGGCTATGACTCCCAGGCCATCGAGTGCCCGGGCGGCTCGCCGCTGGTGCTCGACGGACGCGCGCAGTCGTTTGCTCCCGAGTATCAGCTCTCCGCCGCCGTTACCTACAGTCACCCGAGTGGATTTTTTTCGCGGCTCGACGCCTCGGCGAGCGACGGATTTTATTTCGCGGCAGGGCAGAACCAGGTGGCGCAGGCCTACCAGCTGTTCAATCTGCGGGTCGGATATCAGCGCGGTGCGTGGCAAGCAAGTGTCTGGACACGCAATCTGTTCGATCGCCGCTATGCGGTGCAGGGATTTTATTTCGGGCTGGTGCCGCCGGACTTTCCGAACCAGCGCTTCATACAGAACGGCGATCCGCGTACCGTCGGTTTGACCGTCCGTTATCAACTGATTCACAACGAGGACTGAGCATGGACATCGGCGTGGAGATCAGCTTGTATCCGCTGCACCAGGAGTTCATTGCACCGATTCAGAGCTTCATCGATCGGATGAATGCGGCTGGCAGCTTGCGCATCGTCACCAACAGCATGAGCACGCAGGTGTTCGGTGACTACGACGTGGTCATGTCGACACTGCTGCGCGAGCTGCGGCGCACCTTTGAGCACAACGACAAGGCGGTGTTTGTCATGAAGGTGCTCGGGCCGTTGGGCGCGTGATCGACGCGCTGCTGCGCGGACTGGCGCTCAGCGGGCCACTGGAGGGTGCCGCGGTGCTGCTCGGCGTCGTGTACGTGCTGCTGATCTTAAAGCAACAGCGGCTCGGCTGGGTCGCCGGCGGCGTGAGTTCGGCAATCTACGTGTACCTCGCCGCCACCGCGCGCTTGCCGATGCAGTCGCTGTTGAATGCTTACTACGTGACAATGGCCTTCTACGGCTGGTTCAGCTGGACGCGCGCCCAACAGCTGGGGGAAGCACGCGTGACGCGTTGGCCGATGAGGTTTCACGGCGCCGCCGTGGTAGTCATCGTGCTGGTGAGTGTGCTCAGCTCGCACTGGCTGGCGCTCGAGACCCGGGCAGCGTGGCCATTCCTCGATTCGCTGACCGCGGCGATCAGCCTGCTGGCGACCTGGCTGGTGGCGCGCATGAAGCTCGAAAACTGGCTGTACTGGATCGCGGCCGATGCGATCACGGCGTTCCTGTTTGCCGAGCAGGGGCACCCGTACACCAGCGCGCTGTTTGTCATTTACCTCAGCATCGCGGGCGTCGGGTTTTTCGCATGGCTCAGGCTGTACCGCCGCCAGGCGACATAGACCGCCCGCCGGACTGGGCGCTCGAGCGGGTGCCCGGCCTTAGGCCTGGCGTGAGCGCGTTACGCCTCGAACGACTCGGTGGCGGCACGGTCAATGAGGTGTTCCGCGTCGACAGCGCTCTCGGGCGTTTCGTCGTGCGCCTGGACGGTCCCGTCTGGCGCCGCCCGGGGGTCGATCGGGCACGCGAGCTGACTCTGCACCGGGCCGCGGCCGCCGCCGGCCTTGCGCCGGTGCTGCATGTGGCCATGCCGGAAGCGCACGGCCTCATGATCACGGAATACGTCGAGGGCCGCCTGTGGGCCGCGGATGATTACCGCAATCCGGCCATGCTGCATCGACTGGGCGAGCGGCTCGGCGCGCTGCATCGCCTGAGGGTCACCGGCGTCGAGCGTTTCGATCCGATTCAGGTAGCGCAAGCCTACGCGGCAAAGATCGATGCCGCGCACGCCGAAGCGACTGCCGCCGTGCTGCGGCGCCTGGCAGCGCTAAGCGGTGAACTGCGCGACAGCGCCGTCCCGACCTGTGTCGTGCACGGGGATTTGTACCAGGGCAACCTGCTGCAGGGATCGCGTCTGTGGCTGCTGGACTGGGAGTACGCCCAGGTCAGCGATCCGCTGATGGATGTCGCCTGCGTGCTGGCGTACTACCCGGCAGCGCAGCGCTATCGGCGCGAGCTCGCCGCGGCTGCCGGGCTGGACGCCGACGCCCAGGCCGGTCCGCTCGCGGAACGGGTGTATGCCTACCGGGCGCTGGCCTGGCTCTGGCATCTGGCGCGCGGCGAGCACGCCGATCCGCCGTAGGCGCCGGGGCTGGCTTCCCGCAGGCGTGGCCGGCAAACTAGCGCGCCCTGGAGGTCGTAAGGACAGACCATGCCGACGGTGCGAGTGATCGATCGAGACGGAGCGGAGCGCGAGCTGGATGCGCCGACCGGCGCCACGCTGATGGAGCCATTGCGCGACATGGATGATGGCGTGGCCGCGATCTGCGGCGGCATGTGTTCGTGCGCGACCTGCCACGTCTACGTCGATGCCGAATGGGTCGGCAAGCTGCCCGCGCCCATGTCCGACGAGAGCGACATGCTTGGCGATCTGATCAGCCGCAAGGAGAACTCACGCCTGTCCTGCCAGGTGATCCTCAACGATTCGATTTCCGGCGTGAAGGTCACCATCGCGCCGGAAGAGTAGCGCCGCCGGCCGGCCGGCGGCTGCCGATCATGGAGTGGGCCTATCTACTGTTGGTGCTGGCGGCACTGCTGGCCGTAGCGCGCATCATCATGGCAGTGCGCAAGGCGCGCTCGCTGTCGTTGCACGATGACTGGGACGCACGCCTGGTAAAAAACCTGCGTGCGGCCGGCGGCAACGCCTTCACGCCCTACGAGGTCGATTTCTTCTTCAACCTGCCGGACGAGGCCACCTGCACCGCAGTGCGCGCGCTGCTGGAGCCCGAAGGTTTCGCAATCGACACCCGCGTGATGGGCACCGAAGGCGCGAGCGGCTACTCTCTGAATGCGCGCAAGCATGTGCGCGTTTCGGTCACGGAGATGCAGGATTACTCCAAGCGCTTTCGCGCGCTCGCACAGCAGCACGGCGGCCATTACGACGGCTGGATGACCGATCCGTCGCGCAGCTGAGGTCTAGGCGCGCTTGTCAGTCTGGCGCCGAACGGCCTCGGCCGCGGCCTTTATCGCCTCGGCATCGCCCAGGTAGCGCCTCGGCCCGTGCTTGAGCGCGCGGTCGAACTCGTACAGCAGCGGCACGCCGGTGGGAATGTTCAGCTCGACGATGGCCTGCTCCGACACGTCGTCGAGCATCTTGACCAGCGCGCGCAGGCTGTTGCCGTGCGCGACCACCAGCACCTGTGCCTCGCGTTGCAGCTGCGGCACGATCGACTGCTCCCAGTAGGGCATGACCCGCGCCAGGGTGTCCTTGAGCGATTCGGTATCCGGCAGTTGTCGCGGATCGACATCGGCGTAGCGCCGATCAAAACGCGGATGACGCTCGTCATCCTGCGCCATCGGCGGTGGCGGAATGTCGTAGCTGCGACGCCAGATTTTTACCTGCGCCGCGCCGTGACGCTCGACCGTCTGCGCCTTGTTGAGGCCCTGGAGTGCACCATAGTGGCGCTCGTTTAACCGCCAGCTGCGGGTCACCGGCAGCCACAGCAGATTCATCTGCTCCAGCATCAGCCACTGGGTGCGAATGGCGCGCGTGAGCACCGAGGTAAATACCACATCCGGCACGATTTCGGCGCGCGTCAGCTCGCGCCCGGCTTGGCGCGCTTCCTCGCAACCTTTGTCCGACAGGTCGACGTCGGCCCAGCCGGTAAAGAGGTTGGCCACGTTCCACACGCTCTGGCCGTGACGCACCAGTACTAGCCTTGCGGTCACCGCGCCTCCATGATTTCAGACCAGTCGCGCGACGTCGTGTGCGCGGCCGAGCGACAGTCCCTCGAGCGCCTCGACCGCTACCGTCAGAGCGGCCAGATCCGGCGTCGGCAATGCGCGCAGATCGCGCTGCACTTGTTCCCAGTGCTCGAACGCCGTCTCGCGCGCTTGCGCCCTGCCGTGCCGCACCGGTCGGCGACGCAGGGCGGCGGCGCTCAGTCGCAGGTGCGCAGCGAGCGCACTGGCCTGCAGGCGCTGCTGGGCGGCCCGCTGCCAGTTGCCGCCGGCCGGCAGTTGCTCGATCGCCCCATGCAGCCAGTCCAGGCCGAGGGACGCGCCAAGACCGAAGTGCGCCTGCGCCACGGTGCGTGCGCTCTGGCGGCTGCGGGCCATCAGATCGACTAGGTCGGGCGCCACGCGCAGCGGTTCCAAGGTGGCGAGATTCTCGGCCAGCGTGGTTGGCAAGCCCTGCGCGCCGAAGCGCTGGCAGCAGGCGCGATAGCGATCACGATCCAGTCCCTCGAGCGCGGCCGGGGTAACCGCGGCAATCTCGCGCAGCGCGGGCTGCAGGCGCCGGACCGAGACGCCGACCTGGGCGTATTCGCGCCGATGTTGCAGCAGCCAGAGCGTGAATCGAGTCAGGAAGTGACTGGTCTCCAGCAGCGCGTCGTATTGATCGGCGGCCTTGATTCGACCGTCGAGCGCTTCGATCCGGACCCAGAGCGTGCGCAGGTCGGCACTGTCGCGCGCAATGGTGTAGGCGCGCGCCAGGGCTGCGGCGTTGGCGTCTCCGCACTGAATCAGCAGCGTCGGTCCGACCCGATTGACGATGCTGTTGGTGGTGGCGGTGATGATGATCTGACGACGCAGCCGGTGGCGCTCGATGCGCTCGGCGAAACGCCGTTGCAGCGCCAGTGGAAAGTAGCGTTGCAGTTCGCGCGCCAGATACGGATCGGTGGCGCTGCCGGTCTCGGTCAGAGCGTGATTGAGCGCGATCTTGCCGTAGGCAAACAGGATCGCCAGCTCCGGGCGTGTCAGGCCCAGGCCGCGCCGCCGCCGATCATCGATGTCCTCGTCGGTGGGCAGGAACTCGACCGCACGGTCGATTTCGCCGTGACGCTCCAGCCAGCGAAGCAGCTGCTGGTGCTCGCCCAGCTCCTCGGCGGCGCGCCGCTCCATCAGGCTCAGCGCCTGGCTCTGCAGATAGTTGTTGCGCAATACCAGCGCGGCCACTTCATCGGCCGCCGCCGCGAGCAGGCGATTGCGCCGGCTTCGGGTCACCGGCCGGCGCGCGGTCGCATCCAACAGGATCTTGAGGTTGACTTCGACGTCCGAGGTATTGACGCCGGCTGAGTTGTCGATGAAGTCGGTGTTGATGCGCCCGCCGCCGGAGGCGTACTCGATTCGACCGCGCTGCGAGAAGCCGAGATTGCCGCCTTCGCCGATGATGCGGGCGCGCACCTGGTGGCCGTCGACGCGTACCGGATCGTTGGCACGATCGCCGATTTCGCCGTGGCGCTCGTCCGCGGCCTTGACGTAGGTGCCGATGCCCCCGTTCCAAAGCAAGTCGACCCGCAGGCACAGCATCGCGCGAATGATTTCCACCGGCGTCGCGCTCGGCTGCCGCAGTTCCAGCAGTGCCCGCGCCTCGGGCGACAACGCGATGCTCTTGGCGCTGCGCGGATAGATGCCGCCGCCGCGCGACAGGCGACGCCGGTCGTAGTCGTTCCAGGTTGATCGTGGCAACCGGAACAGGCGCGCGCGTTCGCGGTAGCCACGCTCGGCATGCGGGTTCGGATCGATGAACAGGTGCTGGTGATTGAACGCCGCCACCAGGCGGATGTGCCGCGACAGCAGCATGCCGTTACCGAATACGTCACCGGACATGTCGCCGATGCCGGCCACCGTGAACGGCTGGCGCTGCACGTTGATACCAAGCTCACGCCCGTGGCGCTTGATGCATTCCCAGGCCCCGCGGGCCGTTATCGCCATCTTCTTGTGGTCGTATCCGGCCGAGCCGCCCGACGCGAATGCATCACCGAGCCAGAAGCCATACTCGGCCGAGATGGCATTGGCGATGTCCGAGAACGTTGCCGTGCCCTTATCGGCGGCGACCACCAGATAGGGATCATCGTCGTCGAGCCGGCGTAAATCTTGCGGCGGCACCACGCGGCCGTCGACGATATTGTCGGTGAGGTCCAACAATCCGCGGATGAAACTGCGATAGCAGTCGACCACCGCCTGTTGCTGCGCCAGCGGGGCCAGCTGCGGCGGGCGACGGCGCACGACGAAGCCGCCCTTGGCGCCGACTGGAATGATCAGCGTGTTCTTGACGTGCTGGGCCTTCATCAGTCCGAGAATCTCGGTGCGAAAATCCTCCGGCCGCTCGGACCAGCGGATACCGCCGCGCGCGATCGGGCCGGCGCGCAGATGCACGCCCTCGACACGCGGACTGTGCACGAAGATCTCAAACGCCGGCCGTGGCTGCGGCAGCCCGGGAATCCGGGTCGGGTCGAGCTTCAGGGATAAGCACGGACGCGACTGCCCAGCCGCGTCGCGGCAAAAATAGTTGGTACGCAGCGTCGCCAGCACCACGGCCAGGAACGCCCGCAGGATACGATCCTCGTCCGGGCTCACGACCGCGGCGATGAAGCGGCGCAGGCGCTGTTCCAGCAAGCTTGCGCGCGCCGCGCCCCCGCGCGTGACCGCCGGTGACAACCGCTGCTCGAACAGCAGGCACAGATCGCGCGCCGCGGCCGGATGCGTTGCCAGTACCCGTTCCATGTAGCTCTGGCTGAACGGTATCCCGGTCTGCAGCAGGTAGCGGCAGCAGGCGCGCAGCACCGTGACCTGCCGAAGGTCGATCCCGGCGCCGATCAGCAACCGATTGAAACCGTCGTCGTCGAGCTCGCCGGCGCGAATTGCGCGAAACGCCGCGATCAATTGCGGCGCCACGCGCGGCACGGCCACGTTCTGCAGTCCGGCGTATTCGACCTCGAAATCCTGCAGCGTGGCGGAACGGCCGTCGGGCCACTCCAGCCGGTAGGGACGCTCCGCGATCACGCGCAGTCCGAAGTGCTCGAAGGTTGGCAGTACGTCCGAGATCGACAGCGCCTCGCCGCGCCGAATGATGCGCAAGTGCGCGCGATGATGGTGTTGGCGCGGCCGTCGGTACAGTCGCAGCTGCATCGATTCGACCGCCGCATCCAGGCCTTCCAGGTCGACGATGTCGTCCACTGCTTGCACGGCATCCACGTCCTGGTGGTAGGAGGCCGGAAAGGCGCCGACGTAGCGGCGCTCGAGCGTCAGCGCCCGAGCTTCGTCGAATCGCGCCAGCAGCGCGCTGCGCAGCCGGTCGCGCCACGACACGATGGTGGCGGCGATGTCGCGCTCC
This sequence comes from Steroidobacteraceae bacterium, assembly GCA_036502265.1. GTDB lineage: Bacteria > Pseudomonadota > Gammaproteobacteria > Steroidobacterales > Steroidobacteraceae > FEN-1191. The sequence continues at coordinate 74,772 of DASXYW010000111.1, read as the reverse complement.
AGCCGCTCGGTGTTGAGCCGGGCGCTGTTGGTTGGATCCACACGCACCACGACGTGCAGCTGCGCCAGCGGCGCCTCGCCGATCGACAGCGTGGATTCGAGCTCCAGGCCGTCACAGGCCGCGCGCACCAAGGCCTCGACCCGAGCCTGCGCCGCGACATCGCAACGCTCGCGCGGCATGTAGATCAGACAGGACCAAAAGCGCCGGAATTCGTCACGCCGCGCAATCACCCGCACGCGGGCGCGGTCCTGCAGCACCAGCACCGCGCGCGCGCAGCGAATCAGGTCCGGGACGCTGGCCTGGAATAGCTCATCGCGTGGCAACGTCTGCACGATCTGCAGCAATCGTTTGCCGTCGTGACTGTTGGGCGCGAACGGGAAATGTTCGAGCACCCGCTGCAGCTTGAGCCGGATCCAGGGAATCTGGCGCGGATCAGCCGCGTAGGCGTGCGTGGTCCACAGTCCGAGGATCCGCATCTCGCCCGCCACGCGGCCATGTTTGTCGTAGCGCTTGACGCCGATATAGTCCAGATAGCCCGGGCGGTGCACGGTGGAGCGGTGATTGCCCTTGGTGATGATCAACATCCCCGGGGAGCGCAGCGCGCGGCGGATGTTGGCCGTGAGTAGGCCGGAGTCCGGCATGCCGGGCAGACTGTGGCGCAGCAGGCCGAGCGCGCTGCCGGCAACCGGTTCGAGCACCGGACCGCGGCGCGTGCGGCGCAGCCGGCTCTCACGCAGACCCAGGAAGGTGAAACGGTGCGCCTCCATGTACTGCAGCAGCGCTCGGCTTTCGGCGATCACGTCGGCCGCCAGCGGCGGTGGCTTGCGGCTGATCGTCGAGCACAGCTTGAGCACCGCGTGCCGCATGCGCATCCAGTCGCCGCAGGCGCGCCGCACATCGGCCAGTGAGCCGAACAGACGCCGTCGCAGTTGTGCGCATTCGGCCTCGCCGCCGACGCGATCGATGCGCCAGTACTGCCATGACTCGCGCATCCCGGCATCGTCGCCATGACCGGCGTCAATCTCGGCGCGCAGCGACTCGAGTCGGCCGACTGCGTCGCGCCGCACGCGCAGGATCGGGTGCACGATCAGCTGGGCCGACAGGCCCATCTGCCCGAGGGTCATGCTGATCGAGTCGACCAGGAACGGCATGTCGTCGATCACCAGCTCGATCACCGCATATGGCGATTCCGTGCCAGGCTGGCCGCGAACGCGCAGCAGCGTCTGCCGGCGGCGCCGTTGCAGCCCAAATTCGACCTGGGCCGAACAGGCGTGCCGCAACGCATCGGCGTCGTAGCTGCCCCATTCCTCCGCTGGAACCGAGGTGCGCCAGGCCCGCAGCAGGGCGGCCGCAAGCTGTCGGCGCGGGGAGCCGGCCTGCGGGCCGCGCCGGGTCACTCCGGCAGTTCCAGATCCGCGATCACGGCACCGAGAAAACGCACCGCCTCGCCGCCGGTAATGACGCGATGATCGAATGTCAGCGACAGCGGCATGCGCGGATGAATCTCGATGCGCTCGCTGGCCGCGATCACGTCACGGCGCACCTTGCCGGTGCCGAGGATGGCCACCGCCGGCGGCACCACGATCGGGGTCGCGTAGCGCCCGGCCATGGTGCCGAAGTTCGATAGCATGAAGGTGAAATTGCGCAGCTCCTCGCTGGCGACCGTGCGATCGCGCGCCGCGCGCTTGAGTCGATCCAGCTCGGTGCGCAGCTGCGCCGGGCTGCGCTTTTCCACGTGCCGGATCACCGGAACCAGCAGGCCGTCGATCGTGTCGACCGCAATGCCGATGTCGATGTGCTCGAACAGTGTGCGGCTCTGCGATTGTGCATCGAACCAGGCGTTGAGTCCGGGCTCGGTGCGCACGCCAGTCACGATCGCTCGCAGCACGCGCGTGGTGAAGTCGCGGCTGTTGCCCCAGGCATGCAGGTCGGCATCGTCGAACACCGAGCAGGCCATTACCGAATCGCGCGACATCGACATGCTCTGCGCCATCGCCCGGCGCAGGCTGCGCAGCACCTCGACATCACCAGCGGCGCTCGGCGCCGCCTGCGGTGTGGCCGCCGGATGCATCTTGCTGCCGGCCGCGCGCGCCGGCAGTCCGGCCGACATCACGTCATCGAGTGTGACCAGTCCGCCGCGGCCCGAGCCCGTAAGGCTGCCGAGCTCCACGCCCAGACTGCGGGCCAGTGCGCGCGCCGCCGGTACCGCGCGCACCCGCGGACCGGTGACCGCGTTGGCCGATTCGAGCGCTGCAGCCGCGGCGTCATCGTCGCCGGCGCTGAGCATGTGGCCAACCACGGTGCCGGAATCGGCGCTGACTGATGCCGCGGCGCTCGCCGCCACAGTGGCATGGGCGGCGGCCTGTGAGGCCGCGGCATCGGCGGCGAACTCCACCAGCGGCGCGCCGATTTCGATCCGATCACCGGGCTGCGCGTGCAGCGCGGTGATCGTGCCGCTGACCGGGGAGGGCACTTCGACCACCGCCTTGGCGGTCTCGACCGCGAGCATCGGCGCGTCGACTTCGATGTAATCGCCGACCTTCACATGCCAGCGCAGGATTTCGGCCTCCGACAGTCCTTCGCCCAGATCCGGTAGCTTGAATACTGTCATGGCTGTAGCCCCTTGAGCATTTGCTGCTCTACTCCGCCAGCGTCGCGCGAATGGCATCGGCGATGCGCGCCACGCCGGGGATGTAGTCATGTTCGAGCCGGTACAGCGGCATGACGGTGTCGTAACCGGCCACGCGCCGGATCGGCGACAACAGATCGTACAGCGCCCGCTCGGTCACGGTGGCGGCGATCTCCGCGCCAAGACCACAGGTTCGCGGTGCCTCGTGCACGATCAACAGCCGCCCGGTCTTGACCACCGAATCCAGAATGGTATCGAAGTCGATTGGCGCGAGCGTTCCGGCGTCGATGACCTCGCAGCTGACGCCGTCGCCCGCCAGCTGCTCGGCGGCCTTCAGGCTGTCCACCGTCATCGCACCCCAGGTCACGATGGTCAGATCAGTGCCTTCGCGCAGCACGAAGCAGCAGCCGATCGGCAGTGCCTGACCGTCATCGGCGACTTCCTGGCGCGCGAAGCGATACAGCCGCACCGGTTCGAGGAACATCACCGGATCGGGGTCGCGGATCGCCGCCAGCAGCAGCCCGTAGGCGCGCGCCGGCGATGACGGGCACACCACACGAAGCCCCGGGTGATGACACAGCAGCGCCTCCAGGCTCTCCGAATGATGCTCCGGCGCGTGAATGCCGCCGCCATGCGGCATGCGCAGCACCACCGGGCAGCTCAGGCGGCCGCGGGTGCGGTTGCGCAGCCGCGCCATGTGACTGGCGATTTGGTCGAGCGCCGGATAGATGAACCCCATGAATTGGATTTCCGCGACCGGCTTGAGGCCCTGGGCCGCCATGCCGATCGCAGTGCCCGCGATCAGCCCCTCGGCCAGCGGCGTGTCCTGCACCCGTGCCTTGCCAAAGCGCTGCTGCAAACCGACCGTCGCACGAAATACGCCGCCGTTGGTGCCGACGTCTTCCCCCAGCACGACGACCGACGGGTCGTGGGCCATCTCCCAGGCGTGCGCCATGTTGATGGCTTCGACCATCGTCATCCTCGCCATCGAGACCGTCCTTTCTGTTCTTGTCCGTTGCGCTGGTGTGTCGCTGCCTAGTGGCCCACCGCCGCGTAGCGGCGCGCCTCCTCGCGTTGTGCGCGTACGGCCGGGGTCGGTTGTGCGTATAGATAGTCGAACATGGCGTCGGTGGATTGTCGGGGTGTGGCCAGGTACTGCTTCACTGCGGCCTCGACTTCCTCGCCGCAGGCGCTCTTCAACTCCCGCTCCTCGGCCTCGGTCCACAGGCCGCGCGATAGGAGAAAGTGCCGGGTGCGCTCGATCGGCTCGAGCCGCCGCGCCGCGGCAACTTCCTCCGCGCTGCGATAGCGGGTGGCATCATCCGAGGTGGTGTGATCACTCAATCGATAGGTCAATGCCTCGATCACCGTCGGGCCGCCGCCGCCGCGGGCGCGCTCGATCGCCTCGCCGACCACCTCGCGTACCGCCACCATGTCGTTGCCGTCGATCTGCACCGCCGGCGTGCCGGCGGCGATCGCCTTCTGGGCCAGGGTCACCGCCGCAGTCTGCGCGGCCACCGGCACCGAGATCGCCCAGCGGTTGTTGACGATGACGCACACCAGCGGCAGGGCGCGCACGCCGGCGAAATTGATGGCCTCGTAGAACGCACCCTGGGAAGTTCCGCCATCGCCGACGAATGCCACCGCGCAACGTTGCTCGCCGCGGATCTGCATAGCCAGCGCGGCGCCGGCCGCGTGTGGCATCTGCGAGCCGATCGGCACGCAGAACGGAAAGTCCTGCGGCGTGCGTCGATACACCGTGCCACGCTCATCGCCGCCCCAGTACAGCAGGATGTCGAGTAGCTCGACACCGCGCCAGAACTTGGTACCGATCTCACGGTAGACCGTGAACAGTACATCGTCCGGGTGCATCGCGGCGCCCACGCCGACGTGCGCCGCCTCGTGACCCAGGCACGACGGGTAGGTACCGAGCTTGCCGGTGCGCTGCAGATTGACGGCCTTGGTGTCGAAGGTTCGGGCGCGCACCATCATCCGGTACATGCGTCGCAGCAGCTCGCCATCTTCGACCCAGGAAGGGAGTTTGCCGAGCGGTGCGCCCTCGGCGTCGAGGTAGGCGCGATACGGAATATCGAACCGCGCCACGATCTGTTGTTGGCTCATGACAGAATCGTAGCACTTCTCACGCCCGGCGCGGTCGGGCCAGATAGCCTTCCGTCTGCATCTCGGTCAGGCGGCTGGCGGTGCGCGCGAATTCGGCCTGCAGGCGCTCGCCACGATACAAGTCGAATGGCGCCGCCGCTGCCGATGCCATCAGCTTGACGCCTTGATCGTACAGTTCGTCAATCAGGGCGATGAAGCGTCGCGCCGCGTTGTCATGTTGCGGTTCGGTGAACTTCGGCACCTCCGACAGCAGCACGCTGTGAAATTCGCGCGCGATGTCGGCATAGTCGCTGGAACTGCGCGGTCCCTCGCACAATACCGTGAAACTGAACCACACCACGTCGCCGTGACAGGCCAGCGTGCGAAGCCTGCGGCCGGCGATGCGCAACTCGTCGCGCTCGCCCAGACCGCCGGCCAGATGCTCGAAGATAGCGCGCAGGCGCGCAGTGCTGTCGGCCGATGCGCTATCAAGCCAAAGCGCCTGGCGCTGCAACTGGCGCAGGCGATAGTCGATGCCACCGTCGACCGCGACCACCTCCAGCTCGCGCTCGAGCACCTCGATGGCGGGCAGGAATCGATCGCGCTGCAGCCCGTTGCGGTACAGCTCATGCGGCGGCACATTGGAAGTGATCACCAGTACTACGCCACGCTGCAGCAGCGCCTGCAGCAACCGGCCGAGCAGCATCGCATCGACGATGTCACTGACGAACAGTTCGTCCAGACACAGCAGTTGCGCCTGGCGCGCAATCCGCCGCGCCACAATCTCGAGCGGATCGCGGCGGGCGCCGATCTGCCGCAGCTGCCGGTGCACGTCGCGCATGAAGTGATGGAAATGAAGCCGGCGACGCGCGCGCAGCGGAACACTGTCGAAGAACAGATCCATGAGCCAGGTCTTGCCGCGACCGACCCCGCCCCACAGGTACATGCCGCGACGTGGCCGCTCGGGCCTGGGGGGACGCAGACCGCGTCGCAGCCGCGCCCACAGGCCGCGGCCCGGCGCTGTCAGCAGCTGCAGCCGCAACTGCTCCAGGCGATCGACCGCGGCGAGCTGCGCGGCGTCGAGTTGATAGCCGTGCGCGTCGAGCTCGCGCCGATAGCGCTCCGACAGCTGACCCTGTGCCGGCGCGCGCGCTCCCAGGTCCGGCTCATCGAGGACCGCCAGCAGCGCGGCGCGGGCGGCATCGCGCAGGCGCGGCGCGCGATCGCGATCCTCACAGGGCGTGTCCGGCGGGTGCGCGGCCAGCGGCGCGAGCGCGTCGACTCGGATACTGCCGGGTCGGGGCCACGGCCGGCCTGGTGGCAAACACCCGCGCGTGCCACGAATCGCAATCGGGACTACCGGCACATTGGCCCTGGCCGCAGCCGCGAACGCACCGATATGAAAGTGCATCAGCCCGACTTCGGTGCTGAACGTACCCTCCGGAAAAAACACCAGTGCCTGTCCGATCGCCGCCTGGCGCAGCAGTCGCCGTGCATCGCGCGCGCCGCGCGCCCGATCGCCGCGCGCAACGAACTCCGCGCCGATGCGCCGCAGGAGAGTTCCAGCCACGGGCACCGCGGCCATCTCGCGCTTGATGACGAAACTGAACCAGGACGGCAGCTGCGCGCACAGCACGACGCCGTCCAGGTAGCTGCAGTGATTGGCGACCACGATGCAGGGTCGTGGCAACCGCTCGAGGCCCATGGCCTCGACGCGCATGCCGGCCAAGCGCAGCGCCATGCGCGCCATCGCACTCACCAGCGAGCGCCGGCGCGTAACTCCGGGAACCAGCAACGCTACCAGCACCGTCGCCAGCGCCATCAGCACGAATTGCAGCCACGCGAGCATGCCGTAGGCGAGGGCCAGCGGGCCGCGGGCTGCAGGGGGTATCGGCGCGGCCGGGGTCGCGGGAGGCTGTTCGCCGGCATCTCCACCGGTATTCCTCGCCGTAGTCATCGTTATGCGTGTGATGCAGTTCTCTTTATGTTAACGGGCGTACGCCGCTGTGAGGGTCATCACATCGTATCTAAGGCCCGTCTCAGCATACTGCCGTCGGGACAAAACCCACACCAAGGCATCGCATTGACCAGGCAGGCAACAGCATCAGCGGAACGATCCGGCACCGATGCGACCGATCCGCTGATCGCACGTTTTCTCGACGCGGTCTGGATGGAACGGGGCCTGTCGTCCAATACCCTGGCCGCCTATCGCGCCGACCTGGTCGCGCTGCATCGCTGGCTGTGCGAACGCAAGCTCAGCCTTTCACAGACCGGGCGCGCCGAGCTGATGGATTTCATCGCGGCCCGCGTGCAGGGCGGCGCCCGACCGCGCTCGACCGCGCGCCAGCTGTCCTCGTTTCGTCGCTTCTTCCGCTACCTGGTGCGCGAGGGCGGTGTGCGCGAGGACCCCACCGCGCAGATCGCGATGCCCAAGATCGGTCGCTCGCTGCCGCGCTCGCTGAGCGAGGCCGAAGTCGAATCACTGCTCGGGGCGCCGGCGATTGCCGATCCGCTCGGCTATCGCGATCGCACCATGCTCGAGGTGCTGTACGCGACCGGCCTGCGGGTGTCGGAACTGGTTAGTCTGAAGCTCGGCCAGATCAATCTGAATCAGGGCGTCACGCGCGTGCTCGGCAAGGGCAATCGCGAGCGGCTCATCCCGCTGGGCGAGGAGGCCGTGCGCTGGCTCAAGGCCTTCATCAGCGGGGCCCGCAACGACATTCTGCTCGATCGCAGCACCGACTATCTGTTTCCCACGCGCCGCGGCGATCGCATGACGCGGCAGGCGTTCTGGCACATCATCAAGCGCTATGCGCGCAAGGCCGGGGTCGATCGCGAACTCTCGCCGCACACGCTGCGCCATGCGTTCGCCACCCATCTGCTCAATCACGGTGCCGACCTGCGCGTGGTGCAGATGCTGCTCGGACACAGCGATTTGTCGACCACCCAGATCTATACCCACGTGGCGCGCGAGCGCCTCAAAGATCTGCATTCGCAGCACCACCCGCGCGGCTGACGCTGCCTGGGCGCCGAGCGCGGCGGCGGCGGCGCATGCTATCCTTAGGCCCATGAAACGACGCGCCGTCTCGTTGGCCTTGATCGCGGCCATGACTCTGACCGGTACGGTCTGGGCGGCGGATAGTGCGATGCAGCAGCCGGCCGCTGGGAGTATCAGCGCCCCCGGCCCCGCCGCTGGCCAGGCGCAAGCCGCGCCGGCCGTCACCACGGCGCATCTGAGCCTGCCCAAGCCGATCAGCGCGTCCCCCGAGACCCTACGCGCGGTCGCCGCCGATTCAGGCGTCAAGCTCGAGGATGTCCAGCCTACCCCGGTCGCCGGCATCTTCGAGGTGCTGCGCGGGTCGGACATACTTTACGTAACGCGCGATGGGGACTATGCCTTCACCGGTGATCTCTACCAGGTGCACTCCAAGGCTAACCTCACCGAGGTGCACCGGCGCGAACTGCGGCGCAAGCTGATCGGGGAAGTGCCGGAATCGCGCATGGTGGTGTTCGCCGCTCCGCATCCCAAGTACACGGTCACGGTATTCACTGACGTGGATTGCGCTTACTGCCGCGCGTTTCACAAGCAGATCGCCGAATACAACCGCCTCGGCGTGAGCGTGCATTACTTGTTCTATCCGCGCACTGGTCCCAACACCGAGTCATGGCACAAGGCCGAGCAGGTATGGTGCTCGGCCGACCGCAAGACGGCGCTGACGCGCGCCAAGCTGGGTGAATCGATCGATGCCAAAGCCTGCGCCAATACCCCGGTGGCGCAGGAGTACGAGCTAGGCAAGGAAATCGGCCTGGAGGGCACGCCCGGAATCGTGGCGGCCAACGGCACCATGGTGGGCGGCTACCTACCGCCGGACCAGCTGGTCGAGCAGCTGCAGCAGCTGCAGCCGTAAACAGTAGTCAGCGCTCCAGCAGCGAGCGCTTATCGGGTTTCCCTTCCCATTCCTTGGCATCCGCCGGCGGGTCGCCCTTCTCGGTGATCACCGGCCATTGCTTGGCGAGCTCGGCGTTGAGCTTCTTAAACTCTTCCTGGCCGGCGGGCAGTTCCTCTTCGGAGAAGATTGCCTCCACCGGGCATTCAGGTTCGCACAGCGTGCAGTCGATGCACTCGTCCGGATCGATCACCAGAAAATTCGGGCCGACGTGGAAACAGTCGACCGGGCAGACTTCCACACAGTCCATGTACTTGCACTTGATGCAGTTTTCCGTCACGACGAAAGTCATTGCTGCTCCGATCAATGCTGGCGGTGGGGGATCAGGCGCGGCGCCAGCGGCCGGGTATTGTGCCAAAGCCGCACCTGCGCCGAAAGCGATCCGGCGGGACTGGGATTCTAGTGCGGCAGCGGGCGCTGAATGTCACTGAAATGCAGCGTTTCGCGCGCCAGGCGCCGATCCTCGAAATAGCTGCGCAGAGCAAATTCGATGCTCGGAAAGGCGATCTGGGTCCAGGGAATGTCGGCCTCAGCGTACAGGCCGGACTGCAGGCTTTCCGCGCCGACGCCGAATTTGCCCTCCAGCAGGGTGGCGCGAAACGAGACGTGCACCTGCGCCGCGTGCAGCACGTGGGTGATCGAGAGCAGCGAGCCGATCTGGACGCGCGCCTCGGCCTCCTCCAGTGCCTCGCGGGCCGCGGCCGCCTGCAGCGTCTCGCCGTTCTCCATGAAGCCGGCCGGCGTGGTCCAGAAGCCACGACGCGGCTGGATGGCCCGCTGGCACAGCAGGATGCGGCCCTGCCATTCGGGCACGCAACCCACCACGATCCGCGGATTCTCGTAATGAATGCTGCCGCAGACGGTGCACACCGCACGTGGCAGATTGTCTCCGGGCGGGATGCGCATTTGCACCGGCTGCCCGCAAGCTGGACAGAATTTCATAGGCGGTTGAGGTATCGTACCTGCACCGAGGGACGCTCTGCACCGCGTGCAGATTTCCGACGGCCTCGTGGCGGAACTGGTAGACGCAGTCGACTCAAAATCGACCGGGCTTGCCCATCTCGGTTCGACTCCGAGCGAGGCCACCACCATCAGGCGCAGCGAATTCGACTTCCACCTGCCGGCTGAATTGATAGCGCAGACGCCGTTGCCGCGACGCTCGGCCAGCCGCTTGCTGCTGCTCGCGGGCGCCGCCGGGGGCTGGCAGGACCGGCGCATCGAGCAACTGCCGGCGCTGCTCGAGCCGGGCGATTTGCTGGTGTTCAACGACACCCGGGTAGTGCCGGCACGTCTGCCGGCACACAAGCCCAGCGGCGGCCGTGTCGAGTTGCTGCTGGAGCGCTCGCTCGGCGGGGCGCGCGCACTGGTGCAGCTTCGCGACAGCAAGGCGGTGCGCGCGGGCATGGCGCTCAGCAGCGCCGGTGGCACGGTGCGTCTGATCGCGCGCCGCACGCCGTTCTGGGAGGTCGAACTGCCCTCGGAGACCATCGAGTTCTTCGACACCCACGGCCTGGTGCCGCTGCCACCCTACATCCGGCGCTCGGCGCAGCCACAGGACCGCGAGCGTTATCAGAGCCTGATGGCGCGGGTGCCGGGCGCGGTAGCTGCACCGACCGCCAGTCTGCATTTCGATCAGGCGTTGCTCGAGGCGCTGGCGCGCCGGGGAGTCGGCCGCAGCCTGATCACCCTGCACGTGGGTGCCGGCACCTTTCAGCCGCTGCGCACGGAATCGGTCGAGGACCATGTCATGCACGCCGAGCGCTACGAGGTCGGCGCGGCAACGGTCGAGGCGATCGCCCGGACGCGCGCGGCCGGTCGGCGCGTGATCGCCGTGGGCACCACGGTAGCGCGTGCGCTCGAGTCGGCTGCGAGCGCATCGGGCGCGGGCCCTACGGCCGCTAGCGGTGACACCACGCTGTTCATCGTGCCGGGTTATCGTTTCCGGGTGATCGACGGGCTGCTCACCAATTTTCATCTGCCTCAATCGACGCTGCTGATGCTGGTGGCGGCGCTCGCCGGTCGCGACACGGTGCTGGCGGCCTACCAGCACGCGGTGCGAAAAGGCTACCGGTTTTTCAGCTACGGCGATGCCATGCTGGTATTGCCCGCGCCGCAATGAACGCCGCGCCGCCGCGATTTGAGTTGCTGGCGCAGGATGGGGCGGCGCGCTTAGGAAGGCTGCATCTGCCGCACGGAACGGTCGACACCCCGGCCTTCATGCCGGTGGGTACCTATGGCACCGTCAAGGCGATGCTGCCGGAGGAGCTCGAGGCGCTCGGTGCCCAGATCGTGCTTGGGAACACTTTTCACCTGATGCTGCGTCCGGGGGCCGAGATCGTCAGAGCGCATCGCGACGGCCTGCACGGCTTCATGGGTTGGCGCCGGCCGATCCTGACCGATTCGGGCGGCTTTCAGATCTTCAGTCTGGCTCCGCTGCGCCGGATAGACGAGGACGGGGTGAGCTTTCGCTCACCGGTCGACGGCGCCGAGGTGCGCATGCGTCCGGAAGACGCGATGCAGGTGCAGCTCGAACTCGGCTCGGATATCGCCATGGTGTTGGACGATTGCACTGCCTACCCGGTCAGTGAACAGCAGGCGCGCGAATCGATGCAACGCTCGATGCGCTGGGCGGTGCGCAGCTTCGATCACTACTACGCGGCGGCCTCACAACGCGGATTTGCGCCCGGGCATGTCTTCGGCATCGTGCAGGGCGGCATGCACGAGTCGCTGCGACTGGAGTCGATCGCTGCCCTGTCGCAGCGGGAATTCGCCGGTTTGGCGATCGGCGGACTTGCGGTCGGGGAGCCCGAGGAGGAGCGCCTGCGGGTGCTCGAGCTGGTAGCGCCGCGCTTGCCGGCGCAGCGGCCGCGCTATCTGATGGGCGTGGGCTATCCGCATGACATCGTGGCCGCCGTGCTGCGCGGGGTCGACATGTTCGACTGTGTGATGCCGACGCGGCACGCGCGCAACGGCCACCTGTTCACCTCCGCGGGCATCATCAACATCCGCAACGCGGTGCATCAGCGCGACACCGGGCCAATCGACGCGGCCTGCAGCTGCGCCACCTGCGCTCGCTACTCGCGCGCCTACCTGCGTCACCTCGACCGCTGCAACGAGATTCTGGGCCTGCGGCTGGCAACCCTGCACAACCTGCACTTCTTCCTCGAGCTCATGCGCCGGCTCCGCGCCGCGATCGCGGCCGGCCAGTTCGCGCCGCTCGCTCGGGCGGTCTTAAGCCTGCCGCGGCGGCAGCAAACGCCTGTGGCATAATGCCGCCCCTTTGCCATCTGGGTGTCGATCGAGGCAAGCATGAGCCTGTTAGTGAACGATGCATTTGCACAGTCGGCCGGCGGCGGCGCCATGGGCCCCGGCAGCATGCAGATTCTGTTCCTGGTCGTGATGGTGGTGGTGTTCTACTTCCTGCTGATCCGACCGCAGCAGAAGCGTATGCGCGATCAGCAGGGGATGCTGTCGCGGCTGGCGAGCGGGGATGAGGTTGTTACGACCGGCGGCGTACTTGGCCGCATCACCGAGGTCGGCGACCTGTTTGTGACCCTGGAAATCGCCGACGGTGTGCGGATCAAGGTGCAGAAGACCCAGATCACGCAGCTGATGCCCAAGGGTACGCTGAAGAGCGCCTGAGCTGATGCTGGAATTTCCGCGCTGGAAATACGTGCTGGTCACGCTGGTGGTGCTGATCGGCCTGCTGTTCACGCTGCCCAACCTGTTCGGCGAGGATCCAGCGCTGCAGGTCGAGCGCAAGAACCGCGCGCCGATGGACAACTTCGCGCGCCAGTCAATCGAAGAGCTGCTGCGCAAGCAGAACGTCACGATCAAGCGTGACTACATCGAGAGCGGTCGCCTGATCCTGGCGTTCGATGACGTCGCCGCGCAACTAAAGGCGCGCGATACCGTCGATGGCACGCTCGCGGACGTGAATCGCTCCGCACTGGCCAATGCCACACGCGAGCCGACCTGGATGCGGCGGCTCGGTCTGAAGGCGATGCCCCTGGGCCTGGACCTTCGCGGCGGGCTGTACCTGCTGTATCAGGTCGACCTGCAGGGCGCGATCAACCAGCTGCTCGACAGCTACGAGCAGAGTCTGCGGCGCGCGCTCAACGAAGCCAAGGTGCCATTCACCGATATCATCACGATCACCGCATCCGGCAGCAATGTTCCCAACGGCCTGCGCATCAGCCTGCCGGCTGACGCCAAGTCGGATGCGGTCGAGGACATCATTCACAGGGTCGACGCGACGCTGCGATACAGCGCCAGCAACACCGCGGCCGGCGCAGTGGTCGATCTGGTGCTGACGCCGGCCCAGATCAAGGCGCGCGAGGATTATGCGCTGGAGCAGAATCGCACCACGCTGACCAATCGCGTCAATGAGCTGGGCGTTTCCGAGCCGATCGTGCAGCGCCAGGGACTGGACCGCATCAACGTGCAACTGCCAGGCGTGCAGAACTCGGCCGAGGTAAAGGATCTTCTCGGCAAGGTCGCGACGCTGGAGATGCGGCTGGTGGATCAGACCGGCAATGCGCTGCAAGCCGAGCAGAGCGGGCGCGCACCGCTTGGCACCAAACTATACAAGCGCGAAGACGGCTCGCCGATTCTGCTCAAGCGCGAGGTAATCGTCACCGGCGATGAGATCACCAGCGCGACTTCGGCCGCCTCGCAGGAGGGGCCGGCGGTGTCGATCCGGCTGGATGCGCGCGGCGCCGAATCGATGCTGCGAACCACGCGGCTGAACGTCGGCAAGCCGATGGCGGTGGTGTACATCGAGAAGAGCCGTCGCCAGATCGAAGTCAACGGCCAGAAGGTCGATCGCGACATCAACACCGAGAAGGTGATCAACGTGGCCACGATCCGCGGGGTGTTCGGGCCGCAGTTCCAGGTCACCGGCCTGTCAACCGGCGAGGCGCGCGATCTGGCGCTGCTGCTGCGTTCCGGCTCGCTTGCCGCGCCGATCGAAGTGGTGGAAGAGCGTGCCATTGGACCGAGCCTGGGTCAGGACAACATCGACAAAGGCGTGCACGCGCTCGAGATCGGCATGCTCGCGGTATTCGTTTTCATGGCGCTGTACTACCACACCTTCGGACTGGTCGCCGACGCGGTGCTGCTGGCCAACGTGATCCTGCTGACAGCGTTGCTGTCGATCCTGCGCGCGTCGCTGTCGCTGCCGGGCATCGCCGGCATCATCCTAACGGTCGGCATCGCGGTGGATGCCAACGTCTTGATCTACGAGCGCATCCGCGAGGAGCTTCGCAACGGGGTGTCGCCGCAGGCTTCAATTCGCGCCGGCTTCGACAAGGCGTTCTCGGCGATCGCCGATTCGAATGTGACGGCGCTGATCGCCGGTCTGGCGCTGTGGGTGATCGGCACCGGCGCCATCCGCGGCTTCGCCATCGTTCTGACGCTCGGTATCGCGACCTCGATGTTCACCTCATTGCTCGGAAGCCGCGCGCTGATCACGCTGATGTACGGCGGGCGGCGCAAAGTGGCGCATCTGGCGATCGGCTGATCCATGGAATTCTTCCACCGCGTCACCAGTTTTCCGTTCATGTCCACCCGTAAGGTGTGGTACGGACTGTCGATCGCGATGATTCTGATTTCGGTGGTCTCGCTGGCCACGCGCGGCCTTAATCTGGGCGTCGACTTCACCGGTGGTGTGACGGTACAGGCGACCTTTCCCAATGCCGCCAATCGCGACGCCGTGGTGAAGGCATTGGATGCGGCCGGCTACGCCGATCCGCAGGTCACCATCTTCGGTACCTCGCGCGACGTGGCCATCCGGCTGCCGCCGACCAAGCAGAGCACCGCAGCGGTGCGCAACCAGATCGAGCAGGTGCTGCGCGGGGTGGACGGCGGGGCTGAGATCCGGCAGGTGGAAGTGATCGGACCACAGATCGGCGGTGAACTTCAGCACAGCGCCGTCCAGGCAATCATTGCCACGCTGCTACTGATCTTCTTCTACATCGCGGTGCGCTTTCACACCTGGCGGCTGTCGCTGGGCGCGATTCTGGCGGTGCTGCACGATCCGATCCTGGTGCTGGGCGTGTTTTCGCTGTCGCATACTCCGTTCGATCTCACCGTGGTGGCGGCGATGCTGGCAGTGATCGGCTACTCGCTCAACGACACCGTGGTGGTGTTCGATCGCATCCGCGAGCGCTTTCACGCCAGTAGGCGCCTGGATCCGGTGCAAGTGTTGGATCAGTCGATCAACCAGACGCTGTCGCGAACCATCATGACCAAGGTGGTAACTCTGATCGTCGTGGTGGCGCTGTACGCGCTTGGCGGCGCGGTGCTGCGGGGCTTTTCCGAAGCGCTGATCATCGGCATCCTGGCCGGCACCTATTCGTCGATCTACATCTCGAGTGCGATCGCACTTGATTGCGGACTGAAGTCCGATCACCTGCTGCCCAGCGCCGTGAAAAAGCCGGTCGACGATCTGCCCTGAGTTCGGCCGGCCGGGCATGATGCTTGCGCTGCTTGAATCACCGGAGAACTGGGTCGCGTTCGCCACGCTGTCGCTGCTCGAGACGGTACTGGGCATCGACAACGTGATCTTTCTGTCGATCCTGGTGGGACGCCTGCCCGCGGCGCGCCAGCGCAGCGCACGCACCGTGGGCCTGCTGTTGGCGATGCTGACGCGGCTGGCACTGCTGTTCTCGGTGGTATGGCTTGCCAGTCTCACCACTCCATTGTTCGGCGCCTTGAATCGGCAGTTCTCGATTCGCGACCTGATCCTGGGCGCGGGCGGACTGTTTCTGCTGGGCAAGAGCGCCACGGAGATTCATCAGACTCTCGAAGGAGCCGGCGGCGGACGTCGCGGCAAGGTGCTCCAGGCCTTCGCCACCGTGGTAATCCAGATCGCATTGCTGGACGTGGTGTTCTCGCTCGACTCGGTGTTCACGGCGGTCGGCTTGGCGCGGCCCGACCAAGTGCCAATCATGGCGGCGGCGATCGTGGTGTCGATCCTGGTGATGCTGGGATTGTCAGGACCGATCGCGAGCTACATCACACGCAATCCGAGCATGAAGGTGCTGGCGCTGGCTTTTCTGGTGCTGATCGGCGCAGCCCTGGTGGGCGAAGCCTTCGACTTCGAGGTACCGAAGGGCTACCTCTACTTTGCGATGGCGTTCTCGGTGGTGGTCGAGCTGATCAATATCCGACTGCGACGCCGGAGTGCGCGCCGCTAGCGGCTGGTTACCACGTTAGACGCGCGTCCGCCGCGCAGTCGGCTGTGCGCGTAGCCGTAGAAGAAGTAAACCGCGAAACCGATTGCGCTCCAGAGGAGCAACCGCAGCCAGGTGGCATTGGGCAGCGAATAGGCCATCGCGCTGCAAAACACCACACCACCGGGAGCGACGAACCACAGCGCGCGCACCTTGAAGGGCCGCGGCAGGTCGGGGCGCGTGTAGCGCAGCACCACCACGCCGATGCACACCACGATGAATGCGATCAGGGTGCCGATCGAGACCAGCTCGCCCAGGATGCCGATCGGCAGCAGCCCGGCGAACGCCGCCGCCAGTACCCCGGTGATCGCGGTCGAGACGTGCGGAGTGCGAAAGCGCGGATGTACGGCGCCGAAGAATGGCCACAGCAGACCATCGTGCGACATCGTCAGCCAGATGCGCGCCTGCGGGATGATCATGGTGATGATCACCGAGGTCAGGCCGGCCAAGGCGCCGACGATGACCCAGAATTTGAGCCACATCAGCTGTGGATGCGGTTGCAACGCCGCGACCACCGGCGCCGCGTCGTTGAGTGCGGTGTATGGCGCCAGGCCGGTCATGACGCTGGACATCAGGATATACAGCAGCGTGCAGATGCCCAGGCTGCCGAGCATGCCGATCGGCATGCCGCGCGCCGGATCCTTGGCTTCCTGCGCCACGGTAGAGACGCCGTCGAAGCCAATGTAGGCGAAGAAAATGATGGCCGAGGCCTGCAAGATCCCGCTCCAGCCGAACTGGCCGAAGGTGCCGGTGTTGGGCGGAATGTACGGAAACCAGTTCGCCGTATTGACGTAGTACGCACCGAACACGATCACGGCGACCACGATGCTGACCTTGATCAGCACGATGACGGTATTGACCAGCGCCGATTCCTTGATGCCCTTGTAGCACAGGGCCGCGGCGGCGACGACGATCACTACCGCCGGAACATTGATGAAAGCTCCGGTGCTGTGCACCTGGTAACCGGTGTCGGCAGCCGCAAACGGCGCGCTGGTCAGGCTCTCCGGCAAGTGGACATGGAACACGTCGAGGAACGCGACGAAGTAGCGGCTCCAACCGACCGCCACGGTCGAGCAGGCCATCATGTATTCGAGTATCAGGTTCCAGCCGACGAACCAGGCAATGATCTCGCCAAGCGTGGCATAGCTGTAGGCGTAGGCACTGCCGCACACCGGCACCATGGCGGCGAATTCCGAATAGCACAGGCCGGCGAACATGCAGCCAATACCGGCAATGACGAACGAGATGACGATGGCCGGGCCGGCGTGTTGGGCCGCTGCCAGCCCGGTCAGCACGAAGATGCCGGTGCCGATGATGCCGCCGATGCCGAAGGCGATCAGTGCCGGGATGCCGAGCGCACGGTTCAGGTGCTTGCCTTCGGCCTCGGCCTGGTAGTCGGCAATCGGCTTGGTCGCGAACAGGCCTTTCTTATCCATGGAAGGTTCCCGCCTGGACTACTTCGGTGCGCGCACTCTACACGTTGCGCAGGTCCGCCGGTACATGCGGTGCGATCGCCTCGATCAGTGCCTCGTACACTTTGGGTGCGCCGGCCACGACGTTCGCACCGAGCCGATATTCCTCGCCGGTGAGCGTGCCGACACGACCGCCGGCCTCGCGGATAAGGATGGTGCCGGCCGCGGTATCCCAGGCCTTGAGCCCGATCTCCCAGAATCCGTCGACGCGTCCGGCGGCGACATACGCCAGGTCCAGGGCGGCCGAGCCGGGGCGTCGCATCCCGGCAGTGGTCATTGTCAGCGTGCGCATCATGGCGAAGTAAGCATCCATGTAGCGCCGTTGATCCTCATGGTGCGGGAAGCCGGTGGCCAGCAGTGCGCCCTCGAGCCCGCGTTGCCGGCTGACGCGGATGCGGTGATTCTCCAGGTGCGCACCTTCGCCGCGGGCCGCAGCGTAGATCTCCTGCCGCATTGGATCGTAGATCACGCCAATTTCGAGCCGGCCGCGATGCTGGGCTGCAATCGACACCGCGAACTGGGGGAAGCCGTGCAGAAAGTTGGTGGTGCCATCGAGCGGATCGATGATCCAGACGGTCTCGCTGGTACCGCTGCTGCCGCTCTCCTCGGCCAGGATCGCGTGCTCGGGATAATGTTTACGGATGATCGCGATGATCTCGCGCTCGGCGCCGCGGTCGACCTCACTGACGAAGTCGTTGCGGCCCTTGGAGGCGATCTGGAGACTCTCGACACGCACCAGGCTGCGCACAATAAGTTCGCCGGCGCGGCGGGCTGCGCGCACCGCGATATTGACCAGCGGATGCATGCCGTAGGATAACAGATCGTGTTGGACGCAATTCGCATCGTGCTGGTCGAAACCTCGCATCCCGGCAACATCGGCGCGGCAGCGCGCGCCCTCAAAAACATGGCACTCGAACAGCTGGTGCTAGTGCGCCCGCGCCAGTTTCCGCACGCTGATGCCAGCGCCCGCGCATCGAGTGCGACCGATCTGCTGGCGAACGCGCGCGTGGAGAGCGACCTGGCCGCGGCCGTGCACGGTTGCGGTTTGGTGCTCGCGACCACGAGTCGCGAGCGCGATCAGTATTTCCGCGTGCTCGACGTACGCGAGGCGGCCCGGCGCGCGGTGCAGGAGGCTGGCCAAGCGCCGGTGGCGATCCTGTTCGGCTCGGAGCGCACCGGCCTGAGCAACGAGGAATTGCGCCACGCGCACGCGCTGCTGCGTATCCCAAACAATCCGGCGTACCCGTCGCTGAACCTGGCGATGGCCGTGCAGGTGGTCGCGTACGAGATTCTGCGTGCCCGCGAGCTGACCGAACCTGCAGCGCCGCGCACCACCCCGCTGGCAAGCACGCAGGAGATGGACCATCTGTATCAGCACCTGGCCACAGTGCTGCAGGAGATCGATTTTCGCGACCGCACCCAGAGTGGCGGTCACCTGATGAAGCGCCTGCGGCGGCTGCTGCAACGCGCCGAGCCCGACGCCAACGAGGTCAATATCCTGCGTGGAATCTTGACCGCCGTGCAGCAGCGTCGGCGGCGGGCGGGGGAGACGCACGAATCATGAACGATGACGCGCCGGTGTATCTGGATTACGCGGCCACCTCGCCGGTCGATGCGCGTGTCGCGGCAGCGATGGCCGAGTGTCTGACGCGCGCGGGCACCTTCGGCAATCCGTCCTCGATGCACCTGCACGGCCGGCGCGCACGCGCGCGGGTGGAGAGTGCGCGCGCGCAGGCGGCCGCGCTCATCCATGTGCCACCGCAGCAGCTGGTGTGGACGTCGGGCGCAACCGAGTCCAACAACCTGGCGATCCTCGGCACGGCGCGCGCTGCCGTGCGTCGCGGCCGGCATCTGGTGACGGTGCGCACCGAGCACAAGTCGGTCATCGATTCGTGTCACCGGCTGGAGCACGAAGGCTTCCGGGTGACCTATCTGGATACCGATGGTGAGGGGCTGCTCGATCCACAGCAGGTGCGCACGGCGCTGCGCGACGACACCGTGCTGGTATCGGTGATGCATGCCAACAATGAAATCGGTGTACTGCAGGACATCGAGGCGATCGCGGCGATCTGTCGCGAGCGTGGGGTGCCACTGCACGTGGACGCATCCCAAAGCGCCGGCAAGATCGCTGTGGACGTCGAGCGCCTGGGATGTGAGCTGCTGTCCTTCACGGCACACAAGATCTATGGCCCCAAGGGCATCGGCGCGTTGTATGTCGCGCAGTCGAGGCGCGCCGCGCTGCAACCACTGATCTTCGGCGGCGGACACGAGCGCGGACTGCGCTCCGGCACACTGCCGGTACATCAGATCGTCGGCTTTGGAGTGGCCTGCGAACTGGCGATGCAATCCTGGCAGAGCGATGCGGTACTCTGCCAACGTCTGCGCGAGCGTCTTTGGAGCGGACTGCGGGGTATCGATGGCGCACTGCTCAATGGCCACCCGACGCGGCGCGTCCCTGGCATTTTGAATGTGTCGTTCGCCGGCGTGGAGGGGGAGAGCCTACTGATGGGATTGACCGACCTGTCGGTGTCGACCAGCTCGGCCTGCAACTCCGACAGCGACGAGCCCTCTTACGTGCTGCGCGCGCTCGGTCGCGACAGCGAGCTGGCGCAGAGCTCGCTGCGATTCAGTGTCGGCCGTGACAGCCGCGAACAGGAGGTCGATTTGGCAATCGCGGCGGTCACCCGCGAGGTGCGGCGGCTGCGGGCGGTGACGCCGTGAATCTCACCTGGCCGCAGCCAGATCCGCTGCCGGCCCCGGTGCGCGCATTGTTCGGACAGTTGCGGCACGCGGCCGAGGTGCGCCCGGTGCGCTGTGCGCGCGGCGCGCGCCTGGTGCACGGCGAGGCCGGGCGCGAGCGGCACGGCACGCGGGTGCGTTTTTCGCTGTGCGTGCACGGCGAGCAGCTGACGCGGGTGCGTTTTCGGGCCTACGGCTGCCCTTACACGCTGGCCGCATGCGAGTGGGTGGCGCTGCGCCTGGAGAGCAGCGGCGAGGACCTGCGCCTGGCGGTGCAGACGCTGGGGCCGCCGGCGGAGTGGGCCGGGGCGCTGCAGATACCGCCCGACCGGCTGGGCCGGCTGCTGGTCATCGAGGATGCTCTCACGGCGGCGCTGAATGAGCTGGCATCAGTGCCTGCTGACAATGGCATGACCGAATCGTTGTAAAATGAAAGCCCTGGAGAGAGTACCCATGGCTATTTGTTTAACCCAAGCCGCCGCCGAGCGCGTGCGTAACCAGATCGAGCGCCGCGGCCGGGGCTTGGGACTGCGCCTGGCCATCAAGCCCAGTGGCTGCTCGGGCTACAGCTACGTGGTTGATTACGCCGACGAAGTGCGTCCCGGAGATCTGGTATTCGATTCTGCGGGGGTCAAGGTCTATGTCGATCCAGCGAGCCTCGTCCAGATCGACGGCACGCGCATCGATGTGGTCCGCAAGGGGCTGAACGAGAGCTTCCGATTCGAGAATCCGAACATTAGCGGGGAATGCGGCTGCGGCGAAAGCTTCAGCGTCTGAAATCCCTTAAAATGCGAGGACTTCCGCGCGGGCACGGTTTGCCGGGCGAGCCTCTCAGCCCCTATACTGCCGCCCTTTTTGGGACGGAGGTTCCCCATGGCGGTCGAGCGGACCCTATCCATCGTCAAGCCCGATGGCGTCGCGCGCAGTCTGATCGGCGAGGTCTACCGACGCTTCGAGAGCGCTGGACTGCGGATTGTCGCTGCCCGCATGCTAAAACTGACCCAGCAACAGGCTGAGCTGTTCTACGCGGTGCATCGGGAGCGCCCGTTCTTTCACGACCTGGTGCGGTACATGAGCTCCGGTCCGGTGATGGCGCAGGTGCTGGAGGGGGAGGGCTCTATCGCCAAGAACCGCGACCTGATGGGCGCCACGGATCCGAGCAAAGCCGCACCCGGCACCATCCGCGCCGACCTGGCGCACAGCATCGAGCAGAACGTGGTCCATGGCTCGGACAGTCCGGGCACCGCCGCCGGCGAGATCGCGTTCTTCTTCAGCGCGACGGAGATATGCCCGCGAAACTGAACCTGCTCGGACTAGCGCGTCCCGAACTCGAAGCATTTTGCGGCGCGCTCGGGTCGAAATCGTTTCGCGCCCGCCAGCTGATGAGCTGGCTGTACAAGCGCGGCTGCAACCGGTTCGAAGACATGACTGACCTGGCGCGTGAATTTCGCGCCCGCCTGGCCGAGTGCGCCGAACTCGATCTGCCTGAAATCGTCCGCGAACAGCGCGCCAGCGACGGCACGCGAAAATGGCTGCTGCGCGCCGATGCCTCGCAGGCATTCGAGATGGTGTACATACCGGAGAGCGATCGAGGCACGCTGTGCATCTCCTCGCAGGTCGGCTGCGCACTCGACTGCTCGTTCTGCGCCACGGCGCAGCAGGGCTTCAATCGCAATCTCAGCACCGCCGAGATCGTCGGCCAGGTGTGGCTGGCCAACCGCGAGCTCGGGTTCCAGCCCGGCGGCGATCGCATCATCACCAACGTGGTGCTGATGGGCATGGGCGAGCCGCTGGCCAATTTCCGCAACGTGATTCCGGCGCTGCGCATCCTGCTGGACGACCTTGGTTTCGACCTGTCGCGTCGCCGGGTCACGCTATCGACCTCGGGGCTGGTGCCACAGATCTACCGCCTGGCGCGCGAGATCAACTGTGCGCTGGCGGTATCGTTGCACGCCCCCGACGATGAGCTGCGCAGCCAGCTGGTGCCGATCAATCGGGTGCACCCGATTGCCGAGCTGCTCGCCGCCTGCTGGCATTATCTCGACGAGCAGAATGGTCGCAGCGTGACCTTTGAGTACGTGATGCTCGACGCTGTCAACGATGCCCCGAACCAGGCACTCGCACTGGCGAGGCTGCTGGCGGGACATCCGGCCAAGGTCAATCTGATTCCTTTCAACCCCTACCCCGGCTCGCACTATCGGCGCTCGAGCGAGGCGGCGGTCGAGCGATTCCGTGACCAGTTGATCCGCAACGGGGTCATCGCCACCGTGCGGCGTACGCGCGGCGATGATATCGACGCCGCCTGCGGCCAGCTGGTGGGACGGGTGAGTGACCGCACCGTGGTGCGCCTCGGCAGTCGGGTGCAGGCCGCGCGTCAGCGCGCCCAGGTAGTCAACGCATGAAGTCGGCCATCGCCATGGCCGTGCTCTGTCTGGGACTGTGCGGCTGTGCTAGCACGCTCCGCAGCGGCGATGATGCCGGTCCGGCGACCCGTTCCGAGACTGCCGCGCGCATCAATCTGCAGCTTGGGGTGGGCTATCTGCAGGAGGGCAATCTGCCGGTCGCCAAGGAAAAGCTCGACCGCGCGATGAATCAGGATCCGCACAATCCCGAGGTTCATGGCGCGATGGCGCTGCTCGATCAGCGCCTGGGCAAGGACAAGGAGGCGGACAAGGAGTTTCGTACCGGGCTCGAGCTCGCGCCGCACGACCCAGCCATGATGAACAACTACGCCGTCTACCTGTGCAGCCACGAGCGGGCCGATGAGGGCGTGCGTTACTTCGAGCAGGCCGCGGCCAATCCGCTGTATCGCACGCCGTGGGCCGCCTACACCAACGCCGGCGTATGCCTGCGCGGCGCGCACCGTTACGACGAGGCGGCGCAGCGCTTGGTGCGCGCATTGCAGTCCAATCCGGCCTATTCCGAAGCTGTGTTCCAGGCCTCCGACCTGGATTTCACGCAGCAGAAATTCGCCGCGGCGCGACTTCGCATCGACATATTCCTACTGAACAATCCGGCGACGCCGGATCTGCTGCTGCTGGCATACCGCATCGCCGAGGCGCAGAACGACGCTGCCGGGCAGCAAAAGTATGGAGCGCGCCTGACGAAGGAATTTCCCGACTCGGACCAGGCGCACGCCCTCGCGGCCAGCAAGATAAAGTCCGGTTGAGCCATGGACGAGGGGGCAGCGCAATCGCAGGCAAGCGTTCCGGGCGCGCGACTGGCGGCCGCGCGCGAGCATGCCGGCATGACGGTGCTGCAGGCGGCCGAGCGTCTGCGATTGGATGTGGCGACCCTGGAGGCGCTGGAGGCCGGCCGGTTTCAGACTCTCGGGGCCGCGGTGTTCGTCCGTGGCCACCTGCGTCATTACGCAGAGCTGTTGGGTTTGCCGGTCGAGGACATCGAGGCTGCGTACGCCGCCTCATCCGCGCGGCTTGCACCGCAACCCGACCTGCGGCACACCCCGACGCTGCCGGGCACGGGCAGCGCCCGCGGCGTGTCGCTGCCGCCGCGCGCGGCACTGATCGGGGCGATCGTGCTGGTGCTGGCGGCCTGGGTGTGGTGGGCAATGCGCGTGCCCTCCGGAAGCCATCGATCCTCCACCTCGCCGCCGGCTGCCTCGGCATCGATACCTTCGGCGCCAACCGTGGCGGAAGCGACCCCGGCCGCGGCCGCCGCCAATGTATCGCCGCCCAACTTGGCGGGCGCGCACAGCGATGCCCTCGCCGGCAGGAGCGCCAGTGCCAAGGAGGCGGCTTCGAAAGAGGCATCCAAAGAGACGTCGTCGAAGGATGCGGCCGCCAAGGCCGCGTCGGTGCGCCTTGCGGTCAAGTTCAACGAGGACAGCTGGCTGGAAGTTTACGATTCCCACAGCGTCACGCTTTACCGCGACGTCGGTGAAGCCGGATCCGAGCGCCACATCACTGGCTCAGGGCCGCTCCACCTGCTGATCGGCAATCCGGACGGCGTCAACCTGGAACTCGATGGCCATCCGGTGACGCTGAAGTCGGCAGCCGACAGCGGCAAACCGCAGCGGTTCCTGCTCGACAGCAGCGGCCACATCAGCGACGTGCCGCCCACACCGCCCTGACGCGCGCGAGCACTGCGGAGACTTCGTGAGCAAGCAGATTCAGCCGGTGCGCGGCATGAACGACGTGTTGCCCGGGGAAATCCCCGTGTGGCAGTACCTCGAGCGGATCGCGCGCGAGATATTCGAGAGCTACGGCTACCAGGAAGTGCGGCTGCCGATCGTCGAGCGTACCGAGCTGTTCAAGCGCTCGATCGGTGAGCACACCGATATCGTTGAAAAGGAGATGTATACCTTTCAGGATGTCGGTGGCGACAGCCTGACGCTGCGGCCCGAGGCGACGGCCGGCGTCGTGCGCGCCGCGATCTCCAACGGCCTGCTGCGCGGCGCGCGCCACAAGCTGTGGTGCGAGGGCCCGATGTTCCGGCACGAGCGGCCCCAGAAGGGTCGCTACCGGCAGTTTTATCAGTTCAATCTGGAGGCGCTCGGGTTTCCCGGGCCGGATGTCGACATCGAACTGATCGGACTGACGGCGCGGCTGTGGCGTGCGCTCAAGATCACGCGGGTGCGTTTGATCATCAACTCGCTGGGCACCATGCAGGCACGGGCCGCGTATCGCGAGCGGCTGCAAAAGTATTTTCGTGACCACGAGCACGAGCTGGACGAAGACAGCCGGCGGCGCCTGGAGGGCAATCCGCTGCGCATTCTGGACAGCAAACAGCCGGCAATGCGTGCTCTGATCGAAGGTGCCCCGCTGCTGACAGACCACCTGGACGAGGAGTCGCAGGCACATTTCGCCGCGCTGCGCACCGGACTGGACGCACTCGGGGTGGCGTACGATGTCAATCCGCGGCTGGTGCGTGGACTCGACTATTATTCGCGCACCGTCTTCGAATGGGTGACCGACGCACTTGGGGCGCAGGATGCGGTGTGCTCCGGTGGGCGCTACGACGGCCTGATCGATCAGCTCGGCGGTGAGGCGACGCCGGCGGTTGGTTTTGCGATGGGCGTTGAGCGGGTGGTCGAACTGCTGCTGCAGGGTGGCGAGCTGCCGCCACCGGCCGCGCCGGAGGTGTACATCGTCGCCGACGGGGAGCGCGCGGCGCTCGAGGCGCTACGAGTAGCCGAGTTGCTGCGCGATGCGCTGCCGGGACGCGGCGTGCTGCTCAACCTCGGTGGAGGCAATTTCAAGACCCAGTTCCGGCGCGCCGATCGCAGCGGGGCGCGGCTGGCTCTGATTCTCGGGGATGCGGAGCTAGAACGGGGCGTTGCGGCGGTGAAACCTTTGCGGCATGAAGGCGGTCAGATCGAATGTCCGCTGAATGAGCTGGCCGCGCGCATCACGTCGTTGCGCTAGGAATCTTCAGGGAGAGCTCGGTGGAAGAGTATCTGGACGATAAGGAACAGTGGGAACGCGTGCTCGCGTGGGTGCGCGAGCAGGGTCCCTGGGTCCTGGCGGGGGTAGGCCTGGCGCTGGCGATCTTCGGCGGCTGGCGATACTGGGAGGGTCGCCAGCAGCAGCGCGATCTGACGGCCTCGGCGCGCTACGAGCGGGTCCTCGACGCCTTCGGGCGCAACGATGTGGCCGCGGGCGTAGGCCTCGCCGATGGCGTGGTGAAGGCATTTCCGGGAACCGGCTATGCCGATCAGGCCAATCTGGCGGCGGCGCGCGTCGAAGTAGAGAACAAGCAGCTGGACAAGGCCGCCGTGCGGCTGCAGCAGGTGTTGAGCGGCACCAAGGATCCGGAGCTGGCTCTGATCGTCCGCCTGCGATTGGGGCGTGTGCAGCTGGCGCAGGGCAAGTCCGACGACGCGCTGAAGACGCTCGACGCGGTCAGCCCAGGCGCGTTTGCCGCCCGTTTCGCCGAGGTGCGGGGCGAAGCGCTGCAGGCCAAGGGGGATCGGGATGGAGCTTTGAAGGCCTATCGCGATGCGCGTGACCACGCCGACAGTACCCTCGACACCAATCTGCTCGATCTGAAGATCGGCGAGCTGTCGCGCTCGTGAGCGACCGCCGGCACATGATCGGGCCGCAGGCCGCGCTGATCGTTGCCGTGGGCTGCGCGGCCATGCTGTGCGCCGGCTGCAGCTGGTTCCCCAAGTTGACCAGCAGCAGCAAGGCCAAGAAAAAAGAGGCGCCGGCAGCGCTGGCGCCGGTGGTCAATCGCATCCAGCTGCAGCGCGTCTGGACAGCTAAGCTGTCGGGCGAATATCCAAAGCTGCGGCTGGGGCTGGGGATTGCGGCAGACGGCGAGCGCGTATTCGCCGCCAACCACAAGGGCGAGGTGGAAGCGCTCGATCTGAAGACCGGCAAGGTGCTGTGGCGTACCAAGATCAAGGCGCCACTTGCCGGCGGACCCGCGGCCGGATACGGCGTGGTCCTGGTCGGCAGCTCCAAGGGCGACGTCATCACGCTGGCCGAGGCTGACGGCAAGCCGGGCTGGCGCACCCGCATCAATGCCGAAATCCTCTCGCCCGCGGCCATCGGCAGCGACCTGGCCGTCATACGCGCAGTCGATGGACACTTGCATGCGCTGTCGCTCAAGGACGGAAGCGAACTGTGGGTGGCGGAGGAACAGGTGCCAAAGCTGTCGTTGCGCGGCACCAGCGCGCCGCTGCTGGCGGGTGATCTGGCGATCAACGGCTTCGACAACGGGCGCGTGGCGGCCATCGCCCGCGTCAGCGGCAGCACCGCCTGGGATACCGCGGTCGGCCAGTCGCACGGCAGTACCGAGCTGCAGCGACTGATCGATATCGACGCGCCGGTCGTGGTCGATGGCGACGATCTGTTCGCGGTTGCCTATCAGGGGCGCGTCGCGCGACTGGCGCTCGAGACCGGGCAGGTAGTCTGGGCGCGCGATCTATCGAGCTATCGCGGCCTAGCGGTCGACGATAACTCAGTGTACATCTCGACTGCCGATGGCGACCTGGTGCGCGTGGATCGCAAGAACGGCACCGAACAGTGGGACCAGAAGGCGTTGGAACGGCGCCAGCTGACCGCACCGGTGATCTACCGCGGCCGGCTGGTGGTGGCCGACGGCGGCGGCGTGCTGCATTGGCTGGATCCGGCTACCGGCGACTTCCTGGCGCGCGCCGAAGAGGGCCAATCGGCAAGCCGCAAACCGGTCACGTCCAAGGGCATCAAGCTCAAGCGCCGAATCTCGAGCCCACCGATCGTGGCCGGCGGATTGCTGCTGGTGTTCACCGACTCCGGCGTACTCAGTGCCTATCGCGCGCCGGAACCCCCGCCCGATGCGAGCGCAGTACCTGCTCCCAGCGCGGCACCGGCGCAACCGGCCGCGCCGGACGTCGCACCGCCAAGCCTGCCAAAGCCCTAGGATCGACTTTCAATGTTGCCGGTCGTCGCAATCGTCGGTCGGCCAAACGTCGGCAAGTCGACGCTGTTCAACGTGCTCACCGGCAGCCGCGCGGCCATCGTGGCCGATGCGCCGGGCGTGACCCGCGACCGGCAATACGGCTATGCGCGCGTCGGCCGCGTGCCTTGTGTGGTTATCGACACCGGCGGACTGATCGAGCATCCCAAGGGGCTGGAAGCGCAGATGCGTGCCCAGACCGACAAGGCGGTGGCGGAAGCCGACCAGGTGATTCTGGTGATGGATGCCCGCGCCGGGCTGACATCGCAGGATCAGTTCATCGCCCGCGAACTGCGCCGCACCGGCAAGCCAGTGGTCGTGGCGCTGAACAAATCCGAGGGCATGCAGGCCGAGCTGGCGGCCGCGGACTTTCACGCTCTCGGCTTGGGCGAACCGGTGGCGATCGCAGCCAGTCACGCGCAAGGCTGTGTCGATCTGATCGATACGGTGTTGTCCGGACTGACGCCCGAGGTCGCTCCCGAGGCCGACGCCTCCGCGATCCGGGTGGCGATCATCGGCCGACCCAACGTCGGCAAGTCCACGCTGGTGAATCGCCTGATCGGTGAGGAGCGCCTGATCGCCAGCGAGGAGCCGGGCACCACCCGCGACAGCATCCTGGTGCCATTCCAGCGCGACGGGCGCGAGTTCCTGTTCATCGACACCGCCGGCGTGCGCCGCCGCGCACGTGTGGAGGACCCGGTCGAGCGTGCCAGCGTGGCGCGCACGTTGCAGGCGATTGCAGGCGCGCACGTGGTGATCCTGGTGCTCGATGCGCACGATGGCGTCGGCGAGCAGGACGCGAGCGTGCTCGGACAGGCGCTGGATCGCGGACGGGTGATCCTGATCGCGGTGAATAAATGGGACGGTATCCCGGACGAGCAGCGCGATGAGATCCGTCGTCAGCTGGCACTCAAGCTGGATTTCGTGCCCTTCGCCCCGCTGCATTTCATTTCGGCGCGTCACGGTAGCGGAGTGGGCGAGCTGGCGCGCGATGCGATCCGAGGCTACGACGCGGCGATGCGCGCGATGTCGACGCCGATGCTGACCCGGGCGCTGGAGCGCGCGATCGAGGCGCATCAGCCGCCGCTGGTGCGCGGGCGGCGCATCCGGTTGCGCTATGCGCACCAGGGCGGGCGCAATCCGCCGCGCATCGTGATTCACGGCAATCAGACCGTTTCGGTGCCAGAGGCCTATCGGCGCTACCTGGCCAATGTCTACCGGCAGGCGTTCGATCTGTACGCCACGCCAGTGGCAATCGAATTTCGCACCGACGCGAATCCCTACGATCGTGTCAAGGCGCGCTCGGCGAAGCCGCGGCGGGCGGCAAGAACAATGCCGGGTCGACGAACGCATGGTTGAGCGCGACCCCAAAGTGCAGGTGCGGGCCGGTCACGCGGCCGGTCGCGCCCACGCGGCCGATGACCGCGCCGGCGTTGACCACATCCCCCGGGTGCACATCGATCGCCGAAAGATGGCAGTACATGGTGATCATGCCTTCGCCGTGGTCGATCAATACGGTGTTGCCGTTGAAGAAATAGCCGCCGGTATCGATCACGCGGCCGGCCGCAGCCGCATGCACCGACGTGCCCAGTGAGGCGGCGATGTCCATGCCCGAATGCGGGTTGCGCGGTTCGTTGTTGAACACGCGTCGCGAGCCGAATGAGCTCGAGCGCACGCCGTCCACCGGTGGCAGCAGCTGCAGCGTGATCGGAGGCTGATCGCTGAAGCTGGCGAGCTTCTCATGCAGGTGCTCCTGCTCGTGGCCAACGCGCTCCAGATCCGGCTTCGACAGGTTCACCTGCGCCGGGGGTACCGTCAGATGCTGCTCCAGATACTTCTTCGGACCGATCTGAAACGCCTCGGATTCCGTGACCGGATTTCCGGCGCGGCGGATGGCGATTGCCGCACCGCCGACCTCGGCGTTGAGCGGGATACCGACGATCGCGACGAACTGATCGGCATCCTTTAGCACCATGACACGCTGACCGTCGTAGCTGACCGTCGGTGCGGCGCCGTCGGGGCCGGGGGCGATCGGCAACAGCGCGACCCCGCCGGGCACCAGGCTGGCTTGCGGCAACACCGCCGCACCCGCGACTCCGGCAGCCGCGCTCAGCAGCAGCGTGATCAGCGCCTTCACGGTTGCTTCCCCAGCACCGCCGCGTGCAGGCTGCCCTGAGCCAATGCGGCGTCGAAGGCCTCACCGACCGCCAACTGCTCTGATGAAGTGACCAGCGCTCCATCCGCGCTGCGGGTGATGACGGCAAAACCGCGCCCGAGCGTGGCCAGTGGACTGACACCCTGCAGGGCGCGCGAGGCGCTCTCCAGGCGCGCCAGGTAGGCGGCCAGCTGGGCCTGTAGCGCGAAGCGCAGGCGACCTTCGAACTCATCCAGCCGCTGGCTGTGCTGCGACAGCTGGGTGCCCGGGTGCGCCTGCTGCAGGCGGTGCATCAAGGCGGCCAGGCGCGTGCGATCGGCTAGCAACTGACGGCGAATGCCAGCGGCGAAGCGCGCGCCGAATTGGGCCAGGCGGTGCAGCCAGGCACGCGTGTCCGGTGCCACCAGCTCGGCCGCGCCGGACGGTGTCGGCGCGCGCACATCGGCCACGAAGTCGGCAATGGTGAAGTCGATCTCGTGACCGATGCCGGTGACCACTGGAATGCGGCTGCGATGTATGGCGCGTGCCACGCTCTCTTCGTTGAAAGCCCACAGGTCCTCGAGCGAGCCGCCGCCGCGCGCCACGATCAGCACGTCGCACTCGGCACGGGCCGAGGCCAGGTCCAGCGCGGCGACGATCGCCGGTGCCGCCGAGGCCCCCTGCACCGGCACCGGGTACACAATCACCGCGGCGGCGGCGAAACGCCGTCCCAGGATATGCAGGATGTCGCGAATGGCGGCACCGGTTGGCGAAGTGATTACGCCGATGCAGCGCGGGACCTCCGGCAACGCTCGCTTGCGCTCGGCGGCAAACAGACCCTCGGCCGCCAGGCGCGCCTTGAGTTCCTCGAACGCGCGTTGCAGGGCGCCAATGCCGGCATCCTCGAGGCGCTCCACCAGCAGCTGATAGTCGCCGCGAGGCTCGTACAGACTGACTCGTCCGTGTGCAATCACCAGCTGACCTTCTCGCGGCGCGAAGCGACACAGGCTGTTTCGGGCGCGAAACATCGCACAGCGCAGCTGCGCGTCGCGGTCCTTGAGCGAGAAATACCAGTGGCCGGACGACGGGCGTGCCAGATTCGAGATCTCTCCCTGCACCCCGATCTGGCCGATGCCAGCCTCGAGCAGCATGCGTACTTCGCGGTTGAGCTGGGAGACCGAATAGACAAGCTGATCAGGCGGGCCCGCGCTGCGATTGCTGCGAACGGCATCCGGACGATCGCTCATGCCGGCATCTTACGCCCGGCCATCGCTCGATGCGGGTGCGGCTGCGGTTTACCCCACTGAGCCGAGACGCTACAATGGCGCGCTTCTTCTGCAAGCCGCGGGGCACCATGCGCATCCTCGAAGAAGCACTGACCTTCGACGACGTTCTGCTCGTTCCGGCGCGCTCGGACGTGCTGCCGCGCGAAGTCGATCTTTCGAGCCAGCTCACACGCAATATCCGCATCGGCCTGCCGGTGGTGTCGGCCGCAATGGACACCGTAACCGAAGCCCGTCTGGCGATCACGATGGCGCAGGAAGGCGGCATCGGCATCGTGCACAAGAACATGCCGATCGAGGCTCAGGCACGCGAAGTCGCCCGGGTGAAGAAATTTGAAAGCGGCGTGATCACCGACCCCATCACCGTGCCGCCCGAGACCACCATCCGGCAGGTGATCGAGCTGACTCGCGCGCGCGGCATCTCCGGCGTGCCGGTGGTCAGCGGCAGCAAGGTGGTCGGCATCGTCACGCACCGCGATCTGCGCTTCGAGGGCAAGCTCGACGCGCCGGTAAGCTCGGTGATGACGCCCAAGGCGCGTCTGATCACGGTGCGCGAGAATGCGCCCAAGGACGAGGTACAGCAGCTGCTGCATAAGCACCGCATCGAGAAGGTGCTGGTGGTCAACGGTGATGATGAGCTTCGCGGCATGATCACCGTCAAGGACTTCCAGAAGGCCACCGAATTTCCTCGCGCCAGCAAGGATCCGGTCGGGCGCCTGCGGGTCGGGGCCGCGATCGGCACCACCCCCGATACACTGGAGCGGGTGGCGGCGCTGCGCGAGGCCGGCGTCGACGTGGTGGTTCTGGACACCTCGCATGGACATTCGCGCGGTGTGCTGCAAATGATCACGCAACTGAAGTCGCGCTGGGCCGACTTGGAGCTGATCGCCGGCAACATCGTTACCCGCGAGGCGGCACTGGAACTGGTGGCCGCCGGCGCCGATGCCGTCAAGGTCGGCATCGGGCCGGGCTCGATCTGCACTACACGCGTGGTGGCCGGCGTCGGTGTGCCGCAGATCACCGCGGTCGCCAACGTCGCCGACGCACTGGCCGGGCGCGGCGTGCCGCTCATCGCCGACGGTGGCATCCGCTATTCGGGCGACCTCGCCAAGGCGATCGCGGCCGGCGCCCACACCGTGATGATCGGCGGCCTGTTCGCCGGCACCGAAGAATCCCCGGGCGAGGTCGAGCTCTATCAGGGCGCTTCGTACAAGGCCTATCGCGGCATGGGTTCGCTCGGCGCCATGTCAGACCGCCACGGCTCGGCCGATCGGTATTTTCAGGATACCTCGACCGAACTGGAGAAGCTGGTTCCCGAGGGCATCGAGGGGCGCGTGCCTTACAAGGGCAGCCTGGTGACCATTTTGTACCAGCTCGCCGGCGGATTGCGCGCTGCCATGGGCTATACCGGCAGCAACAACATCGAGGAGATGCGTACCCGGCCGACATTCGTGCGCATCACCAGCGCCGGCGTGCGCGAAAGCCACGTGCATGACGTGACCATTACCAAGGAGGCGCCCAATTACCGCATGTCCTGATGCCGTGTCCGCGGCCTCGCTGCAGGCCGGCGCGCCGCCGGCGGACATTCATGCGCACCGCATCCTGATTCTCGACTTCGGTGCCCAGTACACACAGCTGATTGCACGCCGCGTGCGTGAACTCGGCGTGTACTGCGAGATCCATCCCTGGGACATTGGCGATGCCACGGTATGTGGCTTCGGAGCTCGCGGAATCATTCTGTCAGGCGGACCCGAGTCGGTTACCGATGCGAAGCCACCGCGCGCGCCGTCGGCCGTGTTCGAGCTTGCCGTGCCGGTGCTGGGCATCTGCTACGGTATGCAGACCATGGCGCAGCAGCTTGCCGGCAAAGTTGCCCCCGGAAACACGCGCGAATTCGGCTACGCCGAAGTACAGGTGGCCGCCTCCAGCCGCCTGCTGGACGGCATCCTCGACCGGCAGCAGGACGGCCACGCAGTACTGGACGTGTGGATGAGCCACGGCGATCGGGTCGACGGGCTGCCGCCGGGCTTCACTGCGGTCGCGCGCACGCGCGACGCGCCGTATGCGGCCATGGCGGACGAACGGCGGGGATTCTATGGGGTGCAGTTTCATCCGGAGGTGACGCACACGCGCCAGGGGGCGGCGATCCTGGAGCGCTTTGTGCGCGAGATCTGCGGCTGCGAAGCACGATGGACCGCCAACCACATCATCGACGATCTGATCGCGCGCGTGCGCCAGCAGGTTGGCACTGACCGCGTGCTGCTGGGCCTGTCGGGGGGCGTGGACTCTTCGGTGGTCGCCGCTCTGCTGCACCGCGCGATCGGTGCGCAGCTGACCTGTGTGTTCGTCGATCACGGCCTGCTGAGGTTGTGCGAGGGCGACCAGGTGATGCGAACCTTTGCCGATTCGCTCGGCGTGCGCGTGATACGGGTCGATGCTCAACAGCAATTTCTGGATGCCCTTGGTGGCCAGAGCGATCCTGAAGCCAAGCGCAAGATCATCGGCGCTCTGTTCGTGGAAGTATTCGAACAGCAGGCCCGAGCGCTGCGCGACACGCATTTCCTCGCACAGGGAACCATCTATCCCGACGTGATCGAATCAGCCGGCGCCCGTACCGGCAAGGCGCACGTAATCAAGTCGCACCACAACGTCGGCGGATTGCCGGCGGATCTGAAGCTCAAGCTGGTTGAACCGCTGCGCGAGCTGTTCAAGGACGAGGTACGGCGAATCGGGGTCGAGCTCGGACTGCCACACGACATGGTGTACCGCCATCCGTTCCCGGGGCCGGGCCTCGCGGTGCGGGTTCTCGGCGAGGTTAAATTCGAGTATCTGGAGCTGCTACGTCGGGCCGATCACATCTTTATAGAGGAGTTGCGGCGTCACCAGCTGTACGAGCGAACCAGTCAGGCGTTCGCGGTATTCCTGCCGGTGCGTTCGGTCGGCGTGATGGGGGATGCGCGTCGCTACGAGCCTGTGATCGCGCTGCGCGCGGTGGAGACTATCGATTTCATGACCGCGCACTGGGCGCACCTGCCGTACGAATTTCTCGAGCTGGTGTCGCGCCGCATCGTCAACGAGGTGCCGGGCATCTCGCGAGTGGTATACGACATCTCCGGCAAGCCACCCGCAACGATCGAGTGGGAGTGAGGGGGAATCATGCTGAACGTATTCATTATTCTTGCACTCGTCATTTCGATCAGCTCTTGCACGGACCAAACAAATCCCTTGCAGCAGCGTTCAGTCGCATCTTCTCCACCCTCCATTTCCGCCACGACAGGCACAACCCTCACGGTTACCGTGAGCTCCGACAACGATCCGGGGGGATTCGGTGAGGTGGGCGATCTTCGGTACGCGCTCAATACGATGAATCAAAATTTGAATACGACGCCGGATGATTACACGATCGTGTTTGCTGCGCCGATGACGATTCAGCTGAACGGAATTCTTCCGGTCATTAATAACTCCTCCAATCCAGTGAACATCACGATCGGCGATCCGGGTGCTACTCCCACAGTCACCATCGACGGCAACGGCGGCGCGTACGGCGGATTTTTTATCCCCATCGGAAATGTCACGATTCAAAACATGACGTTTCAGAACTGCGCGGCCAGAGGAGGAAACGGCGGCGATGGAATTTCAGGTGGAGGCGGCGGCATGGGGGCCGGGGGCGCCATTTACGCACCGCAGTTGTTTTTGTACGGCTCGAACCCGTCGATCACGCTGATGAACGTGCTCATCAACAACTGCGCGGCCGTCGGAGGAAATGGTGGAAATTATATGGGCGGCTCTGCCACCGGCAACGAGGGGGGTGGCGGCGGGGGCGGTTTTAGTGGAAACGGCGGATCGATTGTATCCGCAGGCCCGACTGGCGGTGGCGGTGGCGGCGGATTCGGCGGAGACGGCGGCAACGTGACACTTTCGGCGGATGATCCGAATGGAGGCGGCGGAGGGGGTGGCGGCGGCTTGGGATCTCGCGCGTCGATGGGCACTCTTTTGAATTTGGGAAATGGAGGCTCCGATCAGGGCATTGGCCTGGATGGAAATGGCTATGGTCTTTCGATTATCGCAGGCTCCGGCGCCGGGGGTAACAGCGGCGGCGGCAATGCGGGCGGAGGTGGCGGAGGAGGCGGATCGTTTCTTCCGGGGGGTGGTGGAGGGGGCAGCATTGGAGCAAACGGCCTTTCGGCTCAGGGATCGATCCCTGCACACGTCGGTTCTCGTGGCATCGCTTCCGCCGGTAACGGTGGTGTCATCGTTTCCGGCGGTAGCGGTGATGTCATCTCTTCCGGCGGTGCCGGTGGCGACGGTGCAGGCGGCGGAGGTGCAGGAGTTGTCTCTGCTGGGTTTACAAATGAAGTCGACGGGCAAGCCGGCAACGGTGGCTACGGCGGTGGCGGTGGCGGCGGAGCCGGCACCGGAGCGTCTGATTTTTTCTACTCCGTACAAGGAGGTTTCGGGGGCTTAGGCGGCGGCGGTGGCGGCGGCGGCGTCAACCTATCCGATATGACGACTGCCGACGGCGGCAATTCTCTTGGCGGAGGCGGAGGTGCGGGTGGTGGACCCTCTAACGGAGCCACTGCCAGCGGCGGAACCGACGTAGGAAATCTCGGCGGCGGATCAGGAGGCAGCGGCGCCAATACATTCGGAGTCGGCTTTGGAGGCGGAGGCGGAGGGGGCGGCAGCGGTCTTGGCGGTGCTATCTTTCTGGATAGCAATTTGAGTTTGACCGTTCAGGCGATCCCTGGGGTTCCAACCGCCTTCGATACTGAAAACAATGTGACCCAGGCAGGAGCCCACGGAAGCGGTGGCGGCGGAGGCACTGATGGCACCGATGGATCGCCGCTCGGAAATAGCATTTTCCTGCGCTCGGGTTCTTCTATCACGTTCCTGGCGCAGAATGCTAATGATCGTCTGACCCTCGGCGAGGGTGTGCAGTTTGCCGACGACACCGTCTTCGGTGCAGGAGGATCAAGTGTCCTCGTCACCGGAAATGGAACTGTCGTTTACAACGGAACAACTGACTATCAGGGGTTGGTCAAGGTCTTCAACGCGAATTTCAAAGTGAACGGAGAGATTGACGCGGCATCCATCTTGGTCTGTAGAAACCTTAGCGTAAGTTCGCAAAGAGGGACATTGAGCGGGGTTGGGACCCTGACTGGAAATGTGTTCGTCAATTCTGGAGCTGTCGCTCCTGATCCTGAAGCAACGCTCACCCTTGGCAGCTTGTCCCTGAATTCAGCGAATCCATCCACCAACACGCTCGGAAGCCTGGTCCAGATTGCAATCGATTCCCACAGCATACCTTCGGTCGTGAGTGTTACCGGACCCGCGTTGTTAGCCGGCACCTTGCAGATCGCACTCGATCCAAACGCTTCGCCGGGAACGTACAAAATTCTCACGTCGTCGGCTATTACTGGCAGCTTTGATACCGTCGCATTTACGGGGGCCACTCCGAGCTACTCGATCGAGTATCAGCCGACGTTTGTGGAGTTTGTATTCAGCGGCTTCCCAATGACTCCGCCGCCACCCCCGCCGCCGCCGCCGCCACCCCCGCCCCCGCCCCCGGGTGCGACCGCTGTCATCGGAAGCGGAACGTTTCACGGTGGCTCGGGAGCCATCCAATTCAACTTGAACGCTACACATAATTCACACCAGCAGATCGTGGCTTCGATGTTTTACAACGATCCGTCTGGCGGCGTGCACTTCGACAATCCGGTCGTGACCAGTCTCGTCTTTAGCGGCGACACGATCACAATGAGTGGAACC
Organism: Steroidobacteraceae bacterium; assembly: GCA_036502265.1. GTDB lineage: Bacteria > Pseudomonadota > Gammaproteobacteria > Steroidobacterales > Steroidobacteraceae > FEN-1191. Next base: position 38,066 of record DASXYW010000111.1, on the reverse strand, counting down.
GTCCATGCCCTGGGCACCCATGGTGGCGATGTCACGTATACCGTGACCATTACAGTCAACCCTAGCCCGACGCCTGATCAGATTTCAGTCGCGCTGAGTAACGGCTATGCCGCGACAGGAAAACTAACCACTGGGAAGATCACTGTTTTATGAAACACACGCTTTCGATTGCCGCGGTTTTTGTTGTTCTATTTTTTGTACCCACGGCATTTTCTGAGGAACAGGATTGGTCGGGGCTTTATACCGGGGCAATGGTGGGCGGTCAGGTCGGTCACAGCACAGATCGAACGGGAGCGTTTGGTTACAACGCTGACGATAAAGCATGGAGTTACAACGAATCGGGTTTCACCGCAGGTGGAGAAGTGGGTTACAACTTTCCGGTACGTCAGATCGTTATCGGACCGGAAGTTGAATTGGGCTATCTCGGAATGGGAGGCAGTGGCACTCAACCTGATTCGCCCAATGGCGATACGAAAGGCCACAGCAGCGGCGACCTGTACACGGCGGTGCGAGGTAGAGTTGGCGTCCAACTCGACCGCAATCTCATTTTTGCAACCGCCGGGTTGCTGGGCGCCAACTACAAAGAGCGGGTCGTAGACGATTGCAACCTCGCCCCTTGCGGCGGGAGCACCATCGATGCTCAGAAAAAAGATTTCGCCTGGGGTTTTACCGTGGGCGCAGGCGTCGAGCGTTGGCTCGGGCATAGCTTCTCGATCAAATTCGAATACCTCTATTTCAATCTCAACTCCCAGCGCTTTAGCGGAACGACAAACTTAGGAAACTCCTACCAGTGGAGTGCCCAATCTTCAGGTCACATCTTACGCGGTGGCTTCAACTACCATTTCTAGGCAGCAAACAATCGACATCGAGGCGGCGATCGACGCCCGGCGGTTCGGCTGGTTTGACGTAAACTTACTGTTCTGGTCGTTTCTCGTTATGGTCGCTGATGGTTACGACCTGGCCGGACTTGCGTCCGCGGCACCGGCTCTTGCGACGGCCTGGCATCTTCTGCCAAAGGCATTTGCGCCTGCCCTGAGCGCGAGCCTGTTCGGCATCCTTTTGGGGGCACCCCTTTTCGGAAGCTTGGGTGACCGGTTTGGGCGTAAGCCGGCGATCATCATCGGCAGCGTGCTGTACGGTCTCATGACCCTTGCGATGAGCTGGGCGACGAATCTTGATCAGATCGTGCTGCTCAGATTCGTCACAGGAATTGGGCTCGGTGGTCTGATGCCAAACATCATCGCCCTGAATGCCGAGCTCGCACCGAAATCTCTACGCGCGACGCTTGTCGTGCTGGCTTTTACAGGCATTACGACCGGCGCCGGTCTGCCAGGTGCCGTACAGGCCTGGCTCATCCCCAGCCATGGCTGGCCGATTGTATTCTGGATTGGAGGTTTGGTACCGCTGGGGGTCGCGTGCTGCCTGCCGTTCGCGTTGCCAGAATCCGTGGCGCACCTGGCTCTGCGGCCGGATCGGCGCGCGAAACTCTTCTCGACCCTTCGACAGCTTCGTCCCGATCTGACCATTGCGGAGGACATGCGATTCTCCACGGCGAGTAACCCACAGACGCACCGGTCCACTATTCGTCAGCTGTTCACCGGTCGTTTGCTCTGGATCACTCCACTCATCTGGGCGTGTTTCGCCACTGCTCTCATGGCGAACTTCTTCCTCAACAGCTGGTTGCCGTTGATCCTGCAGGGTAACGGGCTAAGAGCGCGGGAAATAGGCGTAGCGACTCTTTGCTATCACTACGCAGGCACGGCGGGTGGTCTGCTGGTCAGTTTAGTTTTGGGTCGCTTTGGTTTTGCGGTGCTCGCGGTGTTGTTCCTTCTCGGGGCATTGGCGACCGCAGCAATCGGCAGTCCCGGGATGTCCTATACGGGGCTCGTGACGACGGTGATGCTGTCGGGGTTTTGCATCGTTGGAGCCCAGTTTTGCAACAATGCCGCGTCGGGTTTGATCTACCCGACACAGGTCCGTTCGACCGGAGTAGGTTGGGCACTGGGGGTAGGCCGCTTCGGTTCTATCTTCGGTCCTATCGTAGGCGGATTGCTCATTGGCAGGGTCCCTCTGCAGCAACTGTTCTTTCTGGCCGCCGCACCGATTACCGCAGGTCTGCTCGCCTCATTGGCGCTTACGGGGCTGTGGTATCAACACACCCGCACCACACGCCTTTTAGCGCCATGAGCTGCGGCCGAAGAAATCAGGAGGGATGCGAGTAACCATGGAACCCAAACACAAGCTCGATGCCACGCCACCACACGCGCGCCTGATCGAGATGGCCACCGCGTGCTGGGTGCCGATGATCCTGTACGGCACTGCCAAGATCGATCTGGCTGATCACATCGGCAGTGGCACCAAGAGCGCCGAGCAACTCGCCGGTCCGACCGGCACGCACGCACCGACGCTGCACCGCCTGATGCGCACGCTGGCCGGGCTGGGCATTCTGACCGAGGGCCCGGCCAAGCACTTCTCGCTCACCGCGCTCGGCGAGGCGCTCAAGCGCGACGCACCGGGTGCGGCGCGCGCGACCATTCTCACCTTTGCCGGCGGATTCATCTGGCGCGGCATGATGGAGTTTCCGTACTCGCTGCAAACGGGCGAGAGCGGGCTTACCAAAGCGGTCGGGATGCAGGGCTTTGACTGGCTGGCGCGCCATCCGGAGCAGGCCTCGCTGTTCAGCCAGTCGATGGTCGGCTTTCACGGCGGGGAGCCGCCGGCGGTCGCTGAGGCCTATGACTTCTCGAAACTGCGCACCGTGATCGATGTCGGCGGTGCCACCGGACACATGCTCACAACGGTGTTGGCGCGGTATCCGACGGTGCGCGGTGTGCTGTTCGATCTGCCGCACGTGGTACGCGAAGCACCGGCACTGATTGCCGATCGCGGCTTGACTGACCGCCTTGCCATCGAAACCGGTAGCTTTTTCGAGCGCGTACCCGAAGGTGGCGATGCTTACATCCTGTCGCACATCATTCACGACTGGAGCGAGCAGCAGTGTCTGACCATCCTCGGCAACTGCCGCAAGGCGATGCGACCCGAGGGGCGACTGTTGCTGGTCGAAATGGTTTTACCTGCGGGCGATACGATGCATCCGGGCAAGATCCTGGACATGCTGATGCTGTTGGCCCCGGGTGGCCAGGAACGCAGTGAAGAGGAATATCGAGCGCTACTGGGCAAGGCGGGGTTCCGTCTGGCTCGCGTCGTGCCCACGCAGTCGGCTGTCAGCGTGGTGGAGGCAGTTCCGGCCTGATCTGCATTGCGAAGCTGATCAATCAGTTAGCCAGCCTGACAAAAATATTTCTCGGCCTGGTCGAATTTCTCCAGCCTGGTCCGTCGTAGGGATGTAGTGAGGAAATTTCATCATCCAGCGGCACAGGAGATTCGACATGCGCGTCATGGTAATCGTCAAGGCCACCAAGGATTCGGAAGCAGGCGTCCTGCCGAGCACGGAACTGCTCTCCGAGATGGGGCAGTTCAATGAGCAGCTGGTCAAGGCCGGCGTCATGCTGGCCGGCGAGGGTCTGCATGCCAGTACCAACGGTGTGCGCGTGCGCTTCGGCAACGGCAAGAGCACCCTCATCGATGGGCCGTTCACCGAAACCAAGGAGCTGATCGCCGGGTTCTGGCTCTGGCAGGTCAAATCGATCGACGAGGCCGTGGAATGGATCCGGCGCTCGCCGTTTCGCAAGAGCAACGAGGAGATCGAGATTCGCCGCGTGTTCGAGGCGGCCGATTTCGGCGACAACCTGACACCCGAGCTCAAGGCGCGGGAGCAGAGTCTGCGCGAGCAGGCATCTGCCAAGCGCTAAGGAGCCGAACCATGAAAATCAGTCCGCACCTGGCCTTCAATGGCAACTGTCGCGAAGCATTCGATTTCTATGCGAGGACGTTCGGCGGCAAGATCATCATGCAGATGACCTATGGTGAGTCGCCGGCAGCAGCGCAGGTCCCGCCTGACATGCGCGACCAGATCATTCACGCCCGGGTCGACATTGGCGGGCAGTATCTGCTGGGAGCGGATGCACCGGCAACGCGCTTCAAGCCGATGCAGGGCGTCGCGATCATGGCGGCGGTCGAGTCGCGCACCGACGCCGAGCGTGTCTTCAATGCGCTGGCCATTAACGGCAACGTCTCGATGCCGTTCCAGGAGACGTTCTGGGCGCACGGGTTCGGCATGTGCACCGACCGCTATGGCGTGCCGTGGATGATCAACTGCGAAAGGACCGTCTGAGCGCGCTTGACTTGCGCCGCTTCCAGCGCGGTGCTGTCATCGGCCGCCATGGCAGCACCCGATCTTTCCGCCACGATCGCCGCGGTGTGGCGCATCGAGTCGGCGCGGGTGCTCGGCTCACTCACGCGGCTGCTGCGCGATGTGGGACTGGCAGAGGATTTCGCGCAGGACGCGCTGATCGCGGCGCTGGAGCAATGGCCGCGCTCCGGTGTGCCGGACAATCCCGGCGCCTGGCTTACGACCACCGCGCACCACCGCGCGTTGGACCATCTGCGACGCCAGCGGATGCTGGATCGCAAGCACCGTCTGCTGGGCGAGGCGGCCGAGGTGGCAATGGATGAGCGCACGCCCGAGGCCAGCGTCGAGCAGGGCGCGATCGACGATGATGTTCTGCGACTGATGTTCGTCGCCTGCCATCCGGCGTTGCCGGCGGAGGCACGCTCGGCGCTAACCTTGCGACTGCTCGGCGGGCTCACCACAGCCGAGATCGCCCACGCGTTCCTGGTGCCGGAGCCGACCATCGCGCAGCGCATCGTGCGTGCGAAAAAGACGCTGCGCGAAGCCCAGGTAGCCTTCGAGCTTCCCGCCCGCGAGGACCTGCCGGAGCGGCTGGGCTCGGTGCTCGAGGTCATCTATCTGCTATTCAACGAGGGCTATACCGCGACCGCCGGGGCGCAGTGGATGCGGCCGGCGCTGTGCGAGGAAGCGCTACGGCTCGGACGCATCCTGGCGGAACTGTCGCCGCAGCAACCGGAAGTGCACGGCCTTACGGCGCTGATGGAATTGCAGGCATCGCGCATCGGCGCCCGCGTGAATGGCGCGGGCGATCCGATCCTGCTGACGGATCAGATCCGTGTGCGCTGGGACCAGCTGCTGATCCGGCGTGGACTGGCGGCGCTTGCACGCGGCGAAGCCCTGGGCGCACGCGGCCCGTATCTGTTGCAGGCGGCCATTGCCGCCTGCCATGCCCGGGCGGCGACGCTGGAGCAGACCGACTGGACCGCGATGGCGGCGCTGTACCAGGAACTCTTCGCGTTGACCGGCTCACCGGTGGTCGAACTCAATCGTGCGGTAGCGGTGTCGATGTGCCAGGGACCGGCTGCCGGCCTTGCGATTGCCGATCGGCTGGCTGCGCAGGGGGCGCTGCACTCGTATCATCTGTTGCCGAGCGTGCGCGCGGATCTTCTGGAAAAGCTCGGACGGGCGGGCGAGGCGCGCCGCGAGTGGCAGCACGCCGCCAGTCTGACGCACAACGAGCGCGAGCAGCGCCTGCTTTGCGAGCGCGCCGACCGTCTGCGAGGAGAGCCCTGATGCCGTACATGCTACTGATCGTTGAATCGCGCGGCCAGCGCGGCTTGCGTTCGCCCGAACAGGGCAGAAATGCCTACCAGCGAATGCTCGACTACAACGGCATGCTCAGGAGCAAGGGTGTCCTGATCGAGAGCAATTCGTTGCGAGCCGATGCCGTGCGTCTGAGCGTACGCGGCGGCAAGGCCGTCACGACCGATGGGCCGTTCGCCGAAGCCAAGGAGATGGTCGGCGGCTTCTTTCTGCTCAACTGCAGTTCACGCGAACAGGCCGTCGCATACGCGCGCGAATGCCCGGCGGCGGAGTGGGCCAGTATCGAGGTGCGCGACACCGGTCCGTGCTACGAGTGACTGCCGGTACGGTTGAGCAAGACGACCGACACCTGGCAGGTGGGGCTCAATTGCTGCAGCGCGCGCGTGAGCTGCTCCCCGACCTCGTTTAGAGCAGATAGCGGCATCGGCTCGAGGCGCTCGACCACAAACCACATATCGGTGGTGCTCGCCTCAATGCGGGTGCGCACACCCTGGCGCCAATTCCAGCGACGACAGGTGACTCCGAGGTCATCCAGCCAGACCACTTCGCCCGCCGGTACCGTTTCCGTGGCCGGCTGGCATTCCTTCAGCGTGTCGAAACGTTCGTCGCCGCGCGCTCGCACCAGCCGCGGAAGGCCGGCATAAGCGTTCAGGTTTTCACCGCCGATCGGCAGCCCGTAGCGCACGCTCAGCGCGTTGTACCGATCGACTACGGCATTGACCGAGGGCAGGCGGGCACCGCCGGCCAAGCGGTTGCGTAGCGCCTCGGCCGAGCAAGGGGTGCGCTGCGGTTTGGCGCCAAATGATCGGTAGGCTGCGCGCCAGGATTCCAGGTGCGCGTCAATCCAGGCGATCGCATCGATGACGCTGGGCTGCTCCCCTGCGACCGACGAAGGCGAGGCAGGGCGCGCGTTATCGACGCCGCGCGCCACGATGCTCAGGGCGCAATAGTCCGGCCGTAGTGCAAACACTTCTGGAGCGATCGTGGGAATGAAGGATTCCGGCACCGGGGCAAGCTTCACATGCGCGGCAGTTGGCGTCACTGGCAGGGCATCACGGACCCGTGGCTACCGGCCGATGGTTATCGGCGCCTGCTGCGCAAACTTGAACCGCGACCATGGTCGCAATCGCGCTGCGCCATGCGCTCAAACCCCAATCAGCGCCCGGTTCCGCGATGCAGCTAACAGCCCGGGTCCCCCATAGGGGGTATACAGCAGCGTGCATAAGTACGCCGGGTCGGTCCGGGCGCTACTTGGAGAGGTCTCGAGCGGGATGTCGATCGAAGGCGAAAAACCACCGCTGTTGGTGCTGGATCCGGCCGGAGCCGCCAATGGACGGGCGGCGAAGAAGGCGCTGGCGCGGTTGAGCTATCCGCAGCTGGTGCTTACGGAATCCGGAGCCGCGGCCGGATCGATTGCCAATGGCTATCCGGCAGTGGTGCTGATCGTCACCGACGCGGCGACGCAGGACCCGGCCGCCCTGTGCGCCGGCCTGGCCGACGCCGCCACCACCATGCCACCGGCCCTGATCCTATTGAGTGCCAAAGCTCTTGCCAGCGTGCCCGATGGCTTGGCCGCCCAGTTCGTCGCGCCGTTCGACTGGGAGGCCGTGGTCGACCGGCTCGATCAGCTGCTGATGCTGGCGAGCCTGCGCCGCGAGCGCTCGGCGCTCGGCACATTGCTGCAGCTCAGCCGCGTCGAGCTGCTGACCATCGACACCGAAAGCCAGGCCTGTCGGGTGAACGACACCCTGGCGGTGCTGCTGGGCATGCCTGGTGCGGATACGCCGGCCAGCCGCCGCGATCGCGCGCAGCCGATTCACTGGCAGAAGCTGTTCAATCACGGCGAGGAACCCGATCGCCAGCGCGTGCTCGATACCGTCAGCGGCGCGTTCGAGTCCGGTATGGGGTTCGAGCTCGAGTACGACGTGCGCATCGAACGGCACCACAAGCGACGTCTGCGACTGACCGGACATCCGACCAACGGCGCGCCAGGCTCGCCGCCGCGTCGTCTGGACTTGGTGATTCAGGATGTCACGCCGGTGGAGTCGCGCACGACCGCCGATGCCGCCAACCGCCTTTTGGATACCACCCTCGGTCTGCGTCACGGCGATCGAGTGCTGCAGTCGCTAATGCGCATCGGCCAGGACTACAAGAAGGGCACCATCCTGCTGCTACGACTCCACGGCCTGGCGGATTTCTATCGTCAGCATGGCTATGAGACTGGCGGTGTGCTGCTGCGTACGTTTGCCGAGGCGATCGAATCCAGTCTGCGCGACGTGCCCGGCGTGGTGCGCATCAATCCGAACAAGAATCAGGTGCTGGCACGTCTGGCCGGCGGTGAGTTCGTGGTTCCGATTCCGGACATGACCGATGACCAGAGCATGGTCGGCCCGTTGAGCCGGTTGCTCGAGGGAACACGCAAGGCCATCAGCACCGACGAGCGTCTGAAGCTGATCAACACGCGTCTCGGCATGGCCACTTGGCCGAAGGATGGATCCAGCCCCGATGTGATCCTCAAGGCGGCCAGCCTGGCGTGTGATTATTTTTCGATGGGTGAATGTGACGGTCCCGGTACGCTGATGGCGGCGGTCGTGAGGGCGCGCGAGCAGGCCCGCCTCGAGTACGAGCTGCATCGGGCGATCGAGCGCGGCCAGCTGCAATTGCACTATCAGCCGAAGCTGTCGCTACCCGATGGGCGCATAGTCGGATTCGAGGGGCTACTGCGCTGGCAGCACCAGAAAGGCATGTTTGTTCCGCCCGCAATCTTCATTCCGATCGCCGAGCGCACCGGCTTGATCGCGACCCTGGGCGACTGGGTGATCGAGAACGCGGCGGAACAGATCGCCAAGTGGCGCTCCGAGGGCCTGGGGCAGGTGCAAACGGCGGTCAACGTGTCGCCGCAGCAAATGGTGACCGGCGACGTGGTAGCCAGCATTCGCGGGGCCTGCACGCGCCATATCATCGAACCGCTGTTCCTGCAGGTGGAGTTGACCGAGAGCTGCCTGATCGATGACGCCGAGACTGCGATGAAGCTGCTGGCGGAGATTCGCCACCTGGGCTGCCAGATCGCGCTGGATGACTTCGGAACCGGCTTCTCATCATTGTCTTATCTGCGGCGTCTGCCGCTGGACATTCTCAAGATCGATCGCAGCTTCATCACTGCGATCGGCGAGGAGCGCGGTGACAGTAACCTGGCGTTCAACATTTTGGGTATCGGCCGTTCACTCGGGCTCAAGGTGATCGCCGAGGGTGTGGCATCGGCGGCGCAGTGGGACGCATTGTGCCGCTGGAAATGCACCGAAGCGCAAGGCTACCTGATCAGTCAGCCGGTCAATGCCTCACTGGCCGGGCTGATGTGGCAGCATGGACGCTGGGACGCAGCCGCACATAAGCTGCGCCTGCCCGAGGCAGCCGCGACGCAGACGGCCGCCTGACGGCCGCTACGCTCGCGCGACGCGCGAGCGCTCGATCCGCGCTGCTCGAGCTTGCTACAGGAGGCATTTCCTTGCGTTACAGAAAATTCGGTAATACCGGCCTTTTCGTTTCCGAACTATGTCTGGGCACCATGACGTTCGGCGGTGAAGGCGGTATCTGGGCTCAGATCGGCAACCTCACGCAGGCCGACGCCGACCGCCTGGTCGGCCGCGCGCTCGACGCCGGGATCAACTTCATCGATACCGCCGATGTGTACGCCGACGGCGGCGCGGAGACCATCACCGGGCAGGCGCTGAAGAATCTGAAAGTGCCGCGCGAGAACGTCATCATCGCCACCAAGGTGTTCGGCGAGACCGGCACCAAGGCCCCCAATTCGCGCGGCATGTCGCGCTTTCACATCATGGAAGGCGTCAAGGCGAGCCTGAAGCGCCTACAGCTCGATCACATCGATCTTTATCAGATCCACGGCTTTGACCCGGTGACGCCGATCGAGGAGGCGGTGCACGCATTCGACCGATTGGTGCAGGAGGGGCTGGTGCGCTATGCCGGCGTGTCGAACTGGGCCGCCTGGCAGATCATGAAGGCGCTGGGTATCGCCGAGCGGCTCGGCCTGGCGCGCTTCGAATCACTGCAGGCGTACTACACGGTGGCAGGCCGTGACCTGGAACGCGAGCTGGTGCCGCTACTGCTGAGTGAGCACGTTGGGCTGCTGGTGTGGAGTCCGCTGGCGGGGGGGCTGCTGAGCGGCAAATACGGCCGCGACCAGAAGGCCGAGGCGGGCAGCCGCCGCGTCACGTTCGATTTTCCTCCGGTGAACATGGAGCGCGCCTACGACTGCATCGACGTGATGAGCAAGATCGCCCGATCGCGCAGCGTGTCGGTGGCGCAGATCGCGATCGCCTGGCTACTGCGCCAGCCGGTCGTCACCAGCGTAATCATCGGCGCCAGGCGCACCGAACAGCTCGATGACAACATTGCCGCCAGTGCCATTCACCTGAGCAATGATGAGCTCGCCGAGCTCGACAAGGTCAGCCAGCTGCCGGCCGAGTACCCAGGCTGGATGCTGGAGCGGATGGCCGATTATCGGCGCAAGCAGCTGGCCGGATGAGCGCCGCTCACGGCTCGGATGCGGCCCACATGCGGCGCGCGCTCGAGCTGGCGCGCGCGGGCGGGGCTGCCGGCGAAGTGCCGGTCGGCGCGCTGCTGCTGCAGGATGAGGTCGTGATCGCAGTCGGTGCGAACCGCCCGATCGCGGCCTGCGATCCGACCGCGCACGCCGAGATCGAAACACTGCGTGCCGGCGCGCGCGCCCGCGGCAGCTATCGGCTCGCCGATACCACGCTGTACGTGACGCTCGAACCCTGCCTGATGTGTGCCGCGGCGCTGGTGCATGCACGCGTGCGGCGGCTGGTCTTCGGCGCATTCGATCCGCAGGCCGGGGCGGCCGGCAGCCTGCTGGACGCATTCAATCTCGCCGGGCTCAATCATCGCGTGGACGTGTTCGGCGGCGTTTTGGCCGAGGAATGCGGACAGCTGCTGCGCGAGTTCTTTGGCCAGCGGCGCGGCTGAGGCTCGATCAGTTGCCGATGCTCTCGTCGGAGCTGCCGCCCAGCGGCAGCGGCTCGGTGGCATGCAGCCGCGCGGCCGCGGCGGTTCCGGTCCACTCGAGCACCGCCAGATATTGCCGCACCGACTCGACGAACCGCGCCGGCTCCCAGCCGCGCGCGTAGCCGCGCTTGGCGCGCGCGTAGTACTGCTCTTGTGCCAGCAGCGGCAACTGGGAACGCACATCTTTCCAGGAATCCGGATCCTTGCCGTGCAGCTGCGCCAGCACGCGTGCATCTTCCAGATGTCCGTAGCCGACGTTGTAGGCCGCCAGGCCCATCCAGGTCCGATCGGGCTGGCCGACGCGGCTCGGAATCGAGTCGATGACCTGCGCCAGATACCTGGCCCCACCGAGGATGTTCTGCCACTGGTCGAGCCGGTTCTTGACCCCGACCGTGCCGGCAGTGTCGCTCGTGAGCATCATGATGCCGCGCGCCCCATCGGCAGAGGCGGCGGTGGTTTGCCACTTCGATTCCTGGTAGCCGACTGCGGCCAGCAGGCGCCAGTCCAGTCCGGTCGTCTGCGCGGCTTCCTCGAACATGGCCTGCAGTTGCGGCAGCCGCGCGGCGATGTCATTCTGGAAGCGATGTGCATCCAGGTAGTCGAACCCTTCCGACTCGGAACTGGCACTGGAGGCGATCGCGGCGAACTGGCCCGAAGTCTTGCTGCTTACGAAAAAGCCGTTGGCCGCCTGCAGCAGGTCGAGCTCGCCGGCGCGCACCACCCATTGCAGCGAGCGCGCGTGCGTTAGCGTGAATGCAATCACCGCATCCGGATAGAGGTGGCGCGCAAACTCGAATTCATTGGCATCCACGATGGCAAAGTCGGCATCGCCGCTGGTGACGACCTCGATCGGATCGCGCTGATCGGCCTTGAGTGCGATCCATGTCAGGTCCGGCAGGTCGCGCGCCTTGATCGCCCGCAGCGTATCGAGCTGCGGGCTGGCATCGCGCACCACGATGCTGCCCTGGCCCAGATCGCTCAGATCGTGCGCCGGCGGCTTGCTGCGACTTTGCACCACCAGCTGCGATATCTGATCGTATTGCTGCGTCGGCAGTCCGGCCTGCAGCCAGGCGGCGTCCGGGGTGATCTGGGCCGCGGCCATATCGGCCCGGCCGGCGATCAATGCCGCACGCATCGCAGATGCGTCCGGCATCGGTTCCATGACCAGGCGCACCTGCAGCTGACTGGCAAAGGCGCGCGCCAGACGGTATTCGAACCCCTGCGGGCCCTGGGCTCCCAGGTAATAGCTGGTCGGGGCATTCAGGGTCACCACGCGCAGCTCGCCGCTGGCGCGAATGCGCTGCAGGGCGCTCTGCGAATGCGAGCACGCCGCCAGCAGCAGCACGCCGAATCCGGCGAGCGCCAGCGACCTGACCGGGAGCCTTGATCTCATTGCATACATCACTAGGCTAGAATAGCAGCCAACCCCCGGAGAGGTACCGAAGCGGTCATAACGGCGCCGACTCGAAATCGGATGGTCGGGTTAAACCGGCACGTGGGTTCGAATCCCACCCTCTCCGCCAGACTTCGCACTTGTGTTCTGTCAGCTGCGACTGACAGGCGCGTGACACGTATTCACACGCACGTCACGCGCACCAAGTTAAGCTAATTTAATGTCACTTCGCGCCAGCTCGCGACTGCCGGCGAGCCGTGCTGCTGCGCGCTATCAGTGATGCGAGCATAATGATGTCATCCAGTTGCAGGGGATGCTCGCTCCGGCTGCTTTCGCCTGCCGGAGTCTCAATCAATGTGGATCGTAAGACTTGCCCTGCGGCGACCGTACACGTTCATCGTGCTGGCGGTGCTGATCGTATTGCTGGGCGTGTTCACGATCACGCGCACGCCGACCGACATCTTCCCGTCGATCAATATTCCGGTGGTCAGCACCATCTGGGGCTACGTTGGCCTGCCGCCCGAGGACATGGCCAATCGGCTGGTATCCAACGCCGAGCGCTACGCACAGACCACGGTCAACGACGTCGAGCACACCGAGTCGCAGTCATTGCCGGGCATCTCGGTGGTCAAGTATTTCTTCCAGCCGAACGTCAATGAGGACCTGTCGTACGCGCAGATAACCGGCGTGTCGCAGACACTGCTGCGGCTGGCGCCCCCCGGCGCGCAGCCGCCGTTCATCCTGGCGTACAACGCCTCGACCGTGCCGATCGTGCAGCTGGCGCTCACCAGTCCGACGCTGCCGGAAACCGCGCTGTTCGACCTGGGCAATTCGGTCATCCGTCCGGGGCTGGCGACCGTGCAGGGCGCAGCGCTGCCCTATCCGTACGGCGGCAAGCAGCGCGAGGTGGCGGTCGATATCGATCCGGCAGCTTTGCGCGCCAAGGGGCTGTCGGCCAGTGATGTCAGCAATGCGATCGGCAGTCAGAACCTGATCATTCCAGCGGGCACCGAGAAGATCGGTGGCATCGAATACAACATCAAGCTCAATTCGGCCCCGATCAGGCCCGAAGAGCTCAACAACGCGCCGATCAAGACCGTCAACGGCACCGTGGTGTACGTGCGTGACGTCGCCAACGTGCACGACGGATCCAGCCCGCAGACCAACCTGGTGCGGGTCGGCGGCCACCACGCGGTGCTGATGTCGGTACTCAAGACCGGCAATGCCTCGACGCTCGATGTGATCCGGGGCATCAAGTCGCTGCTGCCTGGTATCCAGACGCAGCTGCCGCCAGACTTCAAGGTGAGTTTGACCGGGGACCAGTCACTGTTCGTGCGGGCCGCCGTCGACGGCGTGGTGCGCGAGGGCACGATCGCCGCGGCGCTGACCGGGCTGATGATCTTGCTGTTTCTGAGCTCCTGGCGCAGCACTCTGATCATCACCATATCGATACCGCTGTCGGTGCTGGCCTCGATCATCTGTCTGTCGGCGATCGGGGAGACCATCAACATCATGACGTTGGGCGGCCTGGCGCTGGCGGTCGGCATCCTGGTGGACGATGCCACGGTTGCTATCGAGAACATCAACTGGCATCTGGAGCAGGGCAAGGACGTGGAGCCCGCGATCCTGGACGGTGCGAATCAGATCGCGGTGCCGGCGCTGGTGTCGACCCTGTGCATCTGCGTGGTGTTCGTGCCGATGTTCCTGCTGTCAGGCGTGTCGCGCTTTCTGTTCGTGCCGCTGGCCGAGGCCGTGGTATTCGCGATGTTGGCCTCGTACGTGCTGTCGCGAACGCTGGTGCCGACGCTGGCGAAGTACTGGCTGCGCAAGCACGTGCCCGGCCACGAAAAGGACCCGCCGCGCAATTTCCTGGAGCGCTTTCAGCGCGGATTCGAGCACCGCTTCGCTGCGTTCCGCGACGGTTATCACGAACTGCTGGGGACGGCGCTGCATCACAGCCTGGCATTCACGCTGGTGTTCATGGGTGTCGGGGCGACCGCGTTCCTGCTGCTGCCGTGGCTCGGGCGCGATTTCTTTCCGACGGTCGACGCCGGCCAGGTGCGGCTGCACCTGCGCGCCCCGAGCGGCACGCGGGTGGAGGAAACCGCGCGGCTGTGCGATTCGGTCGAGGAGCGCATCCGCCAGATCATCCCGCCGCGTGATCTGGACAGTCTGATCGACAATATCGGCGTGCCCTACAGCGGCATCAATCTCTCCTACAGCACTTCGGGCCCGGTCGGTACCGGCGATGCCGACATCATGATCGCGCTGCGTCCCGATCATAAGCGGGCGACCGCGGATTACGTGCGCATGCTGCGCGCGCAGCTGCGGGATGATTTCCCCGGCACTACCTTTGCGTTCCTGCCCTCGGACATCGTCAACCAGATTCTCAATTTCGGTCTGCCGGCGCCGCTCGACGTGCAGATCGTCGGCAACGACGTCAATGACAACCGCACCTTCGCCAATAAACTGCTGGCCAGGCTCAAACTGGTGCCGGGCGCGGCCGATCTTAGGATCCAACAGGCATTCGACTACCCGCAGTTCAACGTCAACGTGGACCGAACCAACGCCTCGCTGGTGGGCCTGACGCAGCAGCAGGTGGCCACCGACCTGCTGATCTCGCTGTCGGGCAGCCAGCAGACCGCGCCAACTTTCTGGCTCGACCCGAAGAGCGGCATTCAGTACAACGTCACCACGCAGGCCCCGCAGTATCGGTTGACGTCGCTGCAGGACCTGGCCAACACGCCGATCACCGCTGGCGGTACCGCTCCGCCGCAGTTGCTGGCCAATCTGGCCACGATCCAGCGCGGCGTCGGTCCGGCGGTCGTCAGTCACTACAACGCCCGTCCGGTAATCGACATCTACGGTTCGGTCGACGGTACCGATCTGGGCACGGTCGCCTCAGCGATCCGCAAGATTGTCAATGATTCGCAAAAGGAGCTGCCGCACAGCAGTGAACTGATGGTGCGCGGGCAGATCGAGACCATGCGCACGTCCTTCACCGGCCTGGCCTTCGGTATGATCGGCGCGGTGATATTGATCTACCTGCTGATCGTGGTGAACTTCCAGAGCTGGCTCGATCCGCTGATCATCATCAGCGCGCTGCCCGCGGCGCTGGCGGGCATGGTGTGGATGCTGTTCGTCACGCACACGACCATCAGCGTGCCGGCACTGATCGGTGCCATCATGTGCCTGGGCGTGGCCACCGCCAACAGCATCCTGATTGTGAGTTTCGCCCGCGAACGCATGGATGCGGGCGCGACCGCGGCGGCGGCCGCGCTGGAGGCGGGATTCGTACGTTTTCGCCCAGTGCTGATGACCGCGCTGGCGATGATCATCGGCATGCTGCCGATGTCGCTCGGGCTGGGCCAGGGCGGCGAGCAGAACGCGCCGCTCGGGCGCGCTGTGATCGGCGGTCTGCTGTTTGCAACCTTCGCGACGTTGCTGTTCGTGCCGGTGGTGTTCGACGTCATCCATAGCCGCTTCTCGCAGCCGGGCGCCGCCCATGAGTGACGCGTTGCCACCGGGCGCCGCCACGCCCCGGCTTAAGCGCCTGGCACTGTACGTTTTGCTGGTGGCGATCATCGTCGCTGCCTGGGGGATTTTCACCCGCGTGCGCAGTCGTGACGCGTTGGCGCGCGACGCGCAGCAGTCGGCGGTGCCGGTGGTGCAGGTCGCCACGCCTAAGCACAGCGACACCGGCGATGAGCTGGTACTTCCGGGTAACGTGCAGGCGTACAGCGACGCCCCAATCTACGCGCGCACCAACGGATACCTTAAGCGCTGGTACGCCGACATCGGCAAGCACGTCAACGCCGGCGAGCTGCTGGCTGAGATCGAGACGCCCGAGGTGGACGCGCAGTATCGGCAGGCCAAGGCCGATCTGGCCTCGGCCGAAGCCAACAACCGTCTGTCGCAGACCACCTCCCACCGCTTCCAGGAGCTGCGCTCCACCGGCCTGGTGGCCCAGCAGGATGTCGACAATGCGGCCGGCGATGCCGAGGCCAAGAAGGCGCAGGTTGAGTCTGCTCGCCAGAATCTGCAGCGGCTGGAGCAGATGGAGGGTTTCAATCGCATTACCGCACCGTTCGAAGGAGTGGTGACCGCACGGCGCGTCGACATCGGTTCGCTGGTGACCGAGGGCAGCGCCACCGGCCAGGAACTGTTTCACCTGAGCGCGACCAGTCGGCTGCGTGTCTATATTCAGGTGCCGCAGGCCTACGCCAGCTGGATCACGCCCGGCATGTCGGCGGTCCTGACCGTGGTCGAGCGTCCGGACGTGCTGCACCCGGTCAAGGTCGTGAGCACCGCGAAGGCGATCGATGCGACTACGCGCACGCTGCTGACCGAGCTGCAGGCCGACAATCCCAATGACGATCTGCTGCCGGGAGCGTATTCACAGGTGCACCTGCCGCTGCCGCCGGGCGTGCAGGCATGGCGCGTGCCGACCAATGCGCTGCTGTTTCGCGCCGACGGCCTGCACCTGGTGACAGTGGGTCCAGACGGCAAGGTCAGCCTCAAGGCGGTAACCGTCGGACGCGACTATGGCAGCGAGATCGAGATTCTCAGCGGCATCGGCGGGCAGGATCAGGTGGTGCTCAATCCGCCCGATTCAATCCTGTCGGGCGAGACCGTCAGGATCCGATCGCAGCAGCCTGCGGCCTCCCAGGCGCCCGCCAAGGAGCCTTCGTAACGTCGTGACGTGCGCTAGGAGCGCGCGTGATCGCCGTTGTTCTGGCGAAATGCCACCACGAAGGCGCGGGCGAATGCCTCGGCGAACAGGTGCGGGAGCTTGCCGGCCGGCATCTCGGTGATGCTGCGAAAGCGCGCCGCCAGTCCGGCAGCTTCGCCGTTGGCCGCGGCGCCGCCGGCGCGCGCGTCGACCTGGGCCAGCGCGCGCGGATCGAGCCGGGCCAGGAATTCCCCCAGTGCGGTATGCAGCGCGCGCACCATCGCCAGGTCGTGGCGACGGGTGCTGCCCAGCATGTCGCGCACCCACTGCACCGCATCCAGGTCGCGCCGATCATGCCCGACCATCAGGCGCAGCAGCAGATCGTCGACCGGCAGCCCGGTGAGGCCGATGTGCTGCGGATCCTCCTTGCCGACCTCGACGTGCGTCTGGTCGCGGATTTCGCGCTGCGCCAGCGCCATGCCCTTGATTCCGAGCAGCGCCTCGCGCAGCAGCACGCCCGCCAGTTGCAGCAGCCGGCCAGCGGCATCGACCGGCAGCTGTTTGACATCGATGCCGGCACCGCGGCAGAACGCGTCGATGCCGGCAGCGTTGTCGACCGAGCGATCCGGAATGCGCGGCTCGCGCCGCCGCTCGGCCGGCGCGGACAGGTTCGCCGGCGCCGCGCGCTTGCCGCTGTCGAATGCCAGCAGGCCCGTGTCCTCGGTAGCAGCCAGCGGCGGCTGTCCAAACGCATCCACCGCGCCCAGGTCGTTGGCCGGCGCGGCACCCGGATGCAGCAGGTCGCGCACGTTGAGTTCGACCCCGATGTCGCCACGCGACACCATGCTGTTGCTGGCGAGCGCATCGGCATTGACCGGAAATACGCCGCTGGCTTCCGGCGCCTCGCTGCGCTCGGTATCGATGCTGACCAGCAGGCGGTACTCACCCAGGCGCAGCCGATCGCCGTCGCGCAGCGGATAGGGATTGCGCCGGCCGATCGGCACCGTGCCGTCGTTCACGTAGACGCCGTTGGTGCTGGTGTCCTGCAGGTAGTAGGCGCCGTCGCGAAACTGCACGCGCGCGTGATGTGCCGACAGGTAGCGCTGCGGATCGGGTAGCACCCAATCATTGTCGTGCGCTCGACCGATGCCGCCGCCGGCGACCCCGAATACGATGCTGTTGCCGCGATCGGCTTGACCGTTCTGGGCCTCGACAATGGTCAGCTTGAGCGCCATTGGAACACTCTAAATCCGATCCTGGTAAGCCATATAATAGGCTTGTAGCGGCGCTTGGGCATTTCCGCCGGCTGAAGAGGCTGGTTCCCCGATAACCCCACCATGGCATCGAATCATATCTTCAAGATCATGTTTGTGAACCAGGGCAAGGTTTACGAGGTCTACGCCCGCAAAGTCAGCCACGGCGGCCTGTTCGGATTTGTCGAGATCGAGGATCTAGTGTTCGGTGAGCGCTCCTCGGTGGTGGTCGATCCGGGCGAGGAGCGCATCAAAAGCGAGTTTGCCGGCGTCAAGCGCAGTTACCTGCCGCTGCACTCGGTCATGCGCATCGATGAGGTGCGCAAGCAGGGCGTAAGCAAGATCGTGGCGCTGGAGGGCGGCAGCAATGTGGCGCAGTTTCCGTCGCAACTGCTGCCGCCGTCGGCCTTCGACCCCGGGCCGAAGAAAAATTGATGCTCAGGCTGCCGGGGTCGTCAGCACTCTCCGCGTTCCGCATTACCCGTTTGCTCGCCCGCCTGCAGGCGATTGAGCCGGGCGTCACGGATCTGCAGGCGCACTTCTTGTACTTCATCGATAGCAGCCGCGCACTCGATGTGCGTGAGCGCGCCCGGCTCGATCAACTGCTGGATGATGGCGGACAGCGGCCCACGCCTAGCCGTGAGGCCGTGCCGCTGCTGGTGGTGCCGCGCCCCGGAACCATCTCCCCATGGTCGAGCAAGGCCACGGATATTGCTCACGTCTGCGCGCTGAAGGTCGTGCGCCGCATCGAGCGTGGCACTCTTTATCTGTTGCAGGTCGCGGAGCCGCCGAATGCAAGGCGGCGCGCCGTCCTGGGCGCGGTGCTGCACGACCGCATGACCGAGGTGGTGCTAGAGGAAGCCGACGCGGCCGAACGCCTGTTCGCGCAGCAGGCTCCGCGCGCACTGGCCATCGTGCCGCTGGGGCGGGATCGCTGCGGTCTGATCGAGGCCAACCGCCGGCTCGGCCTGGCACTGGCGGATGACGAAATCGACTATCTGCTGCACACCTTCGGCCGCATCGGCCGCGATCCGACCGACGTCGAGCTGATGATGTTCGCGCAGGCCAACTCCGAGCACTGCCGCCACAAGATATTCAACGCCCAGTTCTCGATCGACGGACGCGAGCGCGAGCACTCACTGTTCGCAATGATCCGCAACACCTACCAGCACGCCCCGCAGGGCGTGCTGTCCGCCTACCGCGACAACGCCGCGGTCATCGAGGGAACGCTGGGCACGCGCTGGTTTCCGGATCCGGCCAGCGGCATCTATCGCGGGCACGACGAACCGATCGACATCCTGATGAAAGTCGAAACGCACAACCACCCGACCGCCATCTCGCCGTTCCCGGGGGCGGCCACCGGTTCGGGCGGCGAGATTCGCGACGAAGGCGCCACCGGCCGCGGCGCCAAACCAAAGGCCGCCCTGGTGGGTTTTTCGGTGTCGCATCTGATGATCCCGGATTTCCTGCAGCCGTGGGAGCGCAGCATCGGCCGCCCCACGCGTATTGCCTCGGCGCTCGACATCATGCTGGAAGGGCCGATCGGTGCGGCCGCCTTCAACAACGAGTTCGGCCGGCCGAACATCGCCGGCTACTTCCGTACGCTCGAGACCGCGCCGCCCGGCGACCTGAGCGGGCGCGCCCGCGGCTATCACAAACCGATCATGCTCGCGGGCGGACTGGGTAACGTGCGCCGGCCGCAGGTCGACAAGGCAACGGTGTCGGTCGGCGCCAAGCTGGTGGTGCTCGGTGGACCGGCCATGCTGATCGGCCTGGGCGGCGGTGCTGCCTCCTCCCTGGGCAGCGGCAGCTCCGCTGAAGAGCTCGATTTCGCCTCGGTGCAGCGCGGCAACGCCGAGCTGCAGCGCCGCGCACAGGAGGTGATCGACGGCTGCTGGGCGCTCGGAGCGGACAACCCGATCGAGCTCATTCACGATGTCGGGGCTGGCGGCCTCTCGAACGCGGTGCCCGAAGCGGTGGCACACAGCCACCGCGGCGCGCGCGTCGAGCTGCGCACGATTCCCAACGCCGAACCGGGCATGTCGCCGCTGGAGCTCTGGTGCAATGAGGCGCAGGAGCGCTACGTGCTGGCGCTGCGGCCGGATGGACTGGCCCGCTTCGGCGAGCTGGCCGCGCGCGAACGTTGCCCGTTCGCGGTCATCGGTGACATCACCGACGACGGTTTGCTGGTGGTGCACGATGAGCGCTTCGGCAACGACCCGGTGCACCTGCCGATCGATGCACTGCTGGGCAATCCACCGCGCATGCACCGCCAGGCGAATAGCCTGCCGGTTCCGACCCCGCCGAGCGACTGCGATGCGGTGGATTTGCGCGAGGCGCTGTATCGCGTGCTGCAACTGCCGGCGGTGGCGGACAAGACCTTCCTGATCAGCATCGGTGATCGCACGGTCGGCGGCCTGATCAGTCGCGATCAGCTGGTCGGACCGTGGCAGGTGCCGGTCGCCGATGTCGGGGTGACGCTGGCGGACTTTCATCATCATGCCGGGGAAGCCATGGCGATCGGTGAGCGGACCCCGGTGGCGCTGCTGGATGCCGCCGCATCAGCCCGCATGGCGGTCGCTGAAGCGTTGACCAATTTGCTGGCAGCGGACATCGCTACGCTCGGCGATGTGCGTCTGTCGGCCAACTGGATGGCCGCGGCCGGGGAGCCGGGCGAGGACGCCGCGCTGTACGCCGCGGTGCGCGCGGTCGGCGAGGAGCTGTGCCCGGCGCTGGGCATCGCCATACCGGTCGGCAAGGACTCGCTGTCGATGAAGACCGTCTGGACGCAGGACGGGGAGCGCCGCATGGTGTTCGCGCCGGTGTCGCTGATCGTCTCGGCGTTCGCGCCGGTGCGCGATGTGCGCCGTACCTGGACGCCAGTATTACAGCTCGACCGCGGTGCCTCGAGCCTGCTGCTGATCGATCTGGCGCGCGGGCACAATCGGCTCGGCATGAGCGCCCTGGCGCAGGTGTTCGACAGGGGTGGCGGCGCACCGGCCGACCTGGACGATCCCAGGTCGCTGGCCGCCCTGGCCGCGGCACTCCACCAGCTGCGTGAGCTCGACCTGATATTGGCCTATCACGATCGCTCGGATGGCGGGCTGCTGGTGACGCTGATCGAGATGATGTTCGCCGGTCACTGCGGCCTGGAGGTTTCGCTGCCCTCGGACGCAGGCTCGGCGGTAGCGCAACTGTTTGCCGAAGAGCCCGGCGTAGTGCTGCAGGTCCTGCAGTCCGAGCAGCGCTTGGTACTCGAGTGCCTAGCCGCGCACGGCTTGGCCGATGCGGTGCGCGTGATCGCCACGCCGATGGCGGAGCTGCGCCTGCGCATCCGCACCGACCGGCCGCTGCTGGATGAATCCTGGCGCGATCTGCGTCACGCCTGGTCGCAGACCTCGTATCGCATGCGCCGCCTGCGAGATGATCCGGACTGCGCGCAGGAAGAGCTGGCGGCGCAACTGGATGAGCGCGATCCGGGATTGTCGCAGCAGCTGAGCTTTGATCCGCAGCAAGACCTGGTCGCGCCATTGATCGGACGCGGTGCACGCCCACGGGTCGCGGTGCTGCGTGAGCAGGGCGTCAACGGCCAGCTCGAGATGGCGGCGGTGCTCGATCGCGCCGGCTTCGAGGCGCACGATGTGCACATGTCGGATCTGCTGGGCGGAGCGCGCTCGCTCACGGCCTTCTCCGGCCTGGTGGCCTGCGGTGGTTTCTCCTATGGCGATGTGCTCGGTGCCGGCGGCGGCTGGGCACGTTCGATTCTGATGCATGAGCGCGCACGCGCCGAGTTCGAGCAGTTTTTCCGGCGCAGCGACACCTTCTCGCTCGGCGTCTGCAACGGCTGCCAGATGTTCGCGCTGCTGCGCGATCTGATTCCGGGCGCACAGCAATGGCCGCGATTCCTGCGCAATCGCAGCGAGCAGTTCGAAGCCCGCTTCAGTCTGGTGCAGATCGCCGATTCGCCCTCGGTGCTGCTTACCGGGATGCACGGCTCGCGCCTGCCGGTGGCCCTGGCCCACGGCGAGGGCCGGCCGCAATTCGCCGACGGCGCCCTGCAGCACTGTCGCGATCGCAAGCTGATCGCGTTTCGGTATGTGGATAACGCCGGGGCGATCGCCACTCGCTACCCGGCCAATCCGAATGGCGCGGTCGACGGCATCGCGGCACTGACCACGGATGACGGTCGCGCGACCATCACTATGCCGCACCCCGAACGGGTGTATCGCAGCGTGCAGAACTCCTGGCATCCGCGCACGGCCGGCGAGGACAGCGGCTGGATGCGCATGTTCCGCAATGCGCGCGCGTGGCTGGGCTAAAGGCTAGCCGGTGCCGCGGCTGACCGATCAGTTCGCGACGCTGCTCTCGAGCGTTTTGGCTTGAGCCTCGGCGGCGCGGGCATTGCGCCCGGCCTCGTCGGAGAAGAAGCGGCGTACCACCATGGCCTGCTGCAGCCGCCCCTTGCGCACGTACGACTGATATAGCAGGTCCTTCATGACCTCGAGCAGCAATCCGGACTGATCGTCGTCCAGGGTCGGCATGCTCGGGGCCGGATCGGCGTCGCTGCCGAAGATCACGCGCTTGATCAGCGTGAAGCTGCCGGCATCGATCTGTGCCATGTCGCGTACTTCGTTAAGTTCGTCGTACACGCGCAGCCGGCCGGCTTCGCCGCCATCGGCGAACACCGCCTGCATGGTGCGCCGGCACAGCGTGGCAAAACCGTTGAAGGCGCTGTACGAATAGCACAGCAGCGCTTCGCGAAACATGGTCTCCACCTCCTCGGGCAGGTAGGTGAAGCTGAATTTCTCCTTCGGGCGCTCGATCTCGGTGTATTGCGATGACAACTCGATGCGTGCCGGCGCGAAGTTGCGCACATGGAAGCGCAAAAATATCGGCGCGTTGCAGGCATCGCAGCGATACACGATGCCAATCTGCTTAGGGCGGCTGGCGGTCAGGTCGGAAAAGCGCGGCACCGCCTGCGGCGTAATGTGTGACAGCACCAGGCAGTGCGGGCAGGTCAGCGCGAGGCTGGTGGCTTGTTCCTGGTGCAGGCGATCGCTGGTATCGATGTAGACCGACATCGCTTTTTCCTATTATGCGCAGCGTAAGTGTAGCCGAATGGCGACAGGGTGGCACGGCGCTGCGTCAGTGCTAGGCGGCTGCGGGTCAAGGCTCCGCTTCGATGAACATAATCCCGTCGGTCAGCCGCTGAGGCGGCGATATTTCAGCCGGTGCGGCTGATCGGCGGCGTCGCCGCGGCGGCGTTTCAGGTCGGCGACATAGTCCTGATAGTTGCCCTCGAACCAGACCACCTCGGAGTCGCCTTCGAACGCCAGGATGTGCGTGGCGATGCGGTCCAGGAACCACCGATCGTGCGAGATCACCACCGCACAGCCGGGAAAATTCAGCAGCGCGTCCTCGAGCGCGCGCAGCGTCTCGATGTCCAGATCGTTGGTGGGCTCATCCAGCAGCAGCACGTTGCCGCCGGCGCGCAGCACCTTGGCCAGATGTACCCGATTGCGCTCACCGCCGGACAGCTCGCCGATCAGTTGCTGCTGCTGCGACCCCTTGAAATTGAAGCGGCCGACGTAGCTGCGCGATGGGGTCTCGTAGTTGTCGATCTTGATGATGTCGAGACCGCCGGAGATCTCGGCCCAGACACTCTTCTTGTCATCCAGTGCATGCCGTGACTGATCGACGTACGCCAGCTTTACCGTCGGGCTGACGCGGATGCTGCCGCCGTCGGGCTTCTCGTCGCCGGTGAGCATGCGAAACAGCGTGGTCTTGCCGGCGCCGTTGGGACCGATGATGCCGACAATGGCGCCGCGCGGCAGCCGGAAGCTTAAGCGGTCAATCAGCAGGCGATCGCCGAACCCCTTGCGCAATCCTTCGACCTCGATCACCTGGTCGCCGAGCCGCGGCCCGGGCGGAATATAGATCTCGTTGGTCTCGTTGCGCTCCTGGAATTCCTTCGACGACAGTTCCTCGTAGCGCGCCAGCCGCGCCTTGCTCTTGGCCTGGCGCGCCTTGGGATTGGCGCGCACCCACTCGAGTTCGCGCTGCAGCGTCTTGCGCAGCGACTCGCGCTCGCGCTCCTCCAACGCCAGGCGCTTGTCCTTCTGCTCCAGCCACGAGGAGTAGTTGCCCTCCCAGGGAATGCCGTGACCCCGATCCAGCTCCAGGATCCATTTGGCGACATTGTCGAGAAAGTAGCGATCGTGCGTGACCGCCACCACGGTGCTCGGGTATTCCTCGAGATAGCGCTCCAGCCACGCGACCGACTCGGCGTCCAGGTGATTGCTCGGTTCATCCAGCAGCAGCATGTCGGGCTGCGACAGCAGCAGGCGGCACAGCGCGACGCGTCGCTTCTCGCCGCCGGAGAGCTGCGCGATGCGTGCCTCCCAGGGTGGCAGGCGCAGTGCGTCGGCGGCGATTTCCAGTTTGCGTCCGAGCTCCCAGCCGCCGGCCGCATCAATCGCATCCTGCAGTCTGGCTTGCTCTTCCAGCAGCCGCGACATCTGCTCATCGGCCATCGGCTCGGCGAACTGATCGCTGATCTGATTGAAGCGCTCGACCAGCGCGAAGGTGCCGCCCAGGCCTTCCATCACTACGGTGCGCACATCCTTGTCCTGATCGAGCTGCGGTTCCTGCGGCAGAAAGCCGACTTTGATGCCCGACTGCGGCCGAGCCTCGCCATCGATGTTCTGATCGATGCCGGCCATGATCCGCAGCAGCGTGGATTTGCCTGCGCCGTTGAGCCCAAGCACGCCGATCTTGGCGCCGGGAAAGAACGACAGACTGATGTCGCGCAGGATCGTGCGCTTGGGCGGCACGACCTTTGACACCCGATTCATCGTGTAGATGTATTGCGCCATGGGAACCGGTGCCGCACAAATAATGGGGCGCGCATTATCAATGAACGCCCCGGTGCGCTGCTACTGGGGTGTGATATCGTCGCGCGCTTGAACGCCACAGCTCCCGAGGTCGCAGTCGTGCTCGGCGAGCAACTGGCCCGCTACGGATTTCCGGACGGGCATCCGTTCGGGCCCGACCGCCACGGCGCATTCGTACGCGAGTTCGAGCAGCGCGGCCTGAATGGTCGCGTCGCACAGCTCGAACCACAGGACGCGGATCAATCCGAGCTGCTGCTGTTCCATTCCCCCGACTACCTGCGGTTCGTGAAAGAGCGTTCCCAGGCCGGCAACGGCTGTCTGGACGCGGGCGATACGCCGGCGTTTCGCGGCGTGTACGAGGCAGCCGCGTGCGTGGTCGGCTCCAGCCTGGCCGCGACCGAGTGGATTCTGCAGGGCCCGCGCCGGCGGGCATTTGTGCCGATCGGCGGACTGCATCATGCGGCGCGCGATCGAGCCGCCGGATTTTGCGTGTTCAATGACTGCGGCGTGGTGATCGAGCACCTGCGCCGCCGCCACGGCTTTGAGCGCATCGGCTACGTCGACATCGACGCGCATCACGGCGACGGGGTGTACTACGCGTTCGATGAGGACCCGGCGGTGATCTTCGCCGACCTGCACGAGAGCGGTCACACGCTCTATCCGGGCACCGGCTCGGATGCCGAGATCGGCCGTGGCGCCGCCGTCGGCACCAAGCTGAACGTACCGCTGCCGGCCGGCGCCAGCGATGCGCAGTTCGACACCGTCTGGCCGGCAATGCTGGCACACATGGAACGATTCGAGCCATCGTTCCTGATCCTGCAATGCGGCGCCGACAGCATCGCCGGCGACCCGATCACGCATCTGCGTCTCTCCAGCGCCTGTCATTCGCGCGCGGCGCGCGAGCTGTGCCTGCTGGCCGACCGGCTCGGTCATGGGCGGGTGCTGGCACTGGGCGGTGGCGGTTACGATCGCGGCAACATCGCCCGGACCTGGTGTGGTGTCGTGGAGGCCCTGCTCGCCGCCTGAGTTCGCGTCCGTTCGGTTACAATCGCGCGTCTTTGCCTGGCATTTTCTGCTGTTCTACCGACAAAGGCGGTCGCGACATGTTTTCGAAAGCGCTTATCAGGGACGTTGATCCGGAACTCCAGCGCGCGCTCGACGGCGAGCGCACGCGTCAGGAAGACCACATCGAATTGATCGCTTCGGAGAACTACACCAGTCCGCGGGTACTGGAGGCGCAAGGCTCGGTACTGACCAACAAGTACGCGGAAGGCTATCCCGGTAAGCGCTACTACGGCGGCTGCGAATTCGTCGACATTGCCGAGCAGCTGGCGATCGATCGCGCCAAGAAGCTGTTTGGCGCCGACTACGTCAACGTGCAGCCGCATTCAGGCTCGCAGGCCAACGCCGCGGTGTATTTCGCGCTGCTGTCCCCGGGCGACGTGATCGTGGGCATGAGCCTGGACCACGGCGGTCACCTGACGCACGGCGCCAAGGTGAATTTCTCCGGCAAGCTGTTTCAGGCGCACCAGTACGGCGTGCGGCTCGACACTGGCCTGATCGACTATGAGCAGGTCGAGACGCTGGCGCAGCAGCACCGGCCGAAGATGCTGGTGGCCGGGTTCTCGGCCTATTCGCGCGTGATCGACTGGGCACGCATGCGCGCCATCGCCGATAAGGTCGGGGCGCTGCTGTTCGTCGACATGGCGCACGTGGCCGGCTTGGTCGCCACCGGCGAATATCCCAACCCGATCCCGATTGCCGATGTGGTGACGACCACCACCCACAAGACGCTGCGCGGGCCGCGCGGCGGCATGATCCTGGCGCGCGCCAACGAGGCGATTGCCAAGAAGCTCAGCTCGATGGTGTTCCCGGGAACCCAGGGCGGTCCGCTGATGCACGTGATCGCCGCTAAGGCGGTGGCGCTGCACGAAGCGCTGCAGCCGGAGTTCAAGCAGTATCAGCGCCAGGTAGTCGCCAATGCACGCGCGATGTGCGCGGTGCTGACCGCGCGCGGCTACGGCATCGTGTCCGGCGGCACCGACAATCATCTGCTGCTGCTGAGCCTGGTGGGGCGCGACATCACCGGCAAGGACGCCGACGCCGCCCTCGGACGCGCCAACATCACGGTCAACAAGAACGCGGTTCCGAACGACCCGCGTCCGCCGTCGATCGCCAGCGGTCTGCGACTGGGTACGCCGGCCGCGACCACGCGCGGGTTCGGCGAAGCCGAGATCCGCACCGTCACCGGCTGGATCGCCGACATTCTCGACGCCGGCGGAGCCGACAGCGCCATCGAGCGCGTGCGCCCGCAGGTGATCGAGCTATGTCGCCGTTTCCCGGTGTACGGTAAATGACGAGTGACACGGGCGGCCGATGCATTGCCCCTTCTGTGGCCACGTCGAGACCAAGGTCACCGACTCGCGGCTGACCGCAGATGGTGGACAGATCCGCCGCCGGCGTGAGTGCCTGAGCTGCGGCGAGCGCTTCACCACCTTCGAGACCGCCGAGCTGGTCATGCCGCGCGTGATCAAGAGCGATGGCAGCCGCGAGCCGTTCGACGAGCACAAGCTTGGCCAAGGGATGACCAAGTCGCTGGAGAAGCGGCCGGTGAGCGCCGAGGCGATCGAGCAGGCGGTGAGCCGCATCTGTCACAAGCTGCGCGTTCTGGGCGAACGTGAGGTGCCGGCGCGCAGCATCGGCGAGCTGGTGATGGAGGAGCTGCGCCATCTGGATGAGGTTGGCTACGTGCGCTTCGCGTCGGTGTACCGCAGTTTTCAGGACGCGGAGGCGTTCCGCGACGAGGTCGAGCGGCTGCGGCACCATCGACGCCGCCGCGACGAGCGCCACGACATCGATCAGCTGTCGCTGCTGCCGGGCGAGTCGGGCTCCAAGAACATGAAATCCAAATGACCGCGGCGGCCGACACCGAAGCTGAGGCAATAGCCGAGCGCGATCGCGGGTTCATGCAGCGAGCGCTCGATCTGGCCGCGCGCGGCCTCTACACCACCGACCCTAATCCGCGCGTCGGCTGCGTGCTGGTGCGCGAGGGCGAAATTGTCGGCGAGGGCTGGCACGAACGTGCCGGCGAGGCGCACGCCGAAGTGGCGGCGCTTACGGCAGCCGGAGCGCGCGCGCGCGGGGCCACCGCCTACGTGACGCTCGAGCCCTGCAATGGCAGCGGCCGCACGCCGCCGTGCGTGCCGGCACTGGTGGGCGCACGCCTAAGCCGGGTGCTCTATGCCGCCGACGACCCGAATCCGCGCATGCGCGGCGGGGCCGCCGCGCTGCGCGCGCGCGGCATCGATGCCGTCGGCGGGCTCTTGGCGCAGCAAGCGCGCGCCCTCAATCCGGGATTCATCAAGCGCATGACGCAGGGGCTGCCCTGGGTGCGGGTCAAGCTGGGGGCCAGTCTCGATGCCCGCACGGCACTGGCCAATGGGGCCAGCCGCTGGATCACTGGTCAGGCGGCACGCAAGGATGCGCAGCGCTACCGGGCCCGCAGCTCGGTCGTGCTCAGCGGCAGCGGCACAGTGCTGGCCGATGACCCGGCGCTCAACGTGCGGGTCGAGGGCGCGACCCGCCAGCCACTGCGGGTGTTGCTCGACAGTGGCCTGCGCGTGCCGCCGCAGGCGCGAATGTTCGACCGCGAAGGTCCGGCGCTGGTGTTCACCGCCAGCACCGATGGCGCGCGCCGCGGCGCGCTCGAGCGCGCCGGGGTGCGGGTCGAGGCGGCGCTGAGTGCGGCCGGCGGCGGCCTGGCGCTGGAGCCGATCCTGCGCCGCCTGGCCGAGCTCGAGGCCAACGAGGTCTGGGTCGAGGCCGGCGCCCGTCTGGCCGGCGCGCTGTTGCAACAGCGGTTGGTGGACGAGCTGATCGTTTATCTGGCGCCCAGTCTGATCGGGCCCAGCGGACGGCCGCTGGCCGAGTTACCGCCGATCGCACAGCTCGATCAGCGCCTGGGGCTGAAGTTCACCGAATGCGTGCCCATCGGTCCGGATCTGCGCCTGACCGCCGTGCCCGTGGCAGCGGGCTAACGCCACGCATGTTTACCGGTATCGTGCAGGACATAGGCCGAGTGGCGGCGATCGAGCCGCGCGGCGGGGACCTGCGCCTGACGATCAGCAGCGAGCGGCTCGACCTTACGCGCACGGTCACCGGCGACAGCATCGCGGTCGCGGGCGTGTGCCTGACCGCGATCGCGCTGCAGGTGCACGCCTTCAGCGCCGACGTATCGCGCGAAACGCTGGCGCACACCACCGTCGGGGACTGGCAGGTGGGGCGGCGCGTCAATCTGGAGCCGGCGCTGCGTGCCGGGGATGCACTCGGCGGCCACCTGGTCGTCGGACACGTGGACGGGGTGGCGCAGATTCGCGGTCGGATCGAGTCCGCGCGTTCGCAGTGCTTCCGGATTCAGGCCCCGGACGAACTGGTGCGCTACCTGGCGCGCAAGGGCTCGGTGGCCATCGACGGCGTCAGCCTGACGGTCAATACCGTCTGCGGCAGCGAGATCGAAGTCTACCTGGTACCCCATACGCTCGAGGTCACGACGTTGGCGCAGCTAACAGCCGGCGATCGCGTTAATCTTGAGGTGGATCTGATCGCGCGTTACACCGAGCGGCTGCTGACTGCGGGACGCCCATGAAAATTGTCCGCGCCATTCTCGATCGCATCGTGCTGCTGGTGGCCGTCGTGGCCGCCGGCTGCATTCCGAGCTTCATCGTGCAATACCGCCAGCGCACCGGCGGCCGGCTCGACCAGGTACTGGCCGACCTGGCGCCATTCCAGGAGATCGCCAATCGATCTCACAACGGCAGCCTCATCGAGCTGGTTCGCTACCACCTGCAGAGCGCCGATGCCACCTTTCACCAGGAGGGCACGGCGCTGCAGACGATGGTGGACAGTGCCGCGCGCCTGCGCGCGATGATTGCCGGTCTGGACACCGATCTGCTGCATCAGTGCGCGTACCTGCTGGTGCACTACGACACCAGCCTGCTGCGCGCGACCTGGAGCGGCTATCAGCCCGGCTTCAGTCTCGATCTGCAGAGCGTGATGTTCGCGCTGGCGGTCGGTGTGCTGCTGTGGGCGGTGTTTCTCGGACTGTGGCATGGCATTGCGGCCGTGGCGCGCTCTGGCGGCGGTAGCAGCTCGGAGCCGAAACCCCGCCCGGTGCGACGCCGGATCGACCCGCGACTGCAGTGAGGATGGCACGCGCTAGGGCGGCAATCGCCGCACTGCTGATCGCGGCGGCCGGCGAGTCGGCCGGCGAGGGCGGCATGCTCGGCTTCAGCG
The DNA here is from genome assembly GCA_036502265.1 of Steroidobacteraceae bacterium. Classification (GTDB taxonomy): domain Bacteria; phylum Pseudomonadota; class Gammaproteobacteria; order Steroidobacterales; family Steroidobacteraceae; genus FEN-1191. Next base: position 7,945 of record DASXYW010000111.1, on the reverse strand, counting down.
CCGCCGACGCGCTGCAGGAGCAGGGGGTCGAGCAACGCTTCGATGCCGCGCTTAACCCCACCGACATGCAGGCCTGGATGCGCACCATGGCGAGCGCGCCCAACCATGTCGGCTCGGCGCACGATCGCGCCAATGCCGAGCAGATCCAGCATCTGTTTCGGAGCTGGGGCTGGCAGGCCAGTATCGAGACCTTCGAGGTGCTCTATCCCACGCCGCGGCACCTCGCGCTGCAATTGCTCTCGCCGACGAAGTTCAGCGCCCGGCTGCATGAACCGGCGATCCCGGGCGATGCGACTGCTGCCGATGCCACCTATCCCGGGAACAATCGCGCGCTGCCACCGTACAACGTGTACGGCGCCGACGGCGATGTCAGTGGCGAGCTGGTGTACGTCAATCGCGGCATGCCTGAGGACTACGAGGAACTGGATCGTCGGGGCATCAGCGTCAAGGATAGGATCGTAATTGCGCGCTATCGCGGCGGTTGGCGCGGACTCAAACCCAAACTTGCCTACGAACACGGCGCAATCGGTTGCGTGATCTATTCGGATCCGCACGATGATGGCTATTTTACAGGCGACGTCTATCCGCAGGGTGGCTGGCGTCCGCCCGAGGGTGTGCAGCGCGGTTCGGTGGCGGATATGCCGCTGTACCCGGGCGATCCGCTGACGCCCGGAGAGGGCGCTACCCGCGACGCGCACCGCCTGCCGCGCGCCGAGGCGCAAAGTCTGGTCAAGATTCCGGTGCTGCCGGTGTCGTACGCGGATGCACGGCCGTTGCTGGCGGCGCTCGGTGGACCGGTCGCCCCGTCGAGCTGGCGCGGCGCCCTGGACATCACTTATCACATCGGCCCGGGCGCGGCGCGGGTGCGGCTTCGGGTGCAATCGGACTGGAGTCTGAAGCCTATCTACGACGTGATAGCCCGGATTCCTGGTAGCGAGTTTCCCGACGAATGGGTGTTACGTGGCAACCACCACGATGGCTGGGTATTCGGCGCCTGGGATCCGCTGTCCGGTCACAGCGCGATGCTGGCCGAGGCCAAGGCGTTGGGGCAGCTGCTGCAGACCGGTTGGCGCCCGCGCCGCACGCTGGTGTTTGCCAGCTGGGATGGCGAGGAGCCGGGATTGCTCGGCTCGACCGAATGGGCCGAGACCCATGCACAGGAGCTGCGCGAGCACGCGGTCGCATACCTCAATAGCGATGAGAGTGAGCGCGGATTTCTCCGGGTCGGCGGCAGCCACTCGTTGCAGCGCCTGGTCAACGAGGTCAGCGCCGGCATTCACGACCCGCAGACCGATGGCAGCGTGCAGGCACGAGCGCGTGCGCGCCTGCGCGTGCAGGCATTCGAAGATCCCAAAGCGAGTGATCGGGCGCGGCGGTTGGCGCAGCTGGCCGCCTCCGGTGCCGACCTGCCGCTCGATGCATTGGGCTCGGGTTCGGATTTCACCCCATTCCTGCAGCACCTCGGGATCGCCTCGCTCGACGTAGAGTACGTCGGCGAGGGTGAGCAGGAGGGCGTCTATCATTCGGCCTACGATACCTTCGACCATTTCATGCGCTTCGGCGATCCGGGATTTCACTACGAAGTAGCACAGGCCCAGACGCTCGGCCATCTGGCGTTGCGGCTGGCCGACGCCGATGTGCTGCCATTGCAGACTGCTGACCTGGCCACCGAAGTCCAGAACTATCTGCAGGAACTGCACAAGCTCGCGAGCGATGCGAGCGATCATGCGCAGGCGCTCGCCGACCTGCGACGCTCGGAAGTGTTCGAGCTGACCACCGACCCGCGAGCCCCGGTCGGGCCGCCAGCCGTCGAGGGGGAGGTGCCTTCGCTGGATTTCGCGCCGCTGGAGCAGGCCGCGGCGCAGCTGCAGCGTTGCACCCAGACTTTCGATTCGGCGCTGGCCGATGCCGCTGCCACGGGGCTTACGGCCGATGCCGGGCGGCGCGGCCAGCTCGATGAGCGGCTTCGGGGGCTGGAGCAGACGCTCCTGATCGAGGCCGGATTGCCGCGCCGGCCGTGGTACAAACACCTGTTGTACGCGCCCGGGGCACTCACTGGATATGACGCCAAGACCATTCCGGGTGTGCGCGAGGCGATCGAGAAGCACCGTTGGGAGGAGGCGCAGCAGTACATCGGCCTCACCGCGCAGGCGCTTACGCGCTATTGCGCGCAGCTGGATGGCGCGGACACGCTGCTGCGCCCATGAGCGCGCGGTCATGAAGCGTCATCATTTCGAGCGTCACTACTCCAGTCGCGTTGGCTGGCTGCGCGCCGCGGTGCTCGGGGCCAACGATGGCATCGTATCGCTGGCGAGCCTGCTGGTGGGCGTGGCCGCAACCAACGTGTCGCGCAGTCAGGCGCTGATCGTCGGAGTCGCCGGACTGGTCGGCGGATCCATGTCGATGGCCGCCGGGGAATTCGTCTCGGTGAGCTCGCAGGCCGACAGCGAGCGCTCGGACCTGGAGCGCGAGCGGCGCGAGCTGGCGACCGATGAGCCGGCCGAGCGCGCCGAGCTGGCCGGCATCTACCGGCAGCGCGGGTTGGCACCGCATCTGGCCGAGCAGGTGGCCGTGCAGCTCATGCGCCATGACGCGCTGGGCGCGCACGCGCACGATGAGCTGGGCCTGTCGACGAGCCGTCGGGCGCGGCCGTTGCAGGCGGCGCTGGCCTCGGCCGCCAGTTTTGCCGGCGGTGCGCTGCTGCCGTTGCTGCTCGTGATCAGCACACCGTCGGTGACGCTGGTGCCGGTGATCGCGATCAGCTCGCTGGTGTTGCTGGCTGTGCTCGGGAGCCTTGCGGCGCGCGCCGGCGGGGCGCCGATCGCACCGGCCGCCCTGCGGGTGACCTTCTGGGGCGCTCTGGCGATGGCGGTAACGGCCGCGGTCGGCAGCCTGTTCGGCTCGTTCGCCTGAATGCCGACCTCGTGGTAGCGTGTCGCGATGGTCAAACTCAGCGCAATCAATCCGCATGGCGACGGCAGCCATGCCGGCAGCGGGCCGGCCAGCGGCCTCAACAGTATCGACGAGATACTGGCCGAGCTGCGCGCCGGCCGCATGGTCGTCATCATGGACGATGAGGACCGCGAGAACGAAGGCGACCTGGTCATGGCGGCCAGTTGCGTGCGCCCCGAGGATATTAATTTTATGGCGCGCTATGGGCGCGGCCTGATCTGCCTGACGCTGACCCGCGAGCGCTGCGCGCAGCTGCGATTGCCGCTGATGGTCAGCGACACCGATCACACGCTGCGCACCAATTTCACGCTGTCGATCGAAGCCGCCGAGGGGGTCACCACCGGCATCTCGGCGCACGATCGCGCCCACACGGTGCGTACGGCGGTGCGCCCCGACGCCAGGCCCGAGCAGCTGCGCCAGCCCGGCCACGTATTTCCGATCATGGCGCAGCCCGGTGGCGTACTGACTCGTGCCGGCCACACCGAAGCCGGCTGCGATCTGGCGCGCCTGGCCGGATTCGAGCCGGCCGCGGCGATCGTCGAGATCATGAACGAGGACGGCACCATGGCGCGCCGGCCCGAGCTGCAGACCTTCGCGCTCCAACATCGGCTCAAGATCGGCACCATCGCCGACCTGATCCGTTATCGGCTGCAGACCGAGCGCTCGGTCGAGCGTATCGCCGAGCAGACCGTCAACACGGCGCACGGTGACTTCCAACTTTACTGCTACGAAGACCACGTCAATCGCGACGTGCATCTGGCGCTGGTGCATGGCGACCTGGCAGCCGAGCCGCCGCTGGTGCGCGTGCATGTCACCGATACGTTGCGCGATCTGGTCGGCGTGCGCGACGGGTCGCAGGCCTGGACGCTGTCGGCGGCACTGGCGCGTATCGCCCGTTCGCGCTGCGGCGTGGTGGTGATCCTGCGCCAGCGCGAGCCGGCGCGCGAGCTGGCCGACGCGGTGAGCTTGCTGTCGCGGCGAACGGCGGTCGAGTCGCCGGCGGCCATGAGTGGCCAGGTGCTGCGCACCTATGGCGTGGGCGCACAGATCCTGCGTGATCTGGGCGTGCAGCGAATGCGCGTGCTGTCGGCACCCAAACACCTGTACGGCATCTCGGCATTCGGCCTGGAGATCATCGAATACGTCGGCGAGAGCGCTTGAGCCTTCGCTATACTTCCAGGCCGCATGGGTACCGCGGCCAATCAGTCCTCCAACAGCATCAGCTATTCGGCCGGCGATTTCGAATTCGCGATCGTCGCCGCGCGCTATAACGACGACATCGTCGAGGCGCTGGTGGATGCCGCGCGCGCCAACTGGCGCCGTCACGGCGGCACCGACGCCGCGCTGCGGGTCGAGCATGTTCCCGGAGCGTTCGAACTGCCGCTGGCCGCCCGGGCGCTGGCCGCACTGGGCCAGTACGATGCGATCGTCGCCTTAGGCTGCATCATCCGCGGTGATACTGCGCACTTCGAGTACGTCGCCGGCGAGTGTGCTCACGGCCTGCAACGCGTGATGCTCGATAGCGGCGTGCCGGTCAGTTTCGGCGTGCTCACGGTCGAGACCCGCACGCAGGCGCTCGAGCGCGCGCGACCCGATTCACTCAACAAGGGAGGCGAAGCGCTCGACACCGCACTCGCGATGGCCAGCCTGCTGCGGCGGCTGAAGTGAACGTCCGCAGCGAGCGCGGTTCCGGCGGCCGCAGCGTGGCGCGCAAGCTGGCCATGCAGGCGCTGTATCGCTGGCAGCTCAATGCCTGTGAATGGCAGGACCTGGTGCAGGAGTTTGCGCATGAACCAGACATGGCGCGCGCCGACGCCGAGTACTTCCAAACCCTGATCACGGCGATCTGCCGCGCTCGCGTGGAGCTGGATGCGGGTTTGTCGCCGCTGCTGGATCGCAAGCCCGCCGAGCTCGATCCGATCGAGCACGCGCTGCTGCTGATCGGCAGCTACGAGCTTCGTCATCGTCCGGAGGTGCCGTTCCGGGTGGTCATCAACGAGGCTGTCGGCCTGGCACGCCGCTTCGGCGCCACCGACGGGCACAAATTCGTCAACGGCGTGCTCGATCGTGGCGCGCGCTTGTGGCGGCCGCAGGAGCACTGACCACTCAAGGCGCGCTGCAGCCATGGCATTGTCGGAAACACAGTTAATCGAGCGCTTCCTGCGCGATCTGGGCGCGCGCCGTAACGACACCGTGCTCGGCATCGGCGACGACGCGGCGTTGCTTCAGGTGCCGGCCGGCAGCGAACTGGTGTTGACCACCGACGCGCTGGTCGAGGCGGTGCATTTTCTGCCCGGTGCCGCACCGCGCGCGCTCGGCCATCGGGCGCTGGCGGTCAATCTGAGCGACATCGCGGCCATGGGGGCGCAGCCGTGCTGGGCGCTGCTGTCGTTGAACCTGCCGGCGGTGGACGAGACCTGGCTGCACGAGTTCACGGGTGGATTTGGCGCGCTGGCGCGCACCCACGCGGTTGCCCTGGTCGGCGGCAACCTGAGCCGCGGCGCCTTGTCGATTACCGTGACCCTGGCCGGGGTGGTGCCTTCGGGGCAGGCGCTGCGGCGTGACGGCGCGCGGCCGGGCGATGAGCTGTATCTGAGCGGCAGCGTCGGCGATGCCGCCTGTGGCCTGAAGTTGCTGCGCGCTGAAGTCGCGGCGGCTGCGGCCGAGGCGGCCTATCTGCAGGGCCGGTTCGAATACCCCAGCCCTCGCAGCGCGCTGGGTCTGGGGCTGCGCGCTGTGGCCAGTGCCTGCATCGACGTCTCGGATGGGGTGTACCTGGATGCCACGCGGCTGCTGGCCGCATCCGGATGCGCCGCGACCCTGCCGATCGAGTCGCTGCCGCTGTCGCCGGCGTTGCGCCAGGTGCTCGGTGAGCAGGCCTGGCGCTGCGCGCTCGGCGGCGGCGAGGACTATGAATTGTGCTTCACTGCGCCGGCGTCGCAGGCCGGCGCGATCGCCGCGCTGGCGACCCGCATCGGGGTGCCCCTGACTCGCGTGGGCAGCGTGTGCGCCGGCAGTGGCCTTAAGCTGACGCGCGCCGGGTCGGTGATGCAGTTCTCGCCTTTGGGATTCGATCACTTCGACCGCTAAATAAGCCCCGCCGGCACGCTCGAGCGCCCCGCGCGCCCTGGTTCCGCGATCCCCATCACAGCCCCGAAACCGGCCGCACGCTTATTCTGCCGCTGGTCCTCGAGGTCTGCCGGGCTGATGAAATCCACTGCACCCAAAGCCACCAGCGCCATCAAGATTCCCGAGCGCATCGGCAAGTACCCGATCATTAATGAGGTCGGGCACGGCAGCACCGGCACTGTCTTTATGTCACATGACCCGTACTACGGGCGTGACGTCGCCATCAAGGTCTACACCATCGAGGCCGGGGGCGATGACGAGCGGGCGCGGGTAGCGCGCAAGATGTTCCTGTCGGAGGCGCACATGGTGGGCATGCTGCACCACCCGAACATCCTGCCGATCTACGACGCCGGCGAAGAGAGCGGTCACTGCTATATCGTGACCGAGCACGTGCACGGTGCGCGCACTCTCTCGGCCTACTGTCGACCCGACAATCTGTTGCGCCTGGACGATGTGGTCGAGCTGATGTTCAAGTGCGCCAAGGCGCTGCACTACGCTCACTCGCGCGGAGTCATTCATCGCGACATCAAGCCTTCGAACATCATGCTCACCAACGACAGCGATGTGCGCATCATCGACTTCGGCATCGCACTGGTAGCCGATTCGGAGATCTCGCGCATCGAGGGCATCGCCGGCTCGCCCAGCTACATGTCGCCCGAGCAGGTGCAGAGCCTGGATCTGAGCAACCGCTCGGACCTGTATTCGCTCGGCGCGGTCATGTACGAGCTGCTGACCGGCGTGCGGCCGTTTCGCGCCGGCAACCTCGCCAAGCTGCTGCACCAGATCGTGTACGCGACACCGGCGCCAATCCACACCCTGCGCCAGGACGTGCCCGAGGAGATCGAGAATGTGGTCGCGGTGGCGATGCAGAAGGATCCTGCCCGTCGCTATCAGTCGGGGCTCGATTTCGCCGCCGAACTCACCCGCGTCCACCAGACGCTGCGACAGCGCTACTCGCGTATCGACCAGCAGCAGCAATTCTCACTGCTGCGACGGCTGAAGTTCTTCCACGAATTCTCGCATGCCGAGATCTACGAGGTGCTGCGCGCCAGCGCCTGGCAGGAATACGCCGCCGGCGAGCAGATCGTGAAGGAAGGCGAGATGGACGATCGCTTCTACATCATCGTCGCCGGCAACTGCGCGATGGAGCGCCACGGCGTGCGCATCGGCCTGCTCGGCAGCGGCGAGTGCTTCGGTGAAGCCAGCTACGTGGCCGGCGCCAAACGTACGGCCACCATTCTGGCAGCCGACGGCGTCACGGTGCTGAAGGTCAGCGCCACGCTGCTGGAACAGGAGTCAACCGCCTGCCAGCTGCGTTTCAATCGGGAATTCCTGCGCTCACTGATCGCGCGCCTGCAGAGCACTGAACTGCGCGCCGACAGCGCCCCCATCACCGCCAGCGCTGCCAGCGCCGCCTGATCTAGGCGCGCTCGAGCGGCAATCGTTGCAGCCCAAGCCACGCTCCCGGCGGCGCACTGAGCGCCCTTGCGGCCTCCATGGCCCTACGGGTGCTCGTGCTCCTCGTGCTGGGACTCGTGTCCACCACTGTTACTGCCACTCTGCGCCGGGCCGCCGTGCCCGTGCTCCTGGTGCTGGGACTCGTGTCCACCATTGCCACCGCCACCCTGCGCCGGGCCGCCGTGCCCGTGCTCATGCTGCTGGACGGCCGGATGGGGCGGCCCCGCGGGGCCTGAGGCTGGGTGCGGCGTGCCCGCGGCCGGGTGCGGCGTGCTCGGCGGCGGCCCGCTGGATTCCTGGTGCGGGGGCGCCGGGGTGTGAGCCGGCGCGCCGTTGAAGCTGTTCCCGTGCGCCATGCCGGTCCCGTTTGACGGATGCGGGGTTACCGCGCCGTGCTCGTGCGCGG
>DASXYW010000110.1:0-25246 GCA_036502265.1 Steroidobacteraceae bacterium | reverse complement strand
AGCGGTGATGAGCTTCCACTGAACTTGCGACCAGCGGGTTCGCATGCAGATCCTCAATAACGTCCTGATCGTGTTACGCGGCTCGGTGGCTGCGCAGGCGGTCAGTTTTGCCACGTTGCCGATCCTGGCGCGGCTGTATTCCCCGGCGGAATTTGGCCGCTACCAGATCTTCCTGGCGGCACTGATCTTTCTGATACCGATTGCAAGCCTGCGCTACGAACTTGCGATCCTCAATGCCGAGACCGATGACCGCGCATTTGCGCTGGGGAGGCTCTGCCTAGGGCTGAACGCGCTGGTGGCGGCGGTGACGCTGGCGTTGTGCGCGGCGGTACATCTGCTGTGGCCCAGCGGCGCGGCGAAACTGGGCAGCGCGTTGTGGGTGCTGCCGGTGGCACTGCTGGCGGGCGGCGCTTTTCAGACCTTCACCTACCTGCTGCTGCGAGGCCACGCGTTCCGGGTCGGGGCGATCGCCAAGGGCTGTCAGGCCGCAAGCAATTCGGTGGCGGCCTTGGCGCTGAGCGGTCTGAAGATCTCAGGCCTTGGGCTGGTGCTCGGCGAACTCACCGGACGCGGTATCGCCGCGCTGTACGTCGTGGGGAAAATGATCGGTCAGGATACGCGCTATCGGTTGTGGCGGCGGCAGAAATATTCGATGCGCGATATGCTGACCCGCTACCGCGACTATCCGCTGATCTCGCTGCCCGGATCGGTATTGAACGCCGTTGGCGGCACGCTGGCGCCGCTGCTGATCTTCGCGGCCTTTGGTGCGTCGGTGTCGGGCCAGTACGGACTGGTGGACCGCTGCATCTCGCTGCCGATCGCGGTGGTGGTCCAGGCGGTATCGCAGGTCTACATGGCCTCGTTCTCGACCGCCATGAGAGACGGCGCCGCCGATCCGCTGGATTTGTTTCGCCGCGTGGTCTTCGCGCACCTGAAGCTCGGGATCGTGCCCATAGCCGTTCTGCTGCTGTTCGGCCCGCAACTGTTCACCGTCGTATTCGGAGCGCGCTGGGCGCTGGCGGGAAATTTCTCACAGATCGTCGCGCCGCTGATGCTGGTAGCCTTCGTGGTCAATCCGGTCGACATGACGCTGATGCTGCTCAACCGACAAAAAATGAATTCGCTTTGGTACCTGCTCCGCCTGGTGCTGACGCTGGCCGCATGGGCAGCCATCTTCGCCTATCACTTTGCGCCCCTGCCGGCGCTTGAGCTGCACGTCACGGTGAGCATCGTGGCGTACCTGACGTTGCTGGTCATGTCGTACCGGATCCTGTCGCGCGCGCGGCCGACGCCGGTGAGCAGGTCGGGATGAGTAGCACGCCGGTAGACACCCTGCCGGGAACCGCGCCCGCGGGGCGGCGCCGCAGCTCGGTTGGTTTGCCGCGCGAGCGCATCAAATCGCTGGCGTGTGTGGCGCTGGTTGGCGTGTGCCTGGTGTGGGTCTACATCACCTGGCTGGTGCCGACCTACTCTTACATGGGCTTCACCCTGGCACCAGAGATCCCCCCGAGCTTCGCGCTCGCCTGCGTACTGGTGGTGGTGTGCGCGGTCGCGCTGCCGGTGGAGCTCAATACGTTCTCGGATTACTTCCTGTGGATGGTGTTCTATTTCGTATTTCTGCCGGCCATGCTGATGGTGCCGCTGCAGGGACTGTTGCCGGTGGGCGGCGTGGGCCTGATTTGCGCGCTGGCAGCGTCCTACCTGTGCATGATCGGGCTTGGTCGCCGGCGCGCCCGGGTGCGGCACCTGCGGGTCGACGGCGCGCTATTCAAGATGGTGTTTTTCGGCGTGTACCTGGCCCTGGCGATCTATACCTTCGTCGTCTATCGCGGCAACCTGAACGTCGTGACCTTTGCCAATGTATATGAACAACGGGCACTGTCGGCGGATGTGGCGGCGGTCGGCTCCCTGGTCGGCTATGCGATCGGGTTCATGGCCGGCGGCTTCAATCCGTTCCTGATGGCGGTAGGCCTGGTCGAGAGACGACGGCTGTGGCTGCTAATCGGTACGCTCGGCCAGATCTTCGTCTATTCCACCTCGGGCCTGAAGTCGGTGCTGCTATCGATCGTGCTGGCGCCGGTGTTCTATTTATGCGTTTTCAAGGGCACGCGCATCACCAGTGCGCGCCTGGGCGCGCTGGTGGTTGCCTCGGTACTGCTGCCGCTGTGTCTGCTGCCGGTACTGAACGACACCGGCGAGGGGCTGGAATTTCTAGTGGTGTCGCTGATCTTCATGCGCACCTACGGCACGGCCGGCACCTTGACCGGTGTATACGCGGATTTCTTCGACAACCATCCGCATACCTATTTCTCGCACATCGGCGGAGTGGACGGCATTCTGCCGTATCCGTACGGCCAGTCGCTGGGCGAGGAGGTGGGTTATTACCTTACCGGCGGCGTGCTCGACGCCAACGCCAATTTCTGGGCCACCGACGGCATCGGGTCAGCGGGTAACGTCGGTGTGGTCGTGGTGGGACTGATGATCGGCGGCTTTCTAGTGCTGGTGAACGGCATCCTGTCGGAACACAACCGGCGCGTGGCCTTCGTCGCCTTCGTTCCGTTCATCGTCGCGATCTCCAACACTTCGTTCTTCACCTCGATGCTGGGCGGCGGCGGTGCCGTGCTGCTGCTGCTGCTGTATTTTTGGCAATCGGTGCCGAAGGCGGCTAGCCGATCTCGCTGAGCAACTGGCGCAGCTGCTCGGAATAGCGCTGCATCGTCATGCCGGCAATGCGCCGCCGGCCGCGCTCTACCAGCTCGAGCCGCAGCTGCGGGTCCGCGAGCGTCGCGGAAATGCGCCGTGCCATGTCGTCGACCGAGTACGGATCGAACAACGCCGCGGCATCGCCGACCTGCTCGGGTAGCGCCACTACGTTGGACACACATACCGGCCTGCCCAGCGTAAAGGCCTCGTACACCGGAATGCTGATGCTCTCGAACAATGTCGGGATCACCACCAGGGTGGCAGCCTTGTAGAGAATGGCCAGATCCATGTCGCTCAGGTGCCCAAGCAAGCGCACCGCGCTAGTCAGCCGAAGTTCGCGGATGCGCGCCACGACCTTGTCGTAGTCGTGGATCGGCCGACCGGTCAGCAGCAACTGGCAGCCCGGGTGCTCGGTCGCGACCTGTGCGAAAGCATCGATGAGCCGCAGATGATTCTTGTGCGGGAAGAACTGCGCGGGGTAGAACAGATATTGCGTCGGCAGCTGCAGCCGGTCGACGGCTTCGGTCTGCAGCGGCGCGGGAATGGATAGATTGCTGAAGTTCGTCAGCGGCGGCGCCGCGATGATTCGCACCTTATGCGCCGTCGCCGGAAAGAATGCTCTAATATCGCTCTCGACATGCCTGGATTCGCAGACGATGCGGGTAGCCGCACGTGTCAGCAAGAAGTTGGTGGCATTGCGCCAGGCGCGCTGCAGCGGCGTGAAGTTCTGCGGCTGATGTTTTTCCTGCAGGTCGTGCAGCGTAAACGCGAACGGCCGCGACGAGGCCAGCAGGTAGGTCGAATAAATGGGGGCGATGACCTTGTCGACATCCGAGAACAGTCCGATGCGGCCGGCAAGTCCGCTGGCGGCTGCGCCGATGAGGGCCGCGCCCAAGGGCGGCGGCGGCAGTCGCACGATCGGCAGCCCCAGCTGGTAGGCGTCGTTGTGGGCGCCGGTGAAGAGGGTGTAGTCGTGCTCAGGCAGGCGCCGCAGGGCCTCGATCATCGCCAGCGTATATTGATAGGTACCACCGTAGTGCGGCATCGAGACCGCCAGGATTCCGACGCGGCTCATGACGGCAACGACTGAATCGGCGCCCGATCGATGCGGACTGTGCGACGGAGCGTTGCGCGAGTCGTTCGTGCTGACCGTGCTGGAGAAGTACCGCGTGCGCTATCGCACCTGCGAGCGCTGCGGTTCGCTGCAGACCGAGCCGGCATACTGGCTGCAGCAAGCCTACGAATCCAATAATCTGGCGCTGCTGGACACGGGCGCGGCGCAGAGAAACCTGGCGAATGTCGCCGCTGCTTTTGTGGTGTCACGCTTGCTGAGAATGAACGCGGTACTGGACTATGGCGGCGGCGATGGCCTGCTGTGCCGGATGCTGCGCGACTATACCGTAAATTGTTTCGTGGATGACAAGTACGCCACGGTCACCTATGCACGCGCTTTCACGCGGCCCGATTTTTCCACGCCGGACCTACTGCTCGCTTTCGAGGTGTTCGAACACTTCGAACATCCGCGCCAGGAGTTGCAGGCACTCTTTCGACGTGCGCCGGCAGCCATCCTGGCCTCGACACTTCTGTACACAGGTCAGAACAGCGACTGGTGGTACCTCAGCCCCGAGACCGGGCAGCACGTGTTCTTCTATACGCATGGCGCACTGAGTGCCATTGCTATCGAGCACGGCTACCGGCTGGCCGTGTGCGGACCGTACATTCTCTTCTATCGACCGCAGTCCTGCGGCGCCCTGCGCGTCGTGCTGCTCAAGCTTATGTTGCGGCGGGTGCCACGCACGCTGATCGGGATGCTGCTGCGGGGTTGGCCCCCGCGTGGCGTATGGAAGGACTTCGAGCGGCTGCGCCGGCGCTCCGCGCGAGACGCGGAAAGCCGCACGCGAGCAGATGCGGGACCGAAGGGACGGGTGTAGATTGAAGTGCCGGGCCGGTCGGCACGAGATGAGGAAATTGACCGCGGGTTCTTCAGCCGGGACATTGCAGACATTCGCGTTGCCGATCGACAGTGCGATCGCGACGGCAGATGATTCAGGCAGTCCTGTTTCCGGCGGAAGTAGGCGGTGGTGATCCGTTATTCCGACAACGGTCCTAACCCACTCAATGTGGTCAAACTTTGCATCGTCTACCGATTAAGTTGAGCAAATCGAATCCTTCCAAGGAAGAATTCGAGATGGTCTATTCTGTGAGCGACCCATGGGGTGTGAATAACTCTGTGCCCAACATCGTTCGCAAACAGCGACTATTGCAAGAACTTCGGCACTGTCGCTTTCAATACGGTCTTGATATTGGATGCGGAGAGGGCGATCTCACAAACGCTTTGAAAGTCGTAAATAAATTTGATGCCCTAGATATATCTGAAATTGCCGTGCGCCGAGCGAAAGAGAGCTATCCACACATCAATTTCTTTGTCGCCGACCTAAAGGAAATATCGCAGTTCTCCAAAGATCGATATGACTTCATCTGTAGCTTCGAGACTCTATACTATCTCTCAGACGAGAGTGAACGCGACAAGGCCTTGATGGAAATCAAGGAGCTGGGGACTGCGAATTGCGTCTATTGCTTTTCGCTGGTAACGGTCGGTGAGACAGAATTTCGAAGGTATTTTCGACTCGATGAGGCCATCGCTCTGCTGCAGAAGCATTTTAATATCATCAATCAGTTCCCCATTTCCCTGCAAAAGCTACCGCTGGTCGCACGGGTTCTCAGTCGTCTTTGTCCCGCATTGATGGTATGGCCTTACCAAGTGCGATTGAGATCTACGCGACCGGAAAAGGCCTACCAAAATTGCTTTATCGCAGTCCGAAAATCGTAATGCGAATGGCGGACCGAACGGTATTCCACTTGTTGGTGTTGGAGAAAATGGCGGATTGAAGAAACGATCAGCTGAATGTCGGCGCATCTGGAACCGGAGACGGCCGCGCGCCGCCACAAACAAGGACTAAACCGATACCAGCTCCGACACCGCGAGTCGGACCACGGCGCAGATCGCCGCCACGTCCTGGCGCTTCAGATCGAAGTAGGAAGGCAGATTGATCCCGAGCTGGTAGATGCGGTGGGTGACAGGCGTATCCGCCGGGCGGTACATCGGCAGGTCCGAGATCGGATAGAAGTATGGACGGCTATCGACCCCTTTCGACTTCAGCTCGCGCATCAGACGATCGCGCGAATCCTCGCGCAGTCCGGCGACCTCCAGGCATACCATCCAGTAGACGTTGGTGCAGTCGGAGTGTTGGCGATTGAGCCGCAGGCCGGGGATATCCGCCAGCTCGGCGCGATACCACTGCATGAGCTGCTGGCGTTGCTCGAGAAACTCCTCGATGCGCTCGAGCTGCGCCAGCCCGAGCGCGGCCTGCAGATTGGTCATGCGGTAGTTGTAGCCGATCTCGGTGTGCCAGTAGCGCCGCTCCGGGCTCATGGCATGGTCACGCAGACGCTTGGCCCTGAGGTACAGAGCCTCGTCGTCGGTCGTGAGCATGCCACCTTCGCCGGAGGTGATGATCTTGTTGCCATAGAAGCTGAAGACGCCGCAGTGCCCGAATCCGCCGACGCGTCGGCCGCGAATGCGTGCGCCGTGCGCCTCGGCCGCATCCTCGATCACATACAGGTCGTGTTTGCGTGCGACGTCGGCTATGGCCTGCATCGCCGCCGGATGACCGTACAGGTGCACCGGCATGATGGCTCGCGATCGCGGCGTCAGCGCGCGCTCGATTGCAGCCACGTCGATGCACAGCGTCGATTCGTCGACGTCCACTGGAACTACGCTCGCACCGGAATGCACCACGGCATTGGCGGTGGCGACGAAGGTCAGGTCCGGAACGATGACCTCGTCGTTGGCCCCAATGCCGAGTGTGACCAGCGCCAGGTGCAGCCCGGTGGTGCCATTGCTGACGGCGAGCGCGTAGCGCGTGCCACAAAAGCTCGCGAATCGGCTTTCGAACTCCTCGATGTAGCGGCCGAGCGAGGATACCCAGCCCGATGCGACCGCGTCGGAGACGTAGGCGATTTCCTTGCTGCCGATCGACGGCTGCGACACCGGATAGAACTGACTCAAGGTGGCTCTCGATGACAAGGAAAACCGTATATTACAATATCGAACAGCCCCGACTCGAAGGATCAAGCACGCGCTCAATGAAGGTCGTCGTCATCAACGAGACGTTTTCTCCAAAGATGGGATATCTGGGCACGATGCTGCCGAAATATCTGGCGCGTGCCGGACTGGACGTGCATGTCATCGCCACCGATCTGGCGGCGTATTACAACCTGAATGAATTCAAGAGCGGCGTACCGGGCTTCCTGCAGGAGCAGACGCTGCAGGCGGGCACCGTCATGCAGATCGACGGCTACACCGCGCACATTCTGCCGCACGGGCGCGCGCTCGGGCACGTGCTGATGCGCGGACTGGCCGCCAAGTTGCACGTGCTACGCCCGGATGTGGTCTACAGCGTGCTGGCGATCGGCTGGATGCCGCTGGAGGCGGCCCTGGTCAAATGCGTGTCGGGCTACCGGCTCTTCACCGGCAGCCATACCTCGGCGTTGATGTTTGCTGGTGATGGCACCCGGCCTCGAGGCGCGCTGGCACGGGCACGCGATTTCTGCGTGCGCTGGCTGCCCGGTCGCTTCGTCAGCCTGTTCAGCGAGCGCTGTTATTGTCCCACAGCAGACTGCGGCGAGGTGGCGTGGAAGCGATTCGGCGTCCAACGTTCCAAGATCGACATCGTGCATCTTGGAATCGATCCGGAATTCTTTCACCCGATCAGCGGCGCTGCCGAACGCGAGCTGCGTGCCGAGCTGCGCCGACGCCTGGGATTTCATCCCTCCGACATCGTCTGCATCTATACCGGCAAGATGACCGAAGGGAAAAACGTCATCCTGCTGGCGCGCGCCGTCGAGCAGTTGCGCTCAGAGGGCCGGCCGTTTCGGGCGCTGTTCGTCGGCGACGGCAACCAGCGCGCCGCGGTCGAGAATCAAACCGGCTGCGTGGTGCTGGACTTCATGCCGTTCAGCCAGCTCGGCGACTACTATCGGGCCAGCGACGTCGCCGTCTGGCTCACCAACGAGAGCACCTCGATGCTGGACGCCGCCGCCTGTGGAATTCCAATCGTCGTCAGCGATCGCATTTATCAGGATCATGTGACCGGCAACGGCCTGGCCTATCGGATGAACGATCTGGGCAGCCTTTGTGAGCAATTGCGCATGCTCGAGAATTCCCGGCTGCGCGCGCGGCTCGGCGCTGCCGGCGCACGCAAGATGCGCGACAGCTTCTCGTGGGAGCTGGCAGCGCAGCGCCGCGTACGTGATTTTACGGCCGCCCTGGGCCGCCAGCCGCGGAGCTAGCGGGAAAACGGATTGCCCACGGCGCTCAAGTACTCGCGCGCGAGCATTCTGGACGCGGTTTCGTTCAGGTGATTGGTGTCCCGATAGACGGCCGCGTTGTCGATGCGGCCGTTGCAATGGTCGGCGTCGCAAAGCACTCGGGCCAGATCGATGACGATCATGCCCGGATATTTGGCGGCGACCTGATCGATCTGCAGATTGAACGGTGCCTGCTGCGCGCGGGCCACCGCCGCAGGAATTTCGCAACGGGTTGAGGCCGCCAGCCAACCGCGTGCCTTGCGCAGCACGCACAGCGACAGGTCGGTGGCCGAGGCCGGTACGTCGCGAAATACGACCGGGGTCGCCCCGGCGCGCACGATCTGGGCCACCGCGGCCTGCAGATCCTGCTCGAACTTGGCGCCGGCGCTGCTCCACTGTCCGCCCAATACGACGAAACGGAAATTGCCCGCCAGGTCGAGCAATTGGCGATTATGCCGGACGCAGCTGGGCGTGAACGATTCAACCGTCGGCACCGAGTCGCTGCGCACCGTGGGCGGGCAGCCGCCCATGATATGAAAGACGCCCGCGAGATTGGCCGCGCGCGCCACAATATCGAGAAACGGCTCGACATGATTGGCGTGCGAATCGCCGAAAAGCAGGATCTGGGCCTTGGGCTGTCCGGTGGCCCCGAGGGTGCAGCTCGCGGCCAGACCTGCCAGCGTCACGGCCGGTTCGTCAAGCGGCCGGGTCGAGCAGGCGCGCGAAAGATCGGTTTCGCGAGAATAGCTCGACATCAGGGCGCGCAGGTCCGGGGAAAATCGAAGCGGAATGCCGTGGGAGCTGTAGGCGTAGGCAGCGAATGCAATGAACACGACCGCAGGAAGCACGTAGTAGCGGAGCGCCGCCGCTTTGAATTCCACCGCGGTATTCTCCCGCACCGGCAGCTCTACCAGCCGCCAGGACAGGTATGACAGTGCGAACGTCACGGCAACGGCTCCCGCGATTACGCCGGTGTCCAGGGTGATGCCGCGATACCGGAGAAAAGCAAGGATCGGCCAGTGCCATAAGTAGAGGGAGTAGGACATCAGCCCCACCAGCACGATCGGCCGATTGGTAAGCAGCACTCGCACCGCGTTCGCCTTTGCCCCAGCATAGATGACCAGTCCCGCACCCAGGCAGGGCAACAGCGACTGAAACCCGGGGAAGCCTAGCGTTGGGTCGATTAGGAACAACGACGCTACCGTGACGGCCAGGCCGGTGACGAACAGGATTGTGGCGCACGCGACACTGCGCAGAGGGAAATCACGGCTCGCCAGCATCGCGATCACGCCGAGCAGCAACTCGTGAGCGCGGAACTGAAGCAGGTAATACGCGCTCGGATCGGTGGCGTGCGCCTGCGACAGCAGCACGAATCCGACCGTCGCTATCAGCACGATCGGCAGCAGCCGGCGCCGCTGATAGCGCATGGTCAAGGCTAGCAGCATGGGGAAGGCGAAGTAGAACTGCTCTTCGACACCGAGCGACCAGGTGTGCAAGAGCGGAAACAGTGCGAATCGTGCGTCGAAGTAACCGCCACTCAGCAACGAGAAAAACACGTTGGAGGCGAATCCCCAGCTGGCAGCCAGCGACGCGGAAAAATAGATCAGGTCGTTGACGTTTAGCAGGTACAGTGATATCGCCGTGACCGCTACGCACACCACCGCGTAGACCGGGAGAATGCGCTTGATGCGTCGCTTGTAGAAATTCGCGAAGCGGAAGCTGCCGCGGTCGATCTCTTTGGCGATCAGTCCGGAGATGAGATATCCAGAAATCACAAAAAAGATGTCTACGCCGGCAAAGCCACCCGGCAGCCAGTGCGCGTTGGCGTGGTAGACGATGACCGCCAGCACTGCAAGCGCGCGCAGACCGTCGACATCGGAGCGATAGGCTGCGCCGGAGGTATGGCGCGATTGATAGCGTGAATCGAGTAGCGGCGAGAGCTTGTTATCCGCGGACATGCGGCGGCCGGCAGTCCCTCATTTGGTGGCCAGTAGCGCCACGCCGCTGCCCAGCCGGCGCAGCCCTGGAATCGCCGCGCAGATGCGATCGTCGGTCCGGCCCACCCGCCAGGCAGTGGCCTGCGAGATGCGGGCGCCCAGTTTCTGCATCGCCAGCATCGGATAGCGTGTCAGGGCGCCATGCTGTATGCAGCGCGCTTGGGAAAAAGCCTGGAACAGTGGCGCAACACGCGCGCGGGTCAGCGGGCGACAGAACGGGTTGGCCTCGCGCTTGCCGAATACCCGAGTTCCCAGGGCGTAGAGCGGCGCGCGCCATGGCTCCATCGCGGCGAATCGGCCGCCGCTGCGCAACACTCTGGCGACCTCGGGAAAGGCAAGCTCGGTGGTCATATGATGCACGCTTCCCCCAGAGTAAACGATCTCGAGGCTGGTGTCCGGCAACGGCAGCTCTTCGGCGATCCCGACCGCGCAGCGGAAGCGTTCGGCGACTCCAAGCTTGCGCGCCAGCGCGCGCGCCAGTCGCGCCTCGCCCAGCATTGGCGTGATGAGTATGGCGGCCCGCGTCCCGGCGAGCAGCAGCGTCATTGCTACTTCGCCGGTGCCGCCGATCTGCGCCATTCGCCGTTCCTGAACCGGCGCCAAATGCGCGAAGCAATCCCACTCGCAGGGCGAATCCACAGACGCGGCCAACCAGCGCAGCGGTGGATTGGGAAAATCGCTGCGATGTCGCAGGGACATCTGGTGCAGTAATCCCAAACGGTTCAGGCCATCAAACGGCAGTCCGACCAGCGAGTTGTTCTCAATTTGCGTAGTCTTGGCGATAGCCTCGGCATCGTAGAACGGCGTCTCGTTGTACGCTTCTGCATAGTGACCAGTGGTTAGATCGAATTGCACCGCCTCCCCTGGGGCCGACAGACGTTCCGGGCCGAGCAGGATCGGAATGCCATCGATGATTGGATATGCCGCCCGGTTGTCCGCACGCAACAGCACTGGATCACTCTCGCCGACGGCCGCGGCTACGCCTGCGTTGGACTCGCGCCTCGCGAGCGCGCGCCCGTCGGCAATTCGGTCGCGCGCATCCGCCAGCGAGCTAATGACGAGCGGCAGACGCGTCAGCGGGCATACCAGGTCAAACAGTTCCGCACCGGCGGGGCTATCGGTGGCCGCGTGCTGACGCAACTCGGTCATGATCCAAACCGCAGGCATCTCGTTAACAGCGCGGGCATATGTGCGAGCAGATAGTATTTTCGAAGCAGCAGTCCAGGGAAGGAATAGCCGGCGGCATTTTGGCCGAATATTGCGAAATTTCGGCTGAGGCGGCCGCAGCCACCGGGTTGCAGCTCACGGAAGCGGCCGCCTATATAAAACGTGTTGAAGCCGTAGCCATAGGCGAGCATGTTGGCGAACGAGGAGGTTCTCATTTCTAAGTCGCATTGATCGGCCGACAGCCCCTGACGCAGCACGCCACCGAACATGGAGTATTCGATGCCCTGGGCGATGTCGTGGAAGTACAGCCGCACCGGTCGCACGTAGCCGGTCCAGGCCAGCGGTCTGAGCAGCCACATCGCATTCCTGCGGTGCAGCTCCCACTGATGCGTCTCCGACATCCGGAGAAGCTCCTCCATCGAGCTCGACTTGTCGTCGGCGGCCAGCGGCTCGGGGTGTTCGGCCGCGTCGTGTGCGTAGCGCTGCAACGCCTGGGCGCTGTCGAAGTTCTCGCCGGCGTGATAATGATCTCCCGGATACAGAACCACCGTCGGCAGGCGGTCCTTGAAGCGCCGGTAGATATCGTCAATGTGGTTGGCGTGCGCGTTAAGATAGAAATTCTCCGGGCGGCAGAACCACACATAGCTGGCGAACGGGATCAGGATCCTCGGGCGCAGCGAGCGCAACTGCTGTTCCATCTGGCCGATCTTCTCCCGCGCCTGCTGCTGCATGCGGGCATCGTCGCCGGGATTTCCGGCCCAGCTGGCATAGGAAAACTGCGTCAGCAGCACGTCGACCGGCCGCGCCAGCGAGGCGCCGATGGCCTTCCAGTCCGCGCCGACACAATCGTTGGCGTTGAAATAAGTGGTGTTGGGCGTCTCGAGGTAACACCACGAGTCCTGCCCGTCCATGCCGCAGGTTATCGTGAGTCCGTTTTTCAGCTCGACGCACTCGCGGTCTGGCAGCTCCACGGTGGTGAATCCGAGCTTGCGGCAGAAGGCGATGACGCGCTTGTCGCGGGTGAACTGGTGCAGGATCGTGATGTTCGCGCGTACCTCGGCGGGAATCCGGCGCAACACGCCGGGCGCAAAATGGTCCGGGTGCTCGTGACTGATCCAGATGTAGTCGACGCCAACGAAGTCTTCGATTGCATACTCGGACTTCGCCATCAGGCTCCAGGCATCCAGGAAGGCGTAGCCGTCCAGCCACGGGTCGTGCACGATCCGCACGCCGTTGCTGCGGACCTCATAGCCGGCATGATTGATCCAGCGGATTTCGTCCTGCACGTTACGGCCGCCAGTCATCGCGAGATGTGCCGTAGTATACGTGAGGCGGATCAGTAACCGCAGTCGTTCCGGGATCTTCGATGCGTGCGCGCCTGGTGTTCGTCGAACAATTCTATTATCCGGAGGGCTGGGGCGGCGCCGAGCTGCCGCGCGACCTGACCACATATCTGGCCACACGCGGCTTCGATGTCGAAGTGATCTGCGGCGCCGATCAGTACGTGCCGGCGCAGGATGATGTAGCCAATCCCGCGAGCGTCGGGGTGCACATCCGGCGCATTCCGTCCATCGGCGGCGGCCCGCGCCGCTTGCGGTTGCTGCGACAGGCGTGGTTTTCGCTGGCGCTGCTGCCGCTGCTGCTATTGGGCCGGAGGGCGCAACTGTACCTGACGCAGACCAATCCACCGGGAGCGGTGGTTTTGGCCGGCATTGCGGCTCGGCTGCGGCGCACGCCGCTGATCATCATTGCGATGGACGTCTACCCCGAGGTGGTCGCGGCCTATGGGATGGTGCGCGCGGATGGATGGCTGTGGCGGTTGCTGCGATCGCTATTTCGGTGGAGCTATCGTTCGGCGACGCGCGTGGTCGCCCTGGGGCCGGTCATGGCCGAGCGCTTGCGCAGCAAGGGTGTTGAGCCGGGACGCATCGTCACCTGCTCGAACTGGTCGACCGGTGCGGCCGGCATCGTGCGCGGCAATGACAATGGCTTGCGATCCGAGTGGCAGCTGCAGGGCTGTTTCGTGCTGCTGTATTCCGGCAATCTCGGCGTCGGGCATGAATTTGAAACCTTGTTGGAAGGCATTGCGCGCGCTCGCCAGACGGTGCCGAATCTGCGTCTGGTTGTCATCGGCCGCGGCAGCCGTGCACAGGAAGTGCGCGCGCTGATCGAGGCATTGCATCTGACCGACATCGTGCGGATGGCCGACTTTCTACCGGCCTCGCGCCTGCCCGAGAGCCTCGGCCTGGCCGACGTGGCACTGGTTACCCTGCGGACCGGCTTCGAGGGGCTGATGGTGCCCAGCAAGGTGTTGAGCTACATGGCCCGCGGGCTGCCGATTTTGTATGTCGGTCCGGCCAGCGACATCGACGTGTACCTCGACGCGTGCGGCTGTGGAATGGCCGTGCGCGGCGGGGATGCGATCGGCGTGCAGCGGGCAGTGCTGGCATTGCACGCCGATCCGGCGAAACTGACTTCCATGGGCGACGCCGGCAGGCGCTACTACGATCAATCACTCGCGCGTGAGCACGGCTTGGCACACTACCAGTCAATCATTCAGGCCTGCCTGGCGGAGCGGCGAGGCGCACCATGACCGCCATTGCCGTCACCGGGGCGAGCGGATTCGTCGGTCGGCATGTGTGCGCAATATTGCAACAGCGCGGCTGCCGGGTGCTGCCGCTGAGCCGCCAGCAGCTGGCGTCGCCGGATCTGCCGGCAGCGCTGGGCGACAGCGATGCTCTGGTGCATCTGGCCGGTCGCGCGCATGTGTTGGCTGCCTCAGGTGCCGACGCGCCACGCGCCTACCACGAGGCCAACGTACAGCTCACGCAGGTGGTGGTCGAGGCATGCATCGGCGCCGGGGTTCCGCGGGTGGTATTCCTGAGCTCGGCCGGCGTGCTCGGTTGCCGCTCACCATCCGGCGGCTTCACCGACCAGTCGAATCCCTCGCCACACGATGCCTACACGCATTCCAAACTGCAGGCGGAGCAGTGGTTGCGAGCACGGGCCGCCGCGCGACTGCAGGTGGTGATCGTGCGCGCGCCGCTGATTTACGGGCCGGGCGCGCCCGGAAATTTCTCCCGCCTGCTGCACGCGATTCGCGCCGGCTGGCCGCTGCCGATCGCCCGGCTGCTCGCACCGCGTTCGATGCTCGGCGTTCGCAACCTGGCCGATGTGCTGCATGCGGCTGGCGCGCATCCGGCGGCGGCCGGACAGACCATGCTGGTCGCCGATCAGCAGAGCATCTCGGTGGCCGAGCTGGCGCGCGCACTCGGCCGCTACCTGCACCGACCGGCGCGCCTGTTTTCGATGCCGCCGGCGCTGCTGGCGGGGATGTTGCGCGTGCTGGGAAAGTCCGCCGACGTCGCGCGACTGCTCGATCCATTTGAGCTGCGCCCAAGCATCATCGCCGACAAGTTGGGCTGGTCGCCACCCTTCAGCCTCGAACAGGAGCTAGCCTGGGCGGTTGCGCTGGGCAGGCGCGAGCAGGCCGATGCGCGCTGAACTGGCGGTGACAATCGCTGCGGCGCTGGTGCTCGCTCTCATTCTGACCGGTGCCGTGCGCCGATTCGCCATCCGTCATGGATGGCTCGATCACCCGAATCAGCGCAGTTCGCATTCCGCGCCGACGCCGCGCGGCGGCGGCATCGCGATCGTGATCGCCTCGCTGATCGCGCTGAGCGCGCAGCGCCTACTTGGGATGGTGGAACCGCGCCTGTTCGCGGCGCTGCTGGTCGGCGGCCTCGCGGTGTCGACGATCGGATTCATGGACGATCGTCGGCGCGTGTCGGCGAGGCTGCGCCTGCTGGTGCATGCCGGGGTCGCGGTGCTGGCGATGGCGTTGCTCGGCGGCCTGCCGCCGATTCAGATCGGTGCGCAGGTTCTGTGCTTCGGCGCCGGCGGTTTCATATTTGGCGCATTGGCCATCATCTGGGCGCTCAATCTGTTCAACTTCATGGACGGCATCGACGGCCTCGCCGCCGGCGAGGCCGCGTTCGTGTGCGCTGCCGGTGCCGTGCTGGCGACGTGCTTCGACGCCGGAGCCGGCTGGGCGGCGGCCGCGCTGGCGGTGTGCGCAGCATCGATCGGGTTTCTGATCTGGAACTGGCCGCCAGCCCGAATCTTCATGGGCGATGTTGGCAGCGGCTATCTGGGGTACGCGATTGCGCTGTTCGCGCTCGCGCACGGCCGCGAGCTTCCGGCGGCCATCTTCCCGTGGCTGATCCTGGGAGGTGTCTTTCTCTGCGATGCCACCGCCACCCTGGCGGTGCGCGCACTGCGCCGCGAGCGTGTATTCGACGCCCATCGCAGTCATGCTTACCAACGGCTCGCGCGCCGCTGGCACAGTCACCGACGGGTGACCGTTGTGGTCGCGGTGATTAATGTCTGCTGGCTGTTACCGAGCGCGATCTTTGCGCTGATGCATCCATCACTCGCGCTATGGACCGCTGTCGTGGCGCTAGTGCCGCTCGTCACACTGGTACTTTTTACAGGTGCCGGCCGCGCTGAAACGTGAGACAAATCGAAGAATAGGACGGAAAAGAATGGAAATGTAGGCCTTTGCCGGACGAACGACCTAAAGATTTGCGGTCAAATTCCCGGCCCGCATTGAAATTGGAACCGTGGATGACATTAGTTACGTCAACGGACGCCACAAAGAAGCGTTTTGAGGCACTAACTAGCAATTGGTCATCCGAGGACGACGCGCAACTGCACTCACTCCCGACGGCAAAGTGCATTGTGGCGCAATACCCACATGACTCAATGTGCTGTACCATGCATGCAGTGATCGGTGATATCTGCCGCACTTCGGCGCATATCGGCTCGATTCACCGTGCTCGAATCACCGCGGTGACAGCGACGTCGAATGCCGAACGTCGCTGGCCCTCTGCGGACAGGAGCGGCTAGTGCAACCAACGAACAACACTCTGGTGTCGACCTTCGCGGGGGCACTGTTCTCGCTTTCCCGCCGCACCAAGCGACTCGTCATGGTCACGGCCGATGCCATCATGCTGCCCCTGGCGCTGTGGGCAGCGCTGATACTCAAGTTCGATCAGCTGAGCTTTGCCCCGGCACAGCACTGGGACCTGTTTCTGGTGGGTACCGGCTCGGCGATCGTGATCTTCTCCGTACTCGGGCTGTATCGCGCCATCATCCGCTTCATTGGGCCGCAGGCGATGGTGGTGGTGGTGGTTGGCATCGTGCTGTCCAACACCACCCTGGCGGCATACGACCGCGTGCACGGTCAGACCGACATTCCGCTGTCGGCGCTTGCAATCTATTCGGCCCTGGCACTGCTGTATCTGGCGGCCAGCCGCTTCATCGTGCGCTACATGTACTACTACGGGCTCAATGGCCGTGCCGAGGCTACGCGGGTCGCCATCTACGGCGCCGGCGAGGCGGGCGCGCAATTGTCAGCGGTGTTGCGCGGCGGTCCTGATTTCGAGCCGGTTGCATTCATCGACGACAAGCAGGCGCTGCGCGGCAGCCGCATCAACGGCATCAAGGTCTACGCTCCGAGCGAGCTGCCATCGTTGGTCGTGGAGATGCAGATTGGACGCGTGCTGCTGGCGATGCCGGCCGCCAGCCGGCGCCGCCGCCGCGAGATTCTCGAGAAGCTCGAGCCGCTGGGCGTGCACGTGCAGTCACTGCCGGATCTGTCCGAGATCATCTCCGGCAAGGCGCGCATCGACGAACTACGCGAGGTGGACGCCGGCGACCTGCTCGGGCGCGATCCGGTGCCGCCGGATCCGGCGCTGTTCGAGCGCTCGATTCGTGGCCGCTGCGTGATGGTGACCGGAGCGGGCGGATCGATCGGTTCGGAGCTGTGCCGGCAGATCCTGAACTGCGCGCCGCAGCGACTGGTGCTGTTCGAAATGTCGGAAATCGCGTTGTATCAGATCGAGCGCGAGCTGAGCGAGAAGGCGCGCTCGCACCGGTTTTCGACCGAGATCGTGCCACTGCTAGGTAACGCCCACCATCGCCCACGGCTGCGCGAGGTGCTGACGACTTTCGGCGTGCACACGGTGTATCACGCGGCCGCTTACAAGCACGTGCCGATCGTGGAGCACAACATCATCGAAGGCATTCATAACAACGTCATCAGCACCTGGTACGCGGCCGAAGCGGCGCTCGAGACCAATGTTGATACCTTCGTCCTGATCTCGACCGACAAGGCGGTCAATCCCGCCAATGTCATGGGCGCCACCAAACGCTTCGCCGAGCTGGTGCTGCAGGCGTTGCAGCAGCGCTCACGCCACACGCGCTTTTGCATGGTGCGCTTCGGTAACGTGCTGGCCTCGTCCGGATCGGTGGTGCCGCTGTTCCAGGAGCAGATCCGCGGCGGCGGCCCGGTCACGGTCACACACCCGGATGTCATGCGCTACTTCATGACCATTCCGGAGGCTGCGCAGCTGGTCATCCAGGCCGGCGCGATGGCGACCGGCGGCGATGTGTTCGTGCTGGACATGGGTCAGCCGGTGCGCATCGACGATCTGGCGCGTCGGCTGATCAGCCTGATGGGACTGACCATTCAGGATCAGAGCAACCCGGACGGCGACATCGAAATCAACTACATGGGGCTGCGGCCGGCCGAGAAGCTATTCGAAGAGCTGCTGATCGGCGCCAACGTAGCTGGAACCGAGCATCCGAAGATTCTGCGCGCGATCGAGCACTCCCTGCCCTGGGAGCGCACCAAGCAGATCCTGGACGAGCTGCTGGTGGCGCTGGCGAACTTCGACTGTCCGCGCAGCGTCACGTTGTTGTCGGATGCAGTCGCCGAATACCCCCGCCGGCGCAACATTCGCGACTACGTATGGACCTGCAAGATGCCCGCCACATTTCCCGACGATGACCGCAAGGTCACCGAGCTGGCCAGGCGCCGGCTGTCCGACGGCAGCGTGCGCGCCTCCGAAAGCACCCCGCGAATCTGACCTCCGGCAATCTGCCGCGCTCCTGGTCCGGCGCAGCGGCACCGCGACAGCTTAATGCTGCATCGCAGCATCTGCTCGGGAACGATGTATGATGCGCGACGGGGCCGACAAAGGGAGCGCAACTGGGGATGACCGGAATCAGACAGCGGCTGCAGCAAGCCCGGATTCTTGTCGTCGGCGATGCCATGCTCGACCGCTACCTGTACGGTCAGGTGGATCGCATTTCTCCGGAGGCCCCGGTGCCGGTGGTGCGAGTCACGCGCCAGGAGGAGCGCCCGGGTGGGGCCGCCAACGTCGCGATCAACGTCAAGTCGCTGGGCGCCCAAGCCACGCTGATCACTGTCGTGGGCGATGATGAGCCGGCGCAGCGCCTGGCGCAGCTGCTGCAAGCCCAGGGAGTGCAGGTGCGGTTGGGCCGCGACCCCAAGCTGCAGACCAGCGTCAAGCTGCGCGTCATCGGGCGCGCGCAGCAGCTGCTGCGGGTCGATTTCGAAAATCCGCCCGATCACGAAGTGTTGTCGGAAATGCTGTCCGAATTCGAACGCGCGCTCGTCAGCCATGCCGCGGTGCTGTTCTCCGACTACGGCAAAGGCGGCCTGACGCACGTCGAGCGCATGATTGGTCGTGCCCGGGGCGACGGCAAGATCGTACTGGTGGATCCGAAGGGCAGCGACTATGGCCGCTACGCCGGCGCCAGCGTGCTGACGCCGAACCTGGCCGAGCTGGCCGAAGTGGTCGGGCGCTGGAACAGCGAGCAGCAGTTGCTGGAGCGTGCCCAGGCGCTGCGCACCGCCTTGAACATCGACACGCTGGTGCTGACGCGCAGCGAGCACGGCATGTCGCTGTTCGATGGCGCCGGCACCCTGCACGTACCGGCGCAGGCGCGCGAGGTGTTCGACGTGACTGGCGCGGGCGACACCGTGATTGCGACACTGGCGGCGTTGCTGGCCGCCGGGCTCACCGCGCGCGAGGCATTGCCGCTGGCGAATCGCGCCGGCGGTATCGTGGTCGGTAAATTCGGCACCGCCAGCGTCAGCTACGAGGAGCTGTTCGCGTGAGAGTCGTGGTTACCGGTGCCGCCGGCATGATCGGCAGCAACATCGTGTTGGCCCTCAACGCCGCCGGGATCGACGACGTCGTCGCGGTCGACGACCTGCGCGACGGATTGAAGTTTCGCAACCTGCTGGGCGCGGCCGTCAGCGACTACTTCGACCAGGATGAGTTCTACGGCCGTTTCGCGCGCCGCGAGCTGGGCAGTATCGCGGCCGTGTTTCACCAGGGCGCCTGCTCGGACACGATGCAGCACGATGGCCGGCTGATGCTGCGGAACAATTATCGCTGCTCCAAGGACCTGCTGGATGCCTGCCAGGCACAGCATGTGCGCCTGCTGTACGCCTCCTCGGCGGCAATCTACGGTGCCGGCCGCAGCTTTCGCGAGCAACCGCAGGACGAGAGTCCGCTCAACGTCTATGGCTACTCCAAGCTGCTGTTCGACCAGGTGGTGCGGCGGGCACTGCCCGGTGCAACCGCGCAGATCGTCGGACTGCGCTATTTCAACGTCTATGGGCCGCGCGAGCAGCACAAGGGCCGCATGGCCTCGGTCGCGTTCCACCATTTCAATCAATATCGCGACACCGGCAAGGTGCGCCTGTTCGGCGAGTACGGCGGATTTGCGGCCGGCGAGCAGGCCCGCGATTTCGTACATGTGGACGACGTGGTGGCGGTCAACCTGTGGTTCCTGGCTCATCCGGATCGAAGTGGGATCTTCAATGTCGGCAGCGGCCGCGCTCAATGCTTCAACGCGGTGGCGCACGCGACCGTCAACGGCGTGCGCTCGCTGCGGGGCGAGCCACCGCTTGCACTGGATGCGCAGGTGCGACAGGGACTGGTGGAATATTTTCCGATTCCGGAGGCGCTTAAGGGCAAGTACCAGAGCTACACCCAGGCCGATCTGACCGGGCTGCGCGGCGCCGGCTGCGATCTGACATTTGTCGATGTCGGCGCTGGGGTACGCCGCTACGTCGACTGGCTCGGCGTTGCTGCGTCTGCCTGAATGATCATGGCGCCCATGGTTGCAGGCATCCAGCAAGCCCTGCAGCAGAAAATCATTCCTCGTGCGGAAGCGGGCGCACGCGATTGGGGTCCGGTGCGGCCGCTGGTGTTCACCAACGGCGTGTTCGACCTGCTGCATGCGGGGCATGTCACCTATCTGTCGGCGGCACGAGCTTTGGGCAGCACGCTGCTGGTGGCGATCAATACCGATGCGTCGGCGCGGCGGCTGGACAAGGGCCACGGGCGGCCGTTGAATGACCAGCAGGATCGCGCGCTGGTGCTGGCCGCGCTCGAGAGCGTGTCGTTCGTGACCTGGTTCGACGAGGACACGCCGTGCGAACTGATCGCTCGCTGCCGGCCCGAGGTGTACGTCAAGGGCGGCGACTACGACATCGAGGCGCTGCAGGAGACCCGGCTGGTGCGCGGCTGGGGCGGTCGCGCGGTGGCAATCCCGCTGCTGGCGGGTCGTTCGACCACCGCGCTGGTGCAACGTATCCGTGGCCGCGACTGACCCGGCCACGCGTTCGGCGCGTGCCGCGTTCGTCGATCGCGACGGCGTAATCAATGCCGACAGCGGCTTTGTCTACCGGATCGAGGACTGGGCGCCGCTGCCCGGTGCGGTCGAGGGCCTGCTGCGGCTGCAGCGCGCCGGCTTCGCCCTGGTGGTGATCACCAACCAGTCGGGCATCGCACGCGGGCTGTACACCGAGGACGACTACCTGCGACTCACGCAGCACATGCGCCGCACGCTGGCCGCCTCCGGGGTGGAATTGAGCGCGGTCGAGCATTGTCCGCATCTGCCCGATGCGCCGCTGGCGCAATATCGCGCTGACTGCCATTGCCGCAAGCCGCAGCCGGGCATGCTACGACGGGCGGCCGCGAGCCTCGAGGTGAGCCTTACGGACTCGATTCTGATCGGTGATCGCGCCAGCGATATTCAGGCGGGTCGCAGTGCCGGCGTGGGCCGCTGCTGGCTGGTGCGCACCGGGGCGGCGCTATCGGCCGCCGACGTCGAGCTGGCCGATGGGGTGTTCGACGATCTCGCAGCCTGCGCGCGCCACGCGGCATAATCACGCGTTGCCGATCAGGGCTAATCCAACAGTGGGGACTTCGTGGCCAAGCGCGCATTGATCACCGGCATCACCGGTCAGGATGGAGCCTATCTGGCCGAGTTACTGCTCGCCAAGGGATACGAGGTGCACGGCGTGAAGCGGCGCGCCTCCTCGTTCAATACTGAGCGCATCGACCATCTGTATCACGACCCGCACGCCAGTGGCAGCAAGCTGTCACTGCACTACGGCGATCTGACCGACGCGACCAATCTGATCCGCATCATTCAGCAGATTCAGCCCGACGAGGTCTACAACCTCGCGGCGCAGAGTCACGTCGCGGTGTCGTTCGAGACCGCCGAGTACACCGCCAATGCCGACGCCCTGGGTACGCTGCGCATCCTGGAAGCCATCCGCCTGCTCGGTCTCAAGGACAAGGCGCGCTTCTATCAGGCTTCGACTTCGGAGATGTTCGGCAAGGTGCTGGAGGTTCCGCAGCGCGAGACGACGCCGTTCTATCCGCGCTCGCCCTATGGCGCGGCCAAGGTGTACGCGCATTGGATCACCGTCAACTACCGCGAGGCCTATGGCCTCTACGCCTGCAACGGCATCCTGTTCAACCACGAATCGCCGATTCGCGGTGAAACGTTCGTCACCCGCAAGATCACGCGCGGGCTGGCGCGCATAGGCGCCGGACTAGAGGGCTGCCTGTATCTGGGCAACCTGGATGCGGCACGCGACTGGGGTCACGCGCGCGACTTTGTGCGTGCCCAGTGGCTGATGCTGCAGCAGGATCGGCCCGAGGACTATGTGATCGCCACCGGCGAACAGCATACCGTGCGCGAATTCGTCGAGCGGGCCGCCGCCCACATGGAGATGAAGATCGAGTGGCGCGGCCAGGGCAGCGATGAGTACGGTGTCGACACGGCCACCGGCCGCACCGTCGTCAGGATCGATCCGCGCTACTTCCGACCGACCGAGGTGGACAGCCTGCTCGGGGATTCGACCAAGGCCCGCCAGCGACTCGGCTGGCAGCCGGAGATTTCATTCGCTCGCCTGATCCAGGAGATGGCCGAGTCGGACCAGGAGCTTGCACGGCGCGATGCGCTGGTGGCGCGCGAAGGCTTCAAGGTCTACAGCCACCACGAATGAAAAAGCCCGGCACGGAGCCGGGCTTTTTCACGCTTCGTTTACGGAACAGCGTTACCAGCGGCCGCCGCCGCCACCACCACCGCCGCCACCGCGATAGCCGCCGCCGCCGCCGCCGCCACCACCACCGGGTCGGCCGCCGCGCGGCTTGTCCTGGGCCTCATTCACCCGCAGCGGGCGACCGCCCATTTCCTGCCCATTGAGATTCTGGATCGCGCGTGACGCGTCCGCCTGACTCATCTCGACGAAGCCGAAGCCGCGTGGGCGGCCGGTTTCGCGGTCGGTCGGCAGGGATACCGACTCGACGGTGCCGTGCTGCGAGAACAAGGTGCGAACATCGGCCTCGCTGGCAGTGAAGGGCAGGTTTCCAACATAGATCTTCGCCATGATTGACTCTCTCGAAATTTCTAAAGGAGGCTGCGGGCTAAACCACAGTGATGCCCTAAGCGCTCCACTCGGCAGGCACGTTCAGTAAGGTCTAGAGAGAAGTTTGTCTCGCCGGCCATCGAACGGAGTCCTGTCACCTGATCGCAGGCAGTTCGGCTCGGACTCATCGCGCCTGGGTTGGCGCACGGGGCGATACGGACGTTGACGATCGGCGCGTAGCCTACCATGTGCCCGGGCGCCGAGGGTAGGCGGGGCGGGGGTAAAATGATGAGCGGTAACATAACGGCAGGCCCAGGCAATCGTGTGCCACCCCGGGGGGGGGCGGTTGCGGCGAACTTTGGAACGAGTCCAATAGTCGGGCCAAGGATACCGGCCTGGCACGAGCACCAATCAATGCGAGGCCCGACATGATTCTGGAAGTGGCGATTCTCTCGATCCATCCACACCATAAGCCGCAGTTCGAGATGGCGTTCCAGCAGGCGCGTGAGGTGATTTCCTCGGCACGCGGGTTCGTCTCGCACCAGCTGCATCGTTGCATCGAGACCGACGGCCGCTACCTGCTGCTGGTGCAGTGGCAGAGCGTCGAGCATCACATGGTGGGATTTCGTCAATCCTCGCAGTTCCAGCAATGGCGGGCGCTGCTGGGGCCGTACTTCGCGAGTGCGCCCGCAGTCGAGCATTACGAGGCCCTCAGCCAAGGGGAAAAGGCGTGAGGCTAGAGCCGGTGTAGGCGGCGACGCCGGAAATCCTTCAGCACCTCGTGTGCGGCGTTGTGGCCGGGGGCGCCGGTGACGCCGCCGCCGGGATGCGTGCCGGCGCCGCACATGTAAAGGCCCGGCAAGGGCCCGCGATAGTCGCCATGCCCGAGCATCGGCCGCGCGGAAAACAGCTGATCCAGACTGAGCGCGCCGTGAAAGATGTCGCCGCCGATCAGCCCGAAGGTGCGCTCCAGATCGAGTGGACTCATGATCTGGCGGCCGAGCACCGCGGCGCGGAAATTGGGTGCGTAGGCGGTCACGGTGTCGATCATATGGTCGGCGACCGCCTCTCGATGATCGTCCCAGGTGGCGCCGTTGGGCAGCTGCGGCGCGACGTGCTGACAGAACAGGCTGGCGACGTGGCGTCCGGCGGGCGCCAGACTGTCATCCAGCGTCGATGGGATCAGCATTTCAATGATCGGCTGCTTCGACCAGCCGTGCAGGCGCGCATCGAAGTAGGCGCGTTCCATGTACGACAGCGTCGGGGCGAGGATGATGCCGGCGGTATGGTGATCGGCGGCGATGGTGCCCGGCAGGCAGCGAAAATCCGGCAGCTCGGCCAGCGCGACATTCATCCGAAACGTGCCCGAGCCGCAGCGCCAGCCCTCGATGCGGTGGCGAAACTCCACCGGCAGCACGCCGGGATCGATCAAACGCTGGTACAGCAGTTTGGGGTTGAGATTGGAGACCACCGCGGCGGCGCGAAACACCTGACCGCTTTCGGTTACCGCGCCGACCGCGCGGCCGCGCTCCACCAGTAGTTCGCGCACCGGCGCGCCGACGCGGATATCGGCGCCGCGCGCGGCGGCTGAGCGCGCCATCGCCTGGGTGATCGCGCCCATGCCGCCGATGGCATGGCCCCAGGCACCACGCTTGCCATTGACCTCGCCGAATACGTGGTGCAGCAGCACGTACGCTGACCCGCTCGCGTACGGGCTGGCATAGTTGCCGACGATGCCGTCGAACCCGAACACCGCCTTGAGCGGATCGCTCTCGAACCAGCCGTCGAGATAGTCGCCCGCCGAGGCCGCCAGCAGTCGCAGCAATTCGCGCCGCGAGCGCATATCGAGACGGCCGATGCGCCGGCCGACGAGCGCGGCGCGTAGCAGTTGCGGCAGCGCCTGGCGCCAGCTTCCTGCGACCACGTTCGGCGGCGCGCGCAGCAGCAGTTCGCGCAGCACATCGGCGACGCGATCCAGATGCTGGGTGTAACTGTCCAGGCGATCGGCGTCGGCTGCACTGAAGCGCGCCACCTGTTCGGCGGTGCGGCCGGCACCGATCGCAAGATAGCGCCCGTCCTCGGTCGGCAGGAAATTTGCCAGCCGCCGCTCGACCACGCGCAGTCCATGCGCTGGCAGCTGCAGGTCGCGGATGACGTCGGGATGAAGCAGCGACACGGTGTAGGCGGCCACCGAGTTGCGATAACCGGGCACGAACTCTTCGGTCACCGCCGCGCCGCCGACCACTGCCCGGCGCTCGAGCACCGTTACCTTCAATCCGGCCGCGGCCAGGTAAGCGGCACACACCAAACCGTTGTGGCCGCCACCGATGATCAGAACGTCGCTGCGATGTGCGCTCAAGACCTGCAATCTGCGCTAATCTTGTCGACCAGGAACGCAAAAGATCGTACGGCAGCCGCGCCGGAGCGACAAGGGAGCGAAGCTATTCGCAATCGCAAGGTC
>DASXYW010000109.1:0-23840 GCA_036502265.1 Steroidobacteraceae bacterium | reverse complement strand
AATACACCGGACAGTCAAGCTCGCGCGCCCGGTCCCACACGCTCGTGGGCAGCTCGGCATCGCCCAGCACCACCGGTTTTCCGCGGCGAAACACCCCGGCCTTCTCCAAGCCGATGTGCTGCACGGTCGAGCCCAGGTATTCGCGATGGTCCAGGCCGACCGAGCACAGCACCGCCACCTCGGCATCGATGATGTTGGTCGCATCGAGCCTTCCCCCCAGGCCGACCTCGAGCACCATGCGATCGACCGCGGCCTCGCGAAAGATCTGCAGCGCGGCCAGCGTGTTGTACTCAAAAAATGTCAGCGAGGTGCCGCCACGCGCACGCTCGATACGCTCGAACGCCGTCACCAGGGTGGCATCGGCGCTCGGCACGCCATCGACCTGGATGCGCTCGCGATAGCGCAGCAGATGCGGCGAGGTGAACAGTCCGACGCGCTGCCCGCAGGCGCGCAGCAGCGCCGCCAGCGTGGTGGCGGTCGATCCTTTGCCGTTGGTGCCGGCGATGATGACCGCCGGGCTGGGTTGAGTGAGCAGTTGCAGCCGCTGCGCGACGGCACGCACACGTTCGAGTGACAGGTCGATGCTCTGGCTGTGCGTACCCTGCTGGTAGGCCAGCCACTGCGCCAGCGTGCGACTCAATTGGCGGGCAACGGCGGGCGCTTCTGCAGCAGGCGCAGTAGCTGCGCGAGCCGATCGCGCATATCGCGCCGATCGACAATCAGGTCCAGGCCGCCGTGCTCGAGCAGGAATTCGCTGCGCTGAAAACCTTCCGGCAACGTCTCGCGCACCGTCTGCTGGATGACGCGCGGTCCGGCAAAACCGATCAGCGCGCGCGGTTCGGCGATGTTCAGATCACCCAGCATCGCCAGGCTGGCCGAGACGCCACCGGTGGTCGGATCGGTCATCACCGAGATGAACGGCAATCGAGCCTGCGCCAGCCGCGCCAGCGCCGCACTGGTCTTGACCATCTGCATCAGCGACAGCAGCGCCTCCTGCATGCGCGCGCCGCCGGTGGCCGAGAAGCACACCAGCCCGCAGCCTTCCTCGATGCAGAAATCCACCGCCCGCTTGAAGCGCTCGCCGACCACCGATCACATCGAGCCGCCTAGAAACTGGAACTCGAACGCGCACGCCACCACCGGTTCGCCGTGAATCTGGCCGGCCAACACCACCAGCGCGTCGTTCTCGTGCGTGGTCTTCTGTGCCTGCATCAGCCGGTCCTTGTAGCGACGACTGTCCTTGAACTTGAGCGGATCCTCCGGCATCACCTCGGCACCGATCTCGCTCAGCGGCTCCGGATCGAGCAGCGCTTTCAGCCGCTCGCGCGCGCCGATACGCATGTGGTGGCTGCACTTGGGACAGACGTTGAGATTGCGCTCGAGTTCGGCCCGATACAGCACGGCGTCGCAGGCCGGGCACTTGATCCACAGTCCCTCCGGCACCGAGCGCGAGCGCCGCTCGGTCTTGATGCGCGAGGGTACGATCTTCTCGAACCACGACATGGTTACGGATCCTTCGAGGCCAGGCAGCTACTGCCAGCCCAGAATCGGGGCGTCGATCATAGCCGAATCGCTCGGCAGGCCGAACTGTTCGGCGTAGTCCACGCGCCACAGATACAGGCCGTGCGCGGCGGCGGTGGCCTCCCCGGTGCTGCGCTCACGCGACTGCAGCTGCTCGCGCGCCCGCTCGGGTGCGGCGCGCTTGAGGCCGATGCTCAGCAGCAGGCCGACGATATTACGCACCATGTGATGCAGAAACGCGTTGGCGCTGACATCCACCACGATCCAGTCGCCGCTGCGCTTGACCGTCACGGCGCGCAGCTCGCGCACCGGTGAGCGTGCCTGGCACTCGGATGAGCGAAATGCGCTGAAGTCATGTTCGCCCAGCAGCAGTCGCCCCGCCGAGCCCATCGCCGACTCATCCAGGGGCTGATGCACCACCAGTGCGCGCCGGTAAGCCAGCGCCGAGCGCGTGGCGCGATTGAGGATCAGGTAACGGTAGCTGCGGCCCTGCGCGCTGTAGCGCGCATGGAAGTCCTCGCTTACCAGCGTGGCCCAACGCAGGCTGATGTCCGCGGGCAGATGGGTGTTGGCGCCGAGCAGCCAGGCGCGCGTGCTGCGCTCGGCTTCGGTATCGAAGTGCGCCACCTGCGCGCGCGCATGCACGCCGGCATCGGTACGTCCAGCACAGGTCAATGCCACCGGAGCATCGGCCACGCCGCCCAGCGCCTGTTCGAGCGCCGCCTGCACGCTCGGGGCGTGCCGCTGCAGCTGCCAGCCGCTATAGGCGCTGCCGTCGTATTCGATGCCGACGGCCACACGGCGCATGGCGAGCGAACGCGCTGCGAGAATCAGCCCGGCAGCGTATCCATCAGCCGGCGCGCTTCCTGCTTCTGCGACACCGACCCTTCACTGAGCACTTCGGCGAGGATACTGCGGGCGCCTTCCGGATCGCCCATGTCCATATATGCGCGCGCCAGATCCAGCTTGGTGCCAACCTCGCTCATGGTCGCCGGCTCGAGCTCCGGCAGCGCCATGTCGCCGGCGGCGATCCGCTGGGTCTGCACGAACGTGCCCTCGGTCACCCCGGGTCCGCCGACATCCAGGTCGACGCCGTTGACTCCGGTGTCTTCGCTGGCCGCGCCCACATCCAGGTCGAGCGTGCCGGGGTCGAGCGCTGCGAGTTCGGAGGTCGCCGAGGTCGAGTCGGCCTCGATCGGCGGCCGCGGAGTGATCTGCGTGACCAACTGCGTCGGCGCGCTGTCTTCGGCATCGAAATCCTTGCCGACCTTCTCCATGCCGGCGGCAAAGTCGGTATCGGTGAATAGCCAGGTGCCGCTGTCGCTCGGGGCGTCAGGGGCCGCGGCACGCCGGGTGGCATCGGCTTCGGCCTGCTCGTTGCGGGCTCGTGCCAGCAGCTCACGCGTATCCTCCTGCAGGTTCGACAGCACCGTGGGCGCCTCGGACGAGCCGGTCACCCCAGTCTCATCGGCCACGCCCTCGAGCGCGCCCAGGTCCAGACCCAGGTCGTCGAGCGCCAGCTCGGCGGTCTGGTCGGAGGTCTGCATGCCGGCGCGCGCCGCCGCGTCGATCTTCTCGCGAATGGTGGAGTGCTCACCGCCGTGCAGCTGCAGCTGCTCGACCGTCGGCGCATCCGGATCCACCACCTGACCAGCGGCCACGCGCATCGTGGCGGTGTATTCCTTGGGCGCCGTGCCGCCGCCCATGCCGGCCACCTCGCGCGTGGCGGCCTGGCCGCCGGGCATCTCGCGGGTCGAACCGGTGGCATCGTTGCCGCGTTCGGGGTCATCGAGCACGAAGTCGACGCCGTCCTCGCCCAGCGGCTTGACCTCGCCGGTGGCATCGTTGTCGCCCAGCGCCGCGCCCAGATCCAGATCCAGGCCGGTGCTGCCTTCGGCGGTGGCGCCGACCGAGGGTTCGCCTAGCAGGTCGAAATCGACCCGGTTCTGGCCACCCTCGAGATTGAGGTCGACACCGCCGCTGGCCGCTCCGGTGAGTGCGCCGGCGTTGGTGAACAGTGCATCGTCGGGGGCAATCTGGCGCCCCATGATCACGATCTTTTCCCACTCGCCGGCCAGTGCCTGGCTGCGGCTGTTGGCAAGCTCGCGCGCGGTCTGCAGGAAGCGTTCCTTGTTGCCCCAGACGAAGAAGACTTCCAGCAGCTTGAGCTTGAGCTCGCGCCGATTGGGCTCGCGCGAGATCGCGATCTGCACCAGATCGGCGGCCTGGTCATACAGGCCGTAGGCCATGTGAAAATCGGCTTCCGCCAGCGGGTCGCCTTGGTCGAGTGCCACCGGCCGCTCGCCGGTAACGGTGTCGTCGATCGCCACGTGCTGGCCGGTGGACGCGGTCGACAAGGCACCGGCCTCCAGCGGTTCGGCGAAGCTCGGCTGCTCGTGCGGTCCGGATTCCTCGACACTGTAAGACATCTCGCCGCGCGAGGGCGGCAGCGTGCGCACCGGCACGGTGTCTGTGGCGCGCACCCCCTCGGGGGTGTTCTCGAATGCAGGCTGCAGGCGCCCGAGCGAGCGATCGAACTCGTCCTCCTGGCGGGCGCGCACGAAGCGCAGCACCACAAGAATAATGAGTACCGCGAGCAGCGCGGCCGGCACGTACCAGTATTGCTCGATCAAATCGAGCAGCGAGCTACCGGTCTCGGCCGGGGTGGCCGCGGCCGGCTTGGCAGCCGGAGCCGCCGGCGTCACCGGCGGGGTGACGGGCTGGCCGGTGACCGGTGCCGACGGCGCGCTGGGCGCGATCGGCGCCTGCGCAGACGGCGGCGTGGCCGGGCTGCTGGGCGTGGGCGCAGCGGCCGGCGGTGTGGGGGCCGCCGGCTTGGCTGGATTCTGGCCGTTCTGGGCGGCGCGCGCCTGCAGCGCGGCCAGATCGGCGTTGCGTACTTGCAGCAACCGCTGGGATTCGGCCAGCTGCGCTTCGAGCTGCTGCACCCGCTGATTGAGCGCGGCATCGTTGGCGGCCGCGGCGGCACCGGCCGTCGCGGCGGCGGCGCCGCTGGCAGGAGCCGCGGGTGCCGCGGGGGCGGCTGCCGAAGAGGATGGAGCACCGCTGGCGGGCGCCTTGGCCGCTTCCTGCGGCGGCACCAGATGCAATTGACCGCTGCCAGCCTCGGCGTTGCCGTGCGAGGGCGCCGCGTTGGCGCCGTGCGAGCTGGCCCAGGCAGCGTTCTGCCGATGCACTTCGCTGGCCGCCTCGCCCGGGCTGATGGCTTCGATGTCGCTGTCGGTAGGCAGCGCCAGCTGGCGTCCGGCCAGCAGCAGATTCATGTTGCCTTCGAACGCGCTGGGGTTGGCGCGATAGATCGCCATCAGCTGACGCTGACGGGTAGGCCGATCCCCGCCGGGGTAATTCTGCGAGGCCACGGCATACAAGGTGTCGCCCCGCCGCACCGTATAGTGGCCGCCGGCAGCGCGGGCTGCGCTACTGCTGTGGACCGGCGGTGGCGTCGGCATCGACGTCGTGCTCTCGGCGCTGCCGGCTACCGCGCTGGGGGCGCTTGCCACGCTGCCGCCGCCGCTGTCAGTAGCGGACGCGGCCGGAGCCGGGGCGGCGCGATGGTCCACGCTGCCGCTACGCGCGCTGCTGCCGGCGCTGGGCGCCGCAACCGCTGCCTTGCTCGGTCCATCACCGCTGAACACCGGCGGATCGAGCAACACGGTGTACTCGCGCACCACGTGTCCGCGCGGCCAGTCGACCGAGATCAGCAACGTGGCAAAAGGCTCGTTGGCTACGTTGGCCGAATGCACATGCAGAACGCTGCGGCCATCGGCAGCCTTTTCCGGTGTGATCGTCAGCGCACCCAGAAAGCCCGGATAATCCAGACCGCCATGGTTGAAGGCGTCGCGGTCCGCCAATGTGGCCTTCATGCCGGCCAAGTCCTCGGCACTGGCGCCGACCAGATCGATATCGGCGTCAAGCGGCGCATTCAAGGAGGATTTGAGGTGGATATCCCCAAGGCCCAGGGCCAGTGCGGCCGCCGGAGACAGCAATGCCAGCAGCAGGGCCAGGGAAAAATTACGCTTGAACATCGTGTCTCCCAGCGAACCCGGTTGCTGAGTAATCCTTATAAAACATATAGTTAATGCGAATCCTAGGCCCGCACCTATTTGGATTGCAATATAACTTATAAATACTCGTTAACCAAAATCTCAGCAATCTGCACGCTATTGGTGGCGGCACCCTTACGGATGTTGTCGGCCACAATCCACAGGTCAAGACCCCGCTCATACGACATATCTTCCCGAATACGACCCACATAAACCGTGTCGTGGTTCGCTGCTTCAGTAACCGCGGTTGGATAGCCGCCTGGCTCGCGCTCATCGATAACGGCCACGCCCGGGGCTTTCTGTAGCAGGCCACGCGCCTGCGGTGCCGTGATCTTGTCCCGCGTCTCGATATGTACCGCTTCGGAATGGCCGTAAAACACCGGTACTCGCACGGCCGTGGCGTTTACCCGGATCGCCGGATCTTCCATGATTTTCCGGGTTTCCCAGAATATCTTCATCTCTTCCTTGGTGTAACCGTTGTCCTCAAATCGGTCGATCTGCGGCACGCAGTTGAATGCGATCTGCTTCACAATCTGCCGCGCTTCCCCGATCGGGCGCCCATTCAGCAGACTGGCGCTCTGGGCCGCCAGTTCCTCGAGCGCCTCCTTACCGGCGCCGGACACCGACTGATAGGTGGCGACATTGATGCGCTCGATACCGACCGCGTCGTAGATCGGCTTGAGCGCCACCAGCATCTGGATGGTCGAGCAATTCGGATTGGCGATGATGCCGCGGGCGCGGTAGCGGCCGATGGCGTGACGGTTGACCTCGGGCACCACCAGCGGGATGTCGTCCTGGTAGCGAAACTGCGAGGTGTTATCAATCACGATGCAGCCGGCGGCGGCCGCTTTCGGTGCATACTCGGCCGACACCTCGGCGCCGGCCGAAAATAGTCCGATGTCGGCGCGCGAGAAATCGAAGCTCGCCAGTTCGAGCACCGGCAGTTCCTTGCCAGCAAAGCTCACGCGCTTGCCGAGCGAGCGATTGCTCGCCAGAGGGTGCAGCTCCGACACCGGAAAGGCGCGCTCCTCGAGCACCTTGATCATGGTCTCGCCCACCAGACCGGTT
Organism: Steroidobacteraceae bacterium; assembly: GCA_036502265.1. GTDB lineage: Bacteria > Pseudomonadota > Gammaproteobacteria > Steroidobacterales > Steroidobacteraceae > FEN-1191. Next base: position 17,187 of record DASXYW010000109.1, on the reverse strand, counting down.
GCTCCGACGACCGCCACCCTGAATTGCCTGCTCATCGCTTACTCGGTACTCCTTAGGGTGATATCCGGGGTGGTCGACACCACGTCAGCGTTCTGCGCACGATGGCGCAGGTAGTGATCCATCAACACGATCGCGAGCATGGCTTCGGCGATTGGTGTAGCGCGCAGGCCGACGCACGGATCGTGCCGGCCGGTGGTCACCACATCGACGGCGTTGCCGCTAAGGTCGATGGTCCGACCCGGCATCTGGATGCTTGAGGTCGGCTTGATGCTCAGCTGCACCACGATGGGCTGGCCGGACGAGATACCCCCGAGGATGCCGCCGGCATGATTGGAGACAAAGCCGCCCGGGGTGAGTTCATCGCGATGCTCGCTGCCGCGCTGGGCGACCACCGCCACGCCGTCTCCGATCTCGACCGCCTTGACGGCGTTGATGCCCATCATCGCCGCGGCGATGTCGGCATCGAGCTTTTCGAATACCGGCTCGCCCAGGCCGGGCGGCACACCCTCGGCGATCACGGTGACGCGGGCGCCGATCGAGTCGCCGGCCTGGCGCACGTCCCAGATCAGCTTCTCGAGTTCCGGCACGCGCTGCGGGTCGGGGCAAAAGAACGGATTATCGTAAGCGGCCGCGGGCGTTTTTGGCGCCAGCGTCACCGGGCCGATCTGGCTCAGATAGCCGTAGATACGCAGCTTCAGGCGCTCGGCCAGGAAATTGCGCGCGATCGCCCCCGCGGCCACCTGCATCACCGTGGTGCGCGCCGAGGAGCGTCCGCCGCCGCGGTGATCGCGCCGGCCATATTTCTGCTGATAGGTGTAGTCGGCATGCCCGGGGCGGAAGCGATCACGCAGCTTGTCGTAGTCGCGCGCGCGCGCATCGACATTGTCCACTAGCAGGCCGATCGGGGTGCCGGTGGTGTGACCCTCGAATACCCCGGACAAGATGCGCACCGCATCGGTCTCGCGCCGCTGAGTCACGAACTGCGAGCTGCCCGGCCGGCGCCGATCGACATCGCGCTGCAGATCGGCTTCGGTCAGCGCCAGGCCCGGCGGACAGCCATCGACGATGCAGCCGAGCCCCGGCCCGTGGCTCTCGCCGAAGGTGGTGACCACAAATAAGCGCCCGATGGTGTTGCCCGACATACCCGTCCGTCACTTTTGCAGCTGCGCGCGCTCCAGCACGAATACTCCGCCCCCGCCGCGCTCGAACGCCAGCCAGGTAAACGGCAGGCGCGGATACGCGCGTCGCAGCGCCCGTTCCGAGTCGCCGACCTCGACGATGAGGATTCCGCCCGGATTCAGGTGCGCGGCCGCGTCGCGCAAAATAACTCTCGCCGAGTCCAGGCCGTCCACCCCTGCCGCCAGCGCCACCCGCGGCTCATGCCGGTATTCGGGCGGCAAGCCCGGCAACTCGCGCCGCGCCACGTAGGGCGGGTTGCTGACGATGATATCGTAGCTGGCGCCGCGCAGCCCGGCGAAATGATCCGAGCGTAGCGCGCGCACGCGCGATGACAGGCGGTGGCGGCGGATGTTGATACGCGCCACGCCTAAGGCGTCCGCCGAGATGTCGCTGGCATCCACCCGGCTGCGCGGAAAACGCCGCGCGCAGGCGATCGCGATGCAGCCCGAGCCGGTGCCCAGGTCTAGAATTCGACGCACGCGCGCGGCGGCGATCCAGGGCTGAAAGCCGCGCTCGATGAGCTCGGCGATCGGCGAGCGCGGAATCAGCACGCGCTGATCCACGTACATCGGCAAGCCGGCGAACCAGCAGCGCTGCGTCAGGTACACCGCAGGCATGCGCTCGCGAATTCGTCGCTGCAGCAGAGCGTCGAATCGCCTCTGCGCCGACGCCGACACCCGCCCGCGGTAGTGCGCCAGTGCCGGTGGCACGCTCAGACGCATGACATGCCACAGCAGTGCCGCGGCATCGTCGCGCGCCCGCTCGGTGCCGTGACCGAAATACAGTCCCGAGCGTGCCAGGCGCCGGGTCGCGCGCTCGAGCAACTGCGCCACCGTCGGGTCGGCGCCGCCGCTGTGGGATAATCGCCGCATGAGTCGTCGTTCCATCCTGCTGTTGCTGTCGATCGGCGCCGCGGCGATTGTCGCCGGGGCACTGCTGGCGCGCATGCTCGGAGGCAGCAGCGTGCCGCTGGAGAGCGGCACCTGGTTGCCGCAGCCACGGCCGCTGCCGCAGTTTCATCTACAGGACCTCACCGGCGCCGACTTCACCCGTGCCAGCCTGCGCGGCCACCCGACACTGCTGTTCTTCGGCTTCACCAACTGTCCGGACGTCTGCCCCACCACGTTGGCGACGCTGACCCAGGTGCAGCGCAGCGCCCCGTTGCCGGGCACGCGGGTAGTATTCATCACCATCGATCCGGAGCGCGATAGCACCGCGAACCTGCAAGTCTACCTCGGCGCCTTCAGCAATAACTTCCTCGGCGCGCGCGGCAGTTCGGCCGAGCTGGCGCCGTTGTTGCACAGTCTGGGTGCGATTGCGGTGCGCCAGAATCTGCCCGACGGCAGCTACACCATGGATCACTCCTCGATCCTGTATCTGCTGGATAGCGATGCGCGGCTGGTGGCGGTGTTCTCGCCGCCGTTTTCGGCGCCCCGGCTCAGCGCCGATCTGCATCGGGTCGCTGCCGACGCCCGCCTGTAGGGCCGAGCCCTTGAGCGCGCTGTTCGTCGGCTTGCAGCACCTGCTGCCGCATCACCTGCTCGGCCGCCTGGTGTACGCACTCACGCGCTCGCACCACCGGTGGCTGAAGGATTTCCTGATCGGATCGTTCGTACGCAGATATCGGCCGCGCCTGGAGCAGGCGCGACAGCCCGATCCCAGAGCCTACGACAGCTTCAACGCTTTCTTCACCCGTGCGCTGCGCGCCGATGCGCGTCCGATCGACCCCGACCCGGCGCAGCTGCTGTCACCGTGCGATGGGATTCTCAGCGGTATCGAGTGCGCCGACGGTCAGCGGCTGCTGCAAGCCAAGGGACACTACTACACGCTCGCGGCGCTGCTGGGGGATGCGGCCGAGTGGACGCAGGCGTTCACCGGCGCTGACTACGCCACGTTTTACCTGGCCCCGTCCGACTATCACCGCGTGCACATGCCGCTGTCCGGGCGGCTGCGTGCCGCCTGGCACGTGCCGGGGCGGCTGTTTTCGGTCAACGCGGCCAGCGTCGCACGCGTGCCGCGCCTGTTTGCCCGCAACGAGCGCATCGTGTGCGCCTTCGACGGCGAGCGCGGGCCGTTCGCGGTGGTGCTGGTAGGGGCGCTATTGGTCGGCAGCATGAGCACGGTGTGGCACGGGCAGGTCACGCCGGCAGGGGCAGCGGGTGCGCGTGGCGCGATCCGGCCGCTGCGGGCCATCGCGGGCGTCGAACTGTGCCAGCCGCGCGGCGCCGAGCTCGGCCGCTTCAACATGGGATCCACGGTATTGCTGCTGCTGCCGCCCGGCCAGGTGCGCTGGAATGTAAGGCTCAAAGCCGGAACGCCGGTCGTGGTGGGTGAAGGCCTGGGGTCGATGTCGACATGAGCTGGCGTCCGCTGGCCTCAATGCACACGTTGCGCCTGCGCGCCGAACTGCTGGCGGCCACGCGCGCCTTCTTCGCCGAACGCGGCGTGCTCGAAGTGGATACCCCGGCGCTTGTGCGCCACGCGGTCACCGACCCGCATTTGCACTCGGCCGAGGTACACCTGCCCGGCTATCCCCAGACGCTGTACCTGCACACCTCGCCTGAATTTGCGATGAAGCGTCTGCTGGCGGCCGGCAGCGGCGATATCTGTCAGATCGCGCACGTGTATCGGGGCGAGGAGTTTGGGCGCCTGCACAACGCCGAATTCACCCTGATCGAGTGGTACCGTTGTGGCTATTCGATGAGCGCGCTGATGGACGAGGTCGCGCAGCTGACGCAGCGGCTGCTGGCAGTCAGCCCGGTGCTGCCGGTCGAGTCGCTAAGCTATTCGCAGGCAATTGAGCGGGCCACCGGCTGCGAACCGCTCGGCGCGACCGAGTCGCAGCTACGCAGAGTGGCGATCGAGCAGGGACTGGAACTGCGGCTCGCGGCGCGGTGTCAGCGCGACGAATTGCTCGACTGGCTGATGGCCGGCGTGGTCGGGCCGCGCCTGGGCGCCGGAACGCTGTGCTTCGTGCACGGCTATCCGGCCACGCAGGCAGCCCTGGCGCGACTGGACCCGGACGATGCGCGCATCGCTCGCCGGTTCGAGCTGTATCACCGCGGCGTCGAACTGGCCAACGGCTTCGAGGAGCTGACTGATGCAGCCGAGCAGCGGGCGCGCTTCGAAGCAGATCGCGAACAGCGCCGGCAGCGCCAGCTGCCGCTGCCAGCCATCGATCCGGCGTTGCTGGAGGCGCTCGAGAGCGGCCTGCCGCCAGTGGCCGGCGTGGCTCTCGGCTTCGATCGGGTATTGATGTTGCGCACCGGCGCCGACGAGATCGGCGCTGTGTTGCCCTTCCCGCTGACGCGGGCCTGAAGGCGCGCGAGCGCCACTATTGCCGGGCGCGGGAAATGTAAGCCGAGGTGCGGGTGTCGACCTTGATTATCTCGCCGGTGTTGATGAACAGCGGCACGCGCACCACCGCCCCGGTCTCGAGCTTGGCCGGCTTCTGTCCACCGGTGGCGGTATCCCCGCGCAGGCCGGGGTCGGTCTCGACCACCTTGAGCTCGATGTGCGGCGGTGGCGTGACTACGATCGGCACGTTGTTCCACAGCGTGACGATGCACACAGTGCCGTCCTTGAGCCACTGTGCCACCTCGCCGACCACGGCCTTGGTGGCCGCGTGCTGCTCGAAGTTGTCCGGAATCATGAAATGGAAGAAGTCCCCGTCGCTGTACAGGTACTGCATGTCCATGTCCATGACGTCGGCGGCCTCGACGCTCTCGCCCGACTTGAACGTGCGCTCGATGGTGCGTCCGGTCTTAAGATTGCGGATCCTCACGCGATTGAATGCCTGGCCCTTGCCGGGCTTGACCATTTCGTTCTCGACGATCGAGTACGGGTCGCCGTCGATCAGGATTCGCAGCCCGGATTTGAACTCATTGGTGCTGTAGCTGGCCATGCCGGCTCCGCCGCCGCGTGCCCGCGACCGCTCAAAAGGGCGCGTATGATAGCGGCATCAAACTGGTGCCGCCAGCCGCGTCCTACACGAGCATTTGAAGCGCGGCGCATGCGATGCGCTTCACAGCACAGCGCCGGCCGGCTGCTAGACTCTGGTGTTCAGGAGAGTCACTCTTGAGCGATCCCACCGCCGTTCCGCTGATCGTCCACAGTGCCACGCGCGAGGCGGTCGAGGCCGTCAACGGCCTGCTGCGCAAGGCGGGAGTGGCTGCCCATTGCACCTGGATCCCGGCCGCCCAGGACATTCCCGATGCGCTCGCGCAGCTCAACCCCGAGCTTTTGATCTGCTGCCTCAACGGTGGCCAGGAGCTGCAGCAGCTGGCCACAGTCCGCGACGAGGTGTCGCACAGCGTGCCGCTGATCGCGATCCGCGAACAGGTGGATGAACGCATGATTGCGGAGGATATGGCGCAGGGGGCGCGCGATACCGTGTCGTTGCAGCAACCCGGCCGCATGCAGGCCGTGATCACGCGTGAGCTGCGCGCGTTTCGCATGGAACGCACGCTCAACATGACACTGCGCTCGGCGCAGGACTATCGAAGTCAGCTCGAAGTGGTCCTGCAGCGCTCCAACGATGCGATCGCCCACATCCAGGAGGGCATCCTGGTGGATGCCAACGCCGCCTGGCTGGAGCTGTTCGGGTTCGTCGAGTCCACCGGCTTGGTGGGCCAACCGGTGATGGATTTCTTCGAAGCCAGTACGCAGGCGCCGCTGAAAGCCGCCCTTGCCGCCTGCCTGCAGGGACGCTGGAGCAATCACACGCTCAAGGCCGGTGCAATCCTGGGCGACGGCTCGATAGTGCCACTTGAGCTGGCACTGGCACTCGGCGAGTTCGAAGGCGAAGCGGGCGTGCGCCTTATCGTGGCCGCGCAGAAGCGCGACGATCAGCAGCTGGCGCAGGAACTCGAGAGCGCCGTGCGCAGCGACCAGGGAACCGGATTGCTGATGCGCCGACATCTGCTGTCGGCGCTGCAGGAGCGGGTGCAGCAGCCGGTCGCCGGCGGTGTGCGCTACCTCGCCTGCGTGCGGCCGGACAAGTTCGGCGTGCTGGAGCGCGATCTCGGGGTGCTCAACAGCGAGCAGTTGCTGATCGCACTGGCGAATATCGTGCGTGGACTGCTCAGTCCGCACGACATCGCCGGGCACTTCGGCGGCACCAGCCTGATGTTGCTGCTGGAGCGCGGCAATCAGCGTGACGTCGAGGCCTGGTGCGAGTCGCTGATCGAGCGGGTTAAGAGGCAGTCGTTCCAGGTCGGCAGCCAGTCACTACATGCCACCTGCACCGTCGGTCTGGCGGCGGTCGCCCCCACCAAGCCCGATGTGAATCAATCGGCGATGGACGCGCTGGATGCGATGCGCCGCGGCCGCGAGCGCGGCGGCAATCAGATGATCAGCGTCGATCGCGCCGACAACGACACGCGCGTGCAGGCCTACGATCAGGTCTGGGTCAAGCACATCAAGTCGGCGCTGATGGAGAACCGCTTCCGCCTGGTGCAGCAGCCGATCGCCTCGCTCGGCGGCGGCGAACAGAAGATCTTCGACGTCGCCATCCGCATGCTCGACGCGCAGCGCAAGGAAGTGCTGCCGTCCGAGTTTCTGCCGGCCGCGGCGCGCAACGACCTGATGAAGAACATCGACCGCTGGGTGATCGGCGCGTCGCTGTCGTTCGTGGCCAAGACCAAGCCCGACCTACTGTTCGTGCGCGTCTCGCGCGACAGCGCCATCGATGCTTCGCTGCCGCAGTGGCTCGAGACGCAGCTCAAGTCGACGCTGGCCGAGCCGCAGCGACTGTGCCTGCAGATCACCGAGGAGGTCGCCAGCCGCCATCTACAGCAGATCATGCAGCTGATGGCGGCGCTGCGAGCGCGCGGCCTGCGCTTCGCACTCGAACATTACGGCACCGGCGCGCAATCCCAGGGGCTCATCGGCCTGCTGCCAATGGACTTCGTCAAGATTGATGGCTCGCTGATGCAGGGCCTGGCCGGCAGCCCCGACCTGCAGAAGCGCGTGCGCGCCATCGCCGAGGCCGCCGCCAAGCACAACATTCAGACCGTGGCCGAGCGCATCGAGGATGCCAACACCATGGCCGTGGTGTGGCAGCTTGGCGTGCAGTACATTCAAGGCTACTTTGTGCACGCACCCGAAGAGGTGGTACTAAAGTCGTGATGCGCCGCTCGGGCCGCGCACTGTCGACCTGCGTGGCCTGCCTGATTGCCGGCTGTGGCGGCGCGCCGTCGGCCGGCCCTGCTTCGCCCTCCCCGCCGCACTCGGTGTTCGTCGTTGGCAGCGAACCGGCCGCCGCGCAGGTCCTGGCGCGCGGCCTGGACGACACGCCCCGCTCGATGGATCCGCAGCTGGTCAACGATGTGCCCGGACAGCGCGTCGCCGACGATCTGTTCGAGGGCCTGACCGTGGTCGATATTGGTGGCCGCCCCTCGCCTGGCGTGGCGAGCTCCTGGGACAGCGATGCCAACGGGCGCACCTGGACCTTTCATCTGCGGCCCGATGCGCGCTGGTCCAACGGCGCACCGCTGACCGCGGCCGACTTCGTCTACTCGTGGCGCCGCGAGGTCGATCCCAGAACCGCGGCCAACTACGCCGAAGGGCTGGCGCCGATCGTCAACGCGCTCGACATCGCCACCGGTCACAAGCCGCCTGAGACGCTCGGCGTCGAGGCGCTCGACAGCCGCACGCTGCGGGTGCATCTGAACGGTCCGACGCCGTATCTGCTCGACCTGTTGGCGCAGCAGTATCTGTATCCGGTCTACGCCCCGGCGATTCAGCGCTACGGCGACGAATGGGTACGGCCGGAGCACATGGTGTGCAACGGCGCCTTCACGCTGCGCGAGAACGTTATTGGCAGCCGCATCACGCTCGAGAAAAATCCCCGCTACTGGGACGCCCGACACGTCCGCCTGCAGCGCGTGACCTACTACGTGCTACCGAGCCGCGCCGATCAGGCGGCGCGCTATCTGGCGGACGATCTGGAGTGGACCGACTCGTTCGCCGCCAATCAGCGCAACTGGCTCAAGTCGATCGTCGGCGATGAGGCGGTCAATTCGCCGTACTTCGGCGCCTACTTTCTAGGCATGAATGTCACGCTGCCGCCCTTCAAGGACAATCTGCCGCTGCGACTGGCCCTGACGCTGGCGCTCGATCGCGAGCCACTCGTGTTCTACATGCGCCAGGGCATGTATGAGCCGGCCTACACCTGGATGCCACCGCTGCCCGGCTACCAACAGCCGATACCGGACTGGCAGCGCATGGGCGATGCCGAGCGCCACGCGCTGGCGCGCAAGCTGTATCGGCAGGCCGGTTATTCTGAGCAGCACCCGCTGCGCCTGGCGCTGTCGATCCCGTCGCAGGACAGCGATTCGCGGCATTTCTTCGAGGCGATCACGGCCAGCTGGACCAGCCTGCTTGGCGCACAGGTGACGCTCGATGAGATGGAGTTCAAGGTGCTGGCGCAGGATCGAACGCTGCACAAGCTGCCATTTTTCTTCGATGCCTGGATCGGCGATTACCCGGACCCGTACAACTTCATGCAGGTGCGCTATACCGGCAACGGCAACAACAATGCGCAGTACTCCAACCCGGCGTTCGACCGTCTGATCGATGCGGCTGGTGAGGAGCCCGACAACCTCAAGCGTTATCAGCTGTTCGAACAGGCGGAGCGCATTCTCGATGACGACGCGCCCTACATTCCACTCTATTACTATGCCACCCGTCACCTGGTGAAGCCGTATCTGCGCGGCTGGCAATCGAACATCGTCGACCGTAACCTGTCGCGCTACATGTACCTGCTCGAGCATCACCGCCGCTAGTCATGCTGCGCTATACCGTTCACCGGCTGCTCGGGGCAATTCCCACCCTGCTGGTGATCGTGACGCTAGCGTTCCTGCTGCTGCACGCCGCGCCCGGCGGGCCGTTCGACTCCGACAAGCACATCCTGCCGGAGATCCAGCAAAGCATCGAGGCCAAGTACCATCTGAACGAGCCGCTCGCGCGCCAGTACCTGCGCTACCTGGCCGATCTGCTGCGCGGCGATCTCGGCCCCTCCTACCAGTACCGCAGCACCTCGGTAAACGAGATCGTCGCGCAGGGCCTGCCGGTGGACGCGACCATCGGTCTGACGGCCATCGTGCTCGCGTTGCTGGCCGGCTGCGCGATCGGGGTCAACGCAGCGCTGCACCGGGGCCGCCCCTGGGACTATGGCACCATGGCCCTCGCCGTGCTCGGGATCTCCACGCCGGTGTTCGTGGTGGCACCGCTGCTGATCCTGATCTTCGCCATCGGCTTGCACTGGCTGCCGTCCGGCGACTGGGTGCGTGGCTCGCCCTCACACCTGCTGCTACCGGCCGTCGCCCTGGCTCTGCCTTACACCGCGTATATCGCGCGCATGATGCGCGCCAGCACCATCGAGGTACTCAACAGCCCGTTCATCCGCACCGCGCGCGCCAAGGGACTTCCGTGGCGACTGGTCGTGTGGCGACACGCCCTGAGGCCCACCCTGACACCGCTGATCTCGTTCCTCGGGCCGGCGATCGCAGGATTGATGACCGGCTCGATTGTGGTCGAGAGCGTGTTCGGACTACCGGGCATCGGCCGCTATTTCATCACCGCGGCTCTCAATCGCGACTACACGCTGGTGATCGGCATCACGGTCATCTACGGCGCACTCATCATCCTTTTCAACCTGCTGGCCGACCTGTGCTACGCCTGGATCGACCCGCGGGTGCGGCTGCAATGAGCACCGCCGAAGGCTTCTGGCGACAGGCGCTGCAGCGCCTGCGCTGCCAGCGCATGACTCTGGCGGCCGCCGCTGTGCTGCTGGTCATCACGCTCGCCTGCCTGCTCTGGCCGCAGCTCTCGCCCTATGACTACTACACGCCGCACTTCCAGATGCTGTCGCGCCCGCCGATGCTCGCCGGCGGTCACTGGCTCGGCACCGACCCGCTGGGTCGCGATCTGCTGGTGCGCGTGATGTGGGGTTGCCGCATCTCGCTCGCGGTCGGCGGCGCCGCCAGCTTGGTCAGCGTGCTGATCGGCGTTGCCTGGGGCGCGATCGCCGGCTACGCCGGCGGCCTGACCGACACGCTGATGATGCGCGCGGTCGACATCCTGTATTCCGTACCGTTCGTGCCGTTCGTAATCGTGCTGACGGTGCTGTTCGGGCGCGAGCTATGGCTGATCTTCCTGGCGATCGGCGCGGTCTCGTGGCTTGACATCGCTCGCATCGTGCGCGGCCAGACGCTGTCGCTCAAGCAGCGCGAATTCGTCGAAGCCGCGCGCGTGGCCGGGGTGCGCGGCGCGGCGATGATCGCCCGGCATATCGTGCCGAACCTGATCGGGATCGTGATCGTATATGCCACGCTGGCGATTCCCACCGTAATCCTGTTCGAGGCGTTCCTGAGTTTTCTGGGTCTGGGCGTGCAATCGCCGCTGGCCTCACTCGGTTCCCTGGTGGCGGACGGCACTTCGGAGATGCAGGCCCATCCGCATCTGTTGATCGTACCGGCGGTGTTCCTCGCCGCCATCATCTACTGCTTTAATTATCTGGGCGACGGTTTGCGCGACGCCCTGGATCCGCGCGAGCGCTGACATGGCCGGCCCACCCCTGAGGATCCGCGGCCTCTCGGTCAGCTATCCGTCCGACCACGGCCGCATCGAAGCGGTGCGCTCGATCGATCTGGACGTGGCGGCCGGAGAGTTCCTCGGCATCGTCGGGGAATCCGGCTCGGGCAAGACCCAGCTGTTGCTCTCGATCCTGGGACTCACCGGCACGCGCGCCCAGGTGCGTGGCAGCATTCGGCTGCACGATCAGGAGTTGCTGGGGCTCGACACCAGGGCACTCAATCGCGTGCGCGGCGATCGCATCTCGATGGTGTTCCAGGATCCGATGACCGCGCTCAACCCGTACCTGCGCGTCGGCCGTCAGATCACCGAGGTGCTGTGTGTTCACCGCGGGATCAGCGAGCGCGCCGCCCGCCAGCGCGCCGAGGCGATGCTCGAAGCGGTGCACATACCGGATGCGGCCCGGCGCCTGCGCCAGTACCCGCATGAGCTCTCCGGCGGCATGCGCCAGCGCGTCATGATCGCGATCGCGCTGATCACCGAGCCGGAGATTTTGCTGGCGGACGAGCCGAGCACGGCGCTCGACGTCACGGTACAGGCACAGATCCTGAGCCTGTTCCAGGAGTTGCGCGCGCGCACCGGCACCGCGATCGTGCTGGTGACGCATGATCTGGGGGTGATCGCCGAGGCGGCCGACCGCGTGGCGGTGATGTACGCCGGCCGCATCGTCGAGCAGGCTCCGGTGCACGAGCTGTTCGCCCATCCGCGCCACCCGTACACGGAAGGGTTGCAACAATCGATCCCGCGCATCGATGCGGCGCGACCGCTACGGCTGCCGAGCATCTCCGGGACGCCTCCGGATCCGGCGCACCTGCTCGACGGCTGCGCATTCGCTCCGCGCTGCCTCTACCGGCTGCCGATTTGCGAGACCCAGGCCCCAGCGCTGCTCGATGTCGGCGAGCATCATCTCAAGGCCTGTCACCACCACGGCGCGCTGGGTCGACTGCGCGGGGCTGCGGCGTGAACGACAGCGCTGGCAAGTCCACCCCATTGTTGTGCGTGCGGGCGCTCAATGTCAGTTACCCCATCGCGCTGCGTGGCCGGCGCACTCGCCTGCCGGTGGTCAACGATGTCGGCTTCGAGCTGGAGCGCGGCGAGACCCTCGGCATCGTCGGAGAATCCGGCAGCGGCAAGTCGAGCATCGCCCGCGCATTGCTGCGACTGATCCCGGCCGAATCGGGTAGCGCGCAGTTTCGTGGCGCCGACCTGCTCACCCTGTCCGGCGCGGCGCTGCAGGCGATGCGCCGGCATGTGCAGCTGATCTTTCAGGATCCGCTCTCGGCGCTCGATCCGCGCATGAGCGTTGGCGAGATCGTCGCCGAGCCACTGCGCGTGTTCGAGCCGCGGCTCGCCGCCGCCCGCCGCGAGCGCGTACTGGCCATGCTGCAGGCGGTCGGACTAGGCGCCGAGCATCTGCATCGCTATCCGCACGAGCTGTCCGGCGGCCAGGCGCAACGCATCGGCATCGCCCGTGCCCTGATCATCGCGCCCGAACTGGTGGTGTGCGATGAGCCCCTGTCCGCGCTCGACGTCTCAATCAAGTCCCAGATCAGCAATCTGCTCAAGGACCTGCAGCGTCGGCTGCGCCTGTCGTTGCTGTTCATCTCGCACGATCTTGCCGCGGTCCGGTTCAGTTGTGATCGGGTGCTGGTGCTGTACCTGGGCCGCATTATGGAGATCGCGTCCAGCGATGCGCTGTTTCAGGCCGCGCGCCATCCGTACACACGCGCGCTGATGGCCGCCGCTCCGATCCCGGATCCAGTCGCAGCGCGAGCCCGTCGGAATACGCCGCTCGAGGGTGAGATCCCTTCACCGCTGTCCGCACCATCAGGGTGCGTGTTTCGAACCCGCTGTCCGCTGGCCATCGAGCGCTGCGCGCGCGAACTGCCAGCGCTGCGTCCGATCGGCGCCCATCAGGTCGCCTGCCATCGCGCCGAAGAGGTCGTCAGCTAGAGACTCGTATTGCAGAGCCGGGACCATTGCTCAACCTCATCGGCGCTCGCGCGACCTCTGTCACTGATCAGCGACGGAGTTGCTGCGAGTGAGACGGACGTCACAGCGTGGAAAGGCGTGGCCTCTCAATAATGGTCGCAGTAGTATGCCGGCCTAGCGTAACGTCAATTTCAACCACGACGAACACGGACGGGGTCTTCTCCCTTTTTACATGGGCTGCTCTCTAGGCTGAGAGCGGCTTCACGGAGCGATATCAATGTATTCCATTCTCCCGCGGCACCTGAGCATTGCTTCCATGCGCGCACTCGCGCTGGCAGTCTGCGCCAGCATGGTCGTAGTGGCCTGCGGTGGCGGCAGTAGCAGTACGGCCACCAGCAGCAGCTCGAGTAGCTCCAGCAGCTCGTCGAGCAGTTCGTCCAGCAGCGGCTCGAGCAGCTCCAGTGGCAGTTCCAGCAGCAGCGGCGCGGCCATGTACACCATCAGTGCCAGCGTGAGCGGACTTACCGGCACCGGATTGGTGCTGCAGGACAACGGCGGTAACAGTCTGCCCATCACCACCGATGGAACATTTGCGTTCACCACCAAGGTCACCGGTGCCTACGCGGTGACGGTGCTCACCCAACCCAGCACGCCAGCGCAGATCTGCACGGTCACTGCGGGTAGTGGCACAGCCCATGCCAATACGACGGTAACGGTAGCCTGCGTGACGCAGTACACCATCACCGCCAACGTCAGTGGGCTTGCAGGCACTGGCCTGGTGCTGCAGGACAACGGCGTGGATAACCTGAGTGTGACCACCGATGGCATGCACCCCTTCGCCACCGCGGTGGCCGCCGGCGGAAACTATGCGGTCACGGTTTTTGTTCAGCCGACCGCGCCGGCGCAGAGCTGCACGGTCACCACCGGCAGCGGAGTGGCCAATGCCGCGGTCACGGTCGCGGTCACCTGCGTCACGCAGTACACGATCAGCGCCAACGTGACCGGTCTTACCGGCAGCGGCCTGGTGCTGCAGGACAACGGCGGCGATAACCTAACGGTGACCACCGCCGGCACGCACGCCTTCGCCACCACGGTGGCCGCGGGCGGAGCCTACGCGGTTACGGTCCTGACCCAACCCTCCACGCCGGCGCAGTTTTGCCGGGTCACTGCCGGAGCTGGAACGGCGGGCGGCAACGTCACGGTGGCCGTCAACTGCCTGAACGTCGGCATTCACGTGTTCGTTGCCAATCCGTTCGACGGTACCGATGGCAGCGTCGCGGCCTTCAACATCACGGCATCCACGGGTGCCTTGGTCGCCGCTACCGGCTCACCGTACCTGACAACGGCGACCGATTTCGGGCCGACGGCGCTGGCGGTAGACCCGAGCGGTGCCTATCTGTACTCGGCCAATCAGGGCCTGCCGCTGCCCGCCCCCCATCCGACCGGAGCGGGCATTTCAACCTGGGGCATTGACGCGAACGGCGTGCTGCACCCGGACGCTGTCGTGGGATCGCCCTTCGCGAGCGGTGGCATCGATAACAGCCCGGACGCGCTGGCGATCGATCCAGCAGGGCCGTATCTGTATGCCGCTAGCAATGACAACCCGACCGGCACGGTGGAAGGGTTCTCCCTCGCAGCCGGAATCCTGACCGCGCTGAACAGTCAGGTGGAAGGCAACGTGCCCTTCTCGCTAGCGGTCGATACCACCAACAAGTTCGTGTGGGCGCCCAACGGCAATGACGGCTCGATCGGAGAATTCACCCTCACGGCCGGCATGTTGTCGGTGCCCGGCTATAGCGGCGCCATAACCAATCCGTATGCGATCGTCGTGGATCCCACCGGCACATACCTGTACATCACCGACAACATCGCCAACACAGTGCAACGATTCACCTATAACGCGGGCAGTGGCTCGCTCACGGCGCACGGCATTGGCGTCAGCACCGGTGCCGGGAATGGCGCGCCCACGGGCGCAGCAATCGACCCGACCGGCTCGTTCCTCTTCGTGGCCAACAGCGGTACCGGCAAGGTCGCGGCCTTCACGATCAGTGCCGTCGACGGTAGCCTGACGGCGGTCGCGGGCTCGCCGTTCACGGCCAGCGGCACGGCCTCGCCCAACACGCCGACCGCCGTGGCGGTCGACCCGTCCGGTCAATACCTGTATGTGGCCAACGGCGATGCCGGCACGATCTCGGTCTTCAAGATCACCGCCGGGACCGGCGTGCTGACGGCGGTCAACCTGGCGGTGCCCTGCGTCTCCAGTGGCGGTGGTCCGCAGTCGATCGTCGTCCAGTAACGCGACCGATCAACCTCAAACCCTCGACGCGCCAGTCCAACCGGGCTGGCGCATTTTTTTTGGGGCCCCTCCCGCGCGTCGCAGCCGCAGTCAGATCGACGACGCGCCGGCGGAGGCGGCGTTGCGGGTACTCATGTAGGCGCGGGTCACATAGGGGAATCCGATCCTGGCGCGACCGGCCAGTTGCGGGTGTGTGGCGATCAATTCCTGAAGTTCGGCCGTCACCCGATCGCGCTGCGCACCCTGAAGCGCGGCGATGAAGCTGACCGAGCCGATGCGCTCCAAAATCACCTGCGTCGGGCTGCCGACATGCTCGAAGGGCAGCGCGGTCTCCTGCAATGGGCCGAACAGCTCGCCTGGAAACAGCGTCCGCCACTGGCCGCTGTGATAACGCGGCGTGCCGGCCTCGAACGGCGTGATGATGCGAGTGATCGCGGCCACCCAGTCGACCGATTCGTCGCGCACGTTCCACACCAGACCCAGCTTGCCGTCCGGCTTGAGCACGCGAGCGATTTCATGCAGTGCTTTGGGGACGGCGAACCAGTGAAATGCCTGAGCGCACACCACCGCATCCAGCGATGCATCCGCCAGCGGCAGCGACTGCGCGCTGCCGGCCAACACGCGGACCTCGGGTAGGCTGGCCTGCAGCTGCTCGCGCATGGCCGCCACCGGCTCAATCGCCACGACGCTGGCGTCCGTAGCCCGCAGCAGCGGGGTGAATTTGCCGGTGCCGGCACCCAGATCCAGCGCGCGCCCTCCGGCTCGCAGCTTCAGGCTCTCTCGCAGCCAGCCGAGCAGCTCGGGCGGATAGCCCGGGCGGCCGCGGCTGTAGGTGGCCGCTTCGCGCGAGAAGCCGATCTGCGCGGCCTCATGCACGAGCGGATCGGACGGCGCGCTCACGCGGCCGGCTGGATCGACTCGACCGTGCGCCAGCCGCGTGGTAGCAGGGCGCCGCGCTGCGCGCGCTCGCCCAGGTAATCCTTCAGATCCGCTGCCTTCAGTGTCATCTGACGCTCGCCGGAGGACACCAGCAGTGACTGCGTGCCCGATAGCAGCGTCACGGCCGCCAGCGTCTCCTCGCGCGACTCGGCTTTCCGGGTTGGAATGCCGAACAGCTTGTTGCCCTTGCCGCGCGGCAGCTCCGGTACCTCGCTGGCCGCCAGCAGCAGCAGCCGGCCTTCCGAATTGACCAGCGCGACCCGCGCGTCCGCGGCCGGCGGCAACGGCGCGCCCTCGGCAGCGTCCGCCGCCGGCACCGTCGTCAGCGGGATCGCGACCGGCGGCAGCACCAGCGCGCCGGGCGTCAGCTTGAGCACCGCCTTGCCGGCGCGATTGCGCGAGTGCAGCTCCTTGAGCCGTACGCTGAAGCCGTAACCGGCATCGGTGACCAGCAGCCACAGTTCGTCCGGCTCGCCCAGCAGTACGCCGGCGAAGCGCGCGCCATCGGGCGGATCGAGCCGTCCGGACAGCGGCTCGCCCTGGCCGCGCGCCGAAGGCAGGCTATGGGCCGGCAGGCTATAGGCACGACCGGTGCTGTCGATGAATACCGCCAGCTGGGTGCTGCGGCCACGGGCCGCCGCCTGAAACGCATCGCCGGTCTTGTACGACAGACTGCGCGGGTCGATCTCATGGCCCTTGGCCGAGCGGATCCAGCCGCCGGTCGACAGCACCACGCTGACCGGCTCGTTCGCGAGCAGCTCGCTCTCGTCGATCGCCTGCGCGGCGGCGCGCTCCACCATGCGGGTGCGCCGCTCGTCACCGAACTCCTCGGCATCCTCGGTGATCTCGGCGCGCAGCAGCTTCTTGAGCTTGGCCTTGCTGCCCAGAATCTCCTCGATCCGGGCGCGCTCCTCTTTCAGTTCGCGCTGCTCGTCGCGGATCTTCATCTCCTCGAGCTTGGCCAGGTGACGCAGCTTGGTCTCCAGGATCGCCTCGGCCTGCTCGTCCGAGAGCTTGAAGCGCTTGATCAGCACTGGCTTGGGCTCATCCTCGCGGCGGATGATGCGGATCACCTCGTCGAGGTTCAGGTAGGCGATCGCCAGACCGTCGAGGATGTGCAGCCGCCGCGCGACCTTGTCGAGCCGGTGCTGCAGGCGGCGGCGCACGGTGTGAGTGCGGAACTCCAGCCACTCGGTCAGCAGCTCCTTCAACCCCATGACGCGCGGCCGGCCGTCGATGCCGAT
>DASXYW010000108.1:0-15227 GCA_036502265.1 Steroidobacteraceae bacterium | reverse complement strand
CTTCCGACCTGCAGCGTGATATGCAGCATCCGGAGCGCTTCCTGGTTGCGCACCCGTTCAATCCGGTATACCTGCTGCCGCTGGTCGAACTGGTCGGTGGTAGCCGCACTTCGGAACAGGCGCTAACGGCGGCCGCCGAGTTCTATCGCTACATCGGCATGCACGCGCTCCGCGTGCGCCGGGAGATTCCCGGACATCTGACCGATCGCCTGCAGGAGGCGCTATGGCGCGAGATCCTGCATCTGGTGAGCGAGGGCGTCGCCAGCACCGGCGAACTGGACGATTCCATCGTCTATGGTCCGGGGCTGCGCTGGGCGGCTATGGGGACCAACCTGATCTATCACCTTGCCGGCGGCGAGAGCGGCATGCGCCACATGCTGCGGCAATTCGGACCGTGCCTGAAGTGGCCCTGGACCAAGCTTGAGGCACCTGAGCTGACCGAGCAGCTGATCGACCGCATGGTCGAGGGCACCCAGACGCAGGCGAACGGCCGTTCGATCCGCGAGCTGGAGCGCCTGCGCGATGATTATCTGGTGGCGATCCAGCAGGTCCTGCGGCAATTCAATATTGGCGCCGGAGCGACCTTGCGCGCCCTCGAGGAGCGCCTGTATCGCGACAACGGCGCGGCGGCGCGCAACGCGATGAACGGCGCCGGCGCGATCGAGCGTGGTAAGCCATTGCGGCTGATCGACACCTACGTGCGCCCGGAGTGGGTCGATTACAACGGCCATATGACCGACTCGCGCTACCTGCAGGTATTCGGCGATGCGACCGATGCGCTGCTGCGCGCCGTGGGCGTCGATGACGCGTATCGGACTTCCGGCCGCGCGCTTTACACGGTCGAGACCCACGTACGCCACCTGGCGGAAGCCGCGGCGATGGAGCCGCTGTATGTGACTACTCAGATCCTGGGGCTGGATGACAAGCGCGTACATCTACTGCACTGCCTGTATCGGCGACGCGACGACCGACGCCTGGCCACCGCTGAGCAGGTGTACCTGCACGTTAACAGCACCGCGGCCAAGGCCGCGCCGATGGATAGCGCGGTGCATTCTCGACTGGAACAGTTCCGCGCCGCGCACGCTGCCATCGACGATGCGGCGTCCTCCGGCCACCAGCTGAGCCTTTCCCGGCACTGAGATCGCAGTCATGCCCAAGATCGTCGATCACGATCAGCGCCGCGACGAGATCGCGCTGGTCGCCTGCCGCGTGGTAGCCGACTACGGCTTCGATCAGGCCACGGTGGTGCGGATCGCGCGCGAGGCCGGTTACACCACGGGCATGGTGGCGCATTATTTCGATACCAAGCAGGACATCATCATCGCTGCCTTGCGGCTGATCCTGCGGCGCATCGACGAGCGCCTGACGCGCGCCGCCGGGCAGGCCCGGCCCGATCTGCTGCAGTTGCTGAGCGAGTCGCTGCCGGTGGATGACCAGCGCTACACCGAATGCGCATTCTGGATTGCATTTTGGGGCCAGGTGTCGGCCGACAAGCGCCTGCGGCGCATCAATGCCTGGGTGCATCGTGAATACATGCGGCTGTTCGAGCGCTGCCTGGCCCGTGCCTGGCCTGAGTGGGAGCAATGGTTGCCCGCTACGCGCGATCGTGTGCTGCGGTCGATCGCGACTTTCATCAACGGACTCACCGCGGGGGCCGTCGTCAGCCAGAGCAGCTGGCCGGCCGACAAGCAGATCGAGCAGCTGCGCCTGCACTTGCAGTTACTGCGCGCCGGCGCTGCTAGCGTGGCTGCCAGCGGCGACAGACTGAGGAAGTCTGCGAAGACTTCGGCATCGGGTCCTTCGGCGGCGTGAAGGGAGCACGACGATGGATTTCGCACTGACCGAAGAACAGCAGCTCATCGTCAAATCGACGCGAGAATTCGTCGAGAATGAGCTCTATCCGCACGAGGCGGAAATCGAACGTACCGGCGTGCTACGCCCGGAGCTGCTGCGCGAGCTCAAGGCAAAGGCCATCGAAGCCGGGCTGTACGCCGCCAATATGCCCACCGAGGTGGGCGGCGCCGGGCTCGACGGTGTCACCTGGGTGCTCTACGAGAAGGAGCTCGGTCGCGCCAGCTACGTGCTGCATTACGCCTGTGTGGCGCGCCCATCGAACATCCTGCTTGCCTGCGAAGACGCGCAGCGCGAGCGCTACCTGCTGCCGGCTGTGCGCGGTGAGCGCAGCGAATGTCTCGGGATATCGGAGCCGGGCGCCGGGTCGGACATGCGCAGCATGAAAACCAGTGCGGTACAGCGCGACGGTGACTTCATCATCAACGGCACCAAGCACTTCATCAGCCATGCCGATCACGCCGACTTCGTCATTGTGTTTGCGGTCACCGGCGAGGAGGACACGCCGCGCGGCAAGCGCAAACTGATGACGGCGTTTCTGGTCGATGTTGGCACGCCAGGCTTCGAGGTTCGGCCCGGCTATCAGAGCGTCTCGCACCGCGGCTACAACAACAGCATCCTGCAATTCAACGATTGCCGCGTGCCTCCATCGGCAGTGCTGGGCAGCGTGCATCAGGGACTGGAGGTCGCGAACACCTGGCTCGGCGCCACGCGGCTGCAGGTGGCCGCGAACTGTCTAGGTCGTGCCGAGCGCGCGCTCGAGCATGCCAAGCAGTGGGCGGTTGATCGCGTCCAGTTCGGTCAGCAGATCGGCAAGTTCCAGGGCGTGGCATTCAAGCTGGCCGACATGGCGCTCGAGTTGCGCGCGGCCGAGCTTCTGACCCTGGAGGCGGCGTGGAAGCTGGATCAAAAGTCTGCGACAGACATGGACATGGCGATCGCCAAGCTCAAGGCGACCGAGATGCTGGCGATGGTGGCCGATGAGGCTCTGCAGATCCACGGTGGCATGGGACTGATGACGGAGATGCCGCTGGAGCGCATCTGGCGCGACGCGCGAATCGAGAGAATCTGGGACGGGACCAGCGAGGTGCAGCGGCACATCATCTCGCGCTCGCTGCTACGGCCGCTGGGAGGTTGAACGACCCCGGTGCCCCTGCCGCTTCAGGCGGGTACTAGGTTCGGGTTTAAGCTGCTCTGTGAACACTCGTATTGCCAGGCGTTATGGCACAGGATGTGGAAGTGGTAGAGCCGCAGTCCGTCATCGGCGGGCGCTTCAATCTCGTATTCCACCTGATCACGGCCGATCGCGGCATCGCACAGCGCGCATGGCCGGCCATTGCCGCGGCCGCCCCAGGTCCGATAGTGGTGCGGGCACGGCAGACTGCCCTCCTGAATGCGCTCGCGCGCGAGAACCTGCAGCGCCTGCGCAGTTGATGTGGTTGACATCGCCTTGATCCTCCACTCGTTTCGCCCCTGCCCGCGGCAGGATGAATCGTTGGAGTCGAAGCTAATCAAGCACTGCTGAACCGCCCCTGAATCAGGGTTTCTTGTCCGAAGAAGTCGGGGCATTCTCCGGATGTAGCACGTTGAGTTTCATGCCATCGTCACCGACGTAGTCACCGGGTTGCATGCCGGCAGGGCAGCTACCCAGATACTTGCTGTCGCTGACAACCGTGAGCGCACCACCTTCGTGACGAATCTCGGTGTGCACCAGCGTATCACCCGTGAAGGTCGTGATGCTGGTGCTCTTCTTTACCGTGCCATCGACCAGGCACTCGGTCTGCTGCGTGTAGACCGAGCCGCTATGAGTCATATTGACGATGCGGCAAGGCTGGTCGGGTTTTTTCTGCCGGTCAATTACCTGCTGCATGATCGTCGTGCTGTTGCACATCTTCCCAGTCTGGGGCGGATGGTTGCCACCGCTCAAGGTGGTGGTGGTGGTCCAGAGACCTTCCTTGATGGCCGGGTAGTCGCCGCCGTACGCACCTGCCGCGACGCAGAGCAGCATCAAGCCTTCGCACAACCGTTGCATTCTCATCCTGACGACTCCGCTCACGACCGGATTGAACCGTGGCCGCGGATTATCCTCGATCGGCCAGCGTGCCGGAAGCGCTATTTACCCTTCCAGACTGGCGGTCGCTTTTCGCTGAAGGCGCGCGCTCCTTCCTTCAGATCCTCGGAACGTATTACCTGCTGCACGGCGTGCAGGCTATCGTGCAGCGCGAAGGCTTGGTGCTCCGCGACCATTTCCGAGTGCCGCAGTAGCTGCTTGATTGCCGGGAAAAGCAACGGCGGGCCGGCGGCCAGCTGGCGAGCAATCTCGCTCGCCTTCGCCAGGCCTTGTCCCTGGGGCACGACATGATTCGCCAGTCCCCAGTGCTTGGCTTCAGCCGCATCCATCCAGCGACCGGTCATCAGAAACTCGACAGCGATGTGGTAGGGAATGCGCCGGCGCAGCTTAATGGTGCCGGCATCGGGTAGCACGCCCACGTTGATCTCAGGCAGCGCAAGGCGCGCGTGCTCTTCCATGACGATGATGTCGGTCCCCAGCACGATCTCGAAACCGCCGCCGCAGGCGATGCCGTTGACGGCGGCGATGATCGGTTTGTCCAGATTGCGCGGATGGTTGAGACCGCCGAATCCCCCGGCGCCCCAATCCTCGTCGGACTGTTCGCCGGCCGCGGCACCCTTCAGATCCCAGCCGGCAGAGAAGAATCGATCGCCAGCACCGGTAATGATCGCGATGCGCTGCGCTGGATCATCTCGAAAGGCTTCGAATACCTCGTTCAGGCGCCGGCTGGCCGCGAGGTTTATGGCGTTGGCCTTGGGGCGATCGATGGTGACCTGCAGAACCGCTCCGTCGCTCGCCGTGGTAATTCCGTCAGACATGGACATGCTCCTGTTGCAGCACGCGAATCAGCGCATCGACCGCCATCACGCCCTGACCTTGCGGCCTAACGATCACTGGATTCATGTCGAGTTCAATCAATTGCTCGAGGTTGGCCTCGGCGTAACGGCTGCAGGCCAGCGCCGTCTCGACCAGCGCGGCGATGTCCCCGGCTGGGCGGCCACGGTAGCCGCGCAGCACGAAACCTACGGTCAGTTCCATCAGCGCCCGCTCGATATCCGTCGGCGTGAACGGCGGCAGCAGTGTGACGCTGTCGCGCAGCAGCTCGGTCAGCACACCGCCGGATCCGAGCACCAGGATCTGTCCGAATTGCGGATCGACGCTCATGCCGATGAGTACCTCGGCGACGCCGTCGAGCACCATCTGCTCCACCAATACCACCGGCGAGAGTATAGCGAGCCGGCGCGCTGCGGCGGCGGCCTCCGCGCTGGAGCGCACATCGACGATGACACCGCCGACGTCGGACTTGTGCTCCAGACCGCCGCCAGCCGATTTGAGCACCACCGGGTAACCGATCACGCCGGCGGCTGCGACCACCGCGTCGGCCAAATCGACCGAGCCATCCGCGCGCACAATCTGCGAGCGCGGGACGGGTACGCCATAGTGCATCAGAGCGGCCTTGGCCTCGCTCTCAGAAAGCGTGCGCGGGGAGCGGGCGCACGGGCCCCGAGGAATTCGAAGCTGCAGCCGTTGGTCCGTTGCCCAGACCTCGCCAACGGCAGCGGCCAACGCCAGCGACTCGAGCGCCTCGCGTTGTCCCTGCAGTGGGGCGATGCCGTCCGCCAGGCAGTGCTCGCGCGTCTGCGGCGCCATCGACTCCGGCAACGAAGAAATCACGGCGCCACGGGTTGGGGCGCCGGGCAGCGCCGCGGCGAACTCTTCGATCGCCGCGAGGTACGCAGCCGGGTCGGCCGGCGGCGCCGGCGGACAGTCCACCATGAATGCGACCGCATCGTAGCCGGCGCGCTGCACAGTCGAAAACATGGAGCGCATGGCCGGGCGGTCGAACCATACGTGCGTATGAAAGTCGAACGGATTGGCGATCGAAACGCGCTCCCCCAGGATCTGACGCAGTTGCGTGCTGCAGGCATCCGGCAGCGGCGCGAACTCGAGGCCAAGCGCGCGGCTGCAATCGGCGCTCATCGCCATATCGCCGCCTGAGGCACCCATCACCAGAACGCGCCGCCCGCGCAGCGGGCCACCGCCATGGAATATCTTTAGTGTCTCGCACAGCGTGGCTAACGACTCACAGCGGGCGATGCCCGCCTGCCGGCAGAGCGCGTCGAATACAACGTCGGCGCCGGCGAGCGCACCGGTATGGCTGTGCGCGGTGCGCGCCGCGGCCTCGGAACGCCCGGCCTTGACCAGCGCGACCGGCTTGCCAGCCGCGCGTGCCTGTTCGATGGCGCGCAGAAAACGCGCGCCATCACCGACCCCCTCCACGTATAGTCCAAATGCGCTGATGCGCTCATCGCTGCTCAGCCGCTCGATCAGATCCGCAACCGTAAGGCGTGTCTGATTGCCGACCGTAAGCACATAGCCAATCGGCAGCGACCGACCGTTGAACAGCAGATTCAGGGCGATCGTGCCGCTTTGGCAGATCAGCGCGACCCCACGATCCCGCCGCCCACCGACAACCTGGTCGGGCCACAGCGCCGCGCCGTCGAAGAAGTTGATGTAGCCGTAGCAGTTGGGCCCGAGAAAGGGCAAGTCGCCAGCGGCGAGGCTCAGATCGCGCGTGAGCCGCTGGCCTTCGTCGGTCGCAGTCTCGGAGAACCCGGAAGCGAAGCAGACAAAGCCACCGGCGCGGCGACGCGCCAGCGCGGCGGCGATGGCAGGCACCTCGCGATTAGGGGCGGCAACGAAGGCGGCATCTGGGCTGGCCGGCAACTCGTCGACCGAACGAAAGTAGCGCGTGTCGGCTGACGATGCTCGCAGCGGATGCACGCGCCAGAGTTCACCTTGATACCCCATGGCGCGGGTGGCGGCGATCGCCGCGTCAGCCCAGGCACCGCCGATCATGGCGACGCTTCGGGGCGCGAGCAGACGCGTAAGGTCGGGCGCCAGCATCTAGCGACCGCGCAATTCCAGACGCCGCGAGCCGGGACCGGCCCAGGACGCAGCGCCGGGCTGCGATCGCATTCGTTCGATCGCGGCGGCGACTTCGGGCGCGAACTCGCACGCCGATACCGTCGTCCCCTGATGGACGTGCAGCAGCATGAATTCGGCAGTGGCAGCCGGCTCAGTCCGGCCCTCGCAGTGCAGGTCGAAGCCGGCGTGAATGCGCTTGCGGTCGACGCCAAGAATGTGCGCGTTCACCAGCACCTGGTCGCTCGCATGGACCTCGCTCAGGAAATGCAGGTGCAACTCAACGGTGTAGAGGGTGTTGTGAGTTGCGGCGCGGTAGGCCGCATCCATACCTATTTGATCCATCAGTGCGTCGGCCGCGTAGCTCAGGATGAGGCCGTAGTAGGCATCGCGCAGGTGGCCGTTGAAGTCGATCCACGCCGCCGCGATCGCGGTGCGATAGAGCGGGCTCGCTGAGGCGCTCACGAGCGGCGCACTTAGTGCAGCTGCAGGCGTTCGCGGGTCTGCGCCGGAGTGAGAATGCGAGCCCCCATCGCCTCGATGATACTGCGGGCACGCTCGACCAACTGCGCATTACTGGCGTACACCCCGCGCGATAGATACAGATTGTCCTCCAGACCGACGCGCACGTTGCCGCCCATAAGCACCGACTGCGCCACCCACGGCATCTGCATGCGACTGATCGCGAAGCTGCTGAATACGCAGTCCGGCGGCAGCGAATTGACCATGGCCAGCAGGTGTCCGACGTCGGCGGGCGCGCCATAAGGAATTCCGGTGCACAGCTGGATCAGGGTCGGCGGCGGCAACAGACTCTCCTTGATCAGCTGCTTCACGAACCAAAGGTTGCCGGTGTCGAACACTTCCAGTTCGGGTTTAACCTTCAGGTCGCGCAGAATCTGGGCCCCCCGCCGCAGATAATTCGGGGTCGATACATAGGCGCGATTGCCCTCGCCGAAGTTCAGGCTGCCGCAGTCGAGTGTGGCGATGTCGGGTCGATACAATGCTTCCTGGCACAAATCGATCACGTGGCGCATGCGCTGCTCCTGGCTGCAGAAATCCGAGCCCGGGGCAGGGGTGTCGGCCAGGCCCTGGTCGCCGACGCAGATATAGCCGCCCATGCCGCAGGTTAGGTTGATGATGACGTCGACCTTGCTCTCCCGGATGCGCTTCACCACCTCGCGATAATGGCGGGTCTCCATGCTGAACAGCCCGGTGTCTGGATCGCGAACGTGGATGTGCACGATTGCCGCGCCAGCCCGCGCCGCATCGATTGCCGAGTTGGCGATCTGCTCCGGGGTGATCGGGCAATGCGGGCTCTTGGTCACGTTGGTATCGTCGCCAGTGACGGCGCAGGTGATGAAGACGTCGTGATTCACGGCTTTATGCCCGCGGTGGTAAATATTATGAAGTCAATAATATAATAATGCGCGACACTGCGGCAAGTCGTGGGGAGGTATCGATGCAAACCCAGATGTTGATCGGCGGTCGTCTGGTCACGGGCGAGGCGAGCGCGGATGCGGCGCGTGATGCGGCCACCGGCGCGGTCATTGCCAACGTGCCGGCTGCGAGCGTAGAGCAGGTGAATGCCGCGGTAGCGGCGGCGGAGCGGGCGTTCGAGGGTTGGGCACAAACCGCCCCCAAGGATCGCGCCGCGTTGCTGCTGCGCATCGCCGATCGCATCGACGCGCAGGCGCAGGACTACGCCGCGCTGGAATCGCGCAATACCGGAAAACCGCTCAATGCGGCGCTCAACGACGAGCTGCCGGCGATATCGGACGTGTTCCGCTTCTTCGCCGGCGCGGTGCGCACGCAGCACGGCCAGGTGGCCGCCGAATACCTGCCTGGACACACCAGCTTCGTGCGCCGCGATCCGGTTGGCGTCGTCGGATCGATCGCACCATGGAACTATCCGCTGATGATGGCGGCCTGGAAGCTTGGACCGGCGATCGCGGCCGGCAACACCGTCGTGATCAAGCCGTCCGAGCTGACCCCGCTGACGACACTGATGCTCGCGGAGCTGTTGGCCGAGGTGCTGCCGCCGGGCGTCGTCAATGTGATCTGTGGTCGAGGCGATCCAGTAGGCAGCACACTGGTGACGCACCCACGCGTGCGGATGGTATCACTGACCGGTTCGGTCGCCACCGGGCAAAAGGTCCTGGCGGCGGCCGCCGGCAATCTCAAGCGCACCCACCTGGAGCTGGGCGGCAAGGCACCGGTCATCGTATTCGACGATGCCGATGTCAACGAGGTGGTGTCCGGAATTCGCAGCTTCGGCTACTACAACGCCGGTCAGGATTGCACCGCGGCTTGCCGCATGTATGTCGGTTCGAGCATCTACGAGCGCTTGGTCGCTGACCTGACCGCCGCGGTCAGCGCCATCAAGGTAGGCCGTCAGCAGGAAGCCGAGGTCGAGATGGGACCGCTGATCTCTCAGGGGCAACGCGAGCGCGTCGCCGCGTTCGTCACGCGCGCGGCCGCGCAATCCCACATTCGGGTCACCACCGGTGGCAAGCTTCGCGCCGGCGACGGGTTTTTCTACGAACCCACGGTCGTGGCAGGCGCGCGCCAGGCAGATGAGATCGTTCAAAGCGAGGTGTTCGGGCCGGTGGTGTCGGTCACGCGCTTCAGCGACGTGGACGAGGCGATTCGCTGGGCCAACGATTCCGAATACGGCCTGGCCTCTTCGGTGTGGACGCGCGATATTTCACGGGCGATGCAGGTCGCGGCCCGCCTGCAATACGGCTGCACCTGGATCAACACCCACTTCGCTGGCGTGAGCGAGATGCCGCACGGCGGCTTCAAGCGCTCCGGCTACGGCAAGGACCTGTCGGTGTATGCACTCGAAGACTACAGCATTCCGCGGCATGTGATGGTGAGGCTCTAGGCGATGGCGCACGGCGGGCGCAATGTAGCGCGCCTCGCGGTGCTTTCGGGGGCGTTAATCGTTACCGGTGGCTGCGGCTCCGGCCAGGCGGGCGCCGACCAACACGTGGTGAACGTCTACAACTGGGCGGACTATATCGGCAAGGATACGCTGGCGAAATTCGAGCGCGCGACCGGCATCCGGGTCGTGTACGACACCTACGACGCCGACGAAACGCTGGAAGCGAAGATGATGGCGGGAGACTCCGGCTACGACGTGGTAAGCACCTCGACCGACTTCTTCAGTCGCCAGATCAAGGCCGGAATTTATCAGAAGCTCGACCGCAGCCAGCTGCCGAACTGGAACAATCTGGATCCGCACGTGCTGGCGGTCGAGGCGAGCGCCGACCCCGGCAATCAATATGCGATGCCCTACCTGCGTCATGTCAATGGCTTTGCCTACAACGTCGACATGATCCGCGCGCGTATGCCCAACGCCCCGGTGGATAGTCTCGACATGATCTTCAAGCCGGAGATCATCGCGCACTTTGCCGACTGTGGCGTGTCGTTCCTGGATCAGGCCGAAGACGTACTGCAACTGGCGCTCAACTACCTGCACCTGGATCCGAACTCCACCAATCCGGTTGACTACAAGCGGGCTGAGCAATTGCTGCTAACGGTGCGGCCGTACATCCGGGCGTTCGATTCCACCGAGTACATGAACGGCCTGGGTAACCGGGAGTTCTGCCTGTCGATGTCCTGGTCCGGGGACTATGCGACGGCACGGGCGCGCGCCAAGGCGGCGGGTGTCGACGTGAACCTGGCGTTCACAGTGCCGAAGGAGGGCGCCAACGGCTCCTACGATGCGCTGCTGATTCCGGCCGATGCGCCGCACCCGAAAGCGGCCCACGCGTTCCTGAATTTCATCCTCGAGCCAAAAATCATCGCCGAGATCACCAACGAGATTCATTACGCCAACGACAATCTGGCGGCCACGCCGTACGTTGACCCCGAAATTCTCAAGGACCCGACGATCTATCCGACCCCGGCGATCGAAGCCCGACTGTACGCGTCCGCGGAAGTCAGTCCTGCGCTGGAGCGCATTCGCACGCGCACCTGGACCCGGATCAAGACCGCACGGTGATGCCGTTGACCACGCATGTCGAGTGCGCCCGATTGCTGATCACCGCGGCCGATCAGCTCTCGATCGAGTACGCTGACGGTCGGCGGCATGCCTTGCATGCGCTGTGGCTGCGCGAGCGTTGTCAGGACGCCGCCAACTTCGACCTTCGCACCGGTCAGCGGCTGCAGGATCCGTCGGATTTCGATCCGCAGCTGGTACTCACCGGAGTGCGGCAAGCCGAGCCGGGGCGCTTCCGGCTGTGCTTCAGTGACGGCCATGAAAGTGACATCTGGGAAGGCGCCGTGCTGACCGAGGCGCAATTGGCGCCCGGTGACCATGATCTGCCGGCGGCGAAACTCTGGGATGCGCATCTGCCAATCGATGCGCCAGTGCGCTGGAGCGAGCGGCCGTCGGAGGCGGAGCTTCGCGATTGGCTCACGCGGTTTCTGGAGCTTGGATTCGTGATCTTCGCGCACGTGCCGACCAAACCGCGGTCGATACTGCGCGTGGCCGTGACCTTCGGTTTCGTACGAGTGACCAACTTTGGAGAACTGTTCGAGGTTCGCTCGACGCCGGAGGCCAGCGATCTGGCCTACACCGCGTTGCCGCTGGATGCGCACACCGATAATCCCTACCGCTGGCCGGTGCCGGGGGTGCAGCTGCTGCACTGCCTGGTCAACGAGACTTCCGGCGGCTTGTCGACGCTGGTTGATGGTTTTGCCGCCGCCGCGGATCTGCGTGATCGTGACCCCGAGGCGTTTCGCGTGCTCGCTCACACGGCGGTGCGATTTCGCTACCGCGACGCCGACACCGAGTTGGTGGCCAGTGCCGCGCCGATCGAGCTGGATGTCAGCGGCCGCGTGCAGGCGATCCACTTCAGCCCGCGGCTGGATTTCGTGCCGCTGCTGCCGCCCGAGACGCTGGATGCCTACTACCGCGCGCGTCGTGCCTTTGATCATCTGTTGCGCTCGCCGGAGTTCGAGATCCGCTTTCTGCTACAGCCGGGCGAGCTGCTGATGATGGATAATCGGCGCCTGCTGCACGGGCGCACCGGCTTCGATCCGACCGAGGGGCTGCGCCACTTGCAGGGCTGTTACATCGACTTGGACGGACCGCGCAGCCGCTTTCGGGTGTTGCGGCGCCGCGCGGCTGGATCGCAGGAGTTCGCAGTATGACCGAGATGGTGAGCTTTCGGCGGATGCAGGATGGAACGCGCGAGGACTACCTGCTCTTGGATCGGTCCGAGCGCCGCTACGCTCTGGGGCTGGCGGAGCGCATCCTGGAGTCGCTTCGCCATCTGGACCATTCGCTGGAAGGTTACCCGGTGAGCCGATTGGGACATTCGTTGCAGGCTGCCACGCGGGCCTCCGTCGACGGGGCCGATGACGAGTTAGTCCTGGCAGCCCTGATTCACGACATAGGGGATGAGCTGGCTCCCTACAACCACGCGGAGTTCGCCGCCGCGGTGATCCGGCCGTATGTGCGCGAGGAGGTCGCCTGGATCGTTGAACAGCACGGACTGTTCCAGAATTACTACTACGTGCACCATCTGGGCGGCGATCGCAATGCGCGCGAACGCTTCCGCGCACACCCGTGGTATGGCGCCTGCGCCGCGTTCTGCGAGCGCTGGGACCAGGTATCATTCGATCCGGATTATCCGAACAGGCCGCTGGAAGCGTTCGAGCCGCTGGTGCGCCGCATCTTTGGGCGAGCGGCGCACGATCCGCGCTACCTGGCGCAAGGACAGGCGTAGCGAGTCGCCGGGCCGTCAGCGTTCGGCCAGCTGCATCTCGAGCGCGCGCCGCTGGTCAGCGCGCCGCATCAGGTAGCCGGCGATGATCACGCCAACGCCCACCGCACCGATGATCAGGCTTGCGAGGGCATTGACGTCGGGGCTGACTCCCAGCTTGACCTTGGAGAAGATGACCATCGGCAGCGTGCTGGCGCCCGGTCCGGACACGAAGCTGGAGATGACCAGATCGTCCAGCGACAGCGTAAAACTCAGCAGCCAGCTCGACAGGATCGCCGGTGCCAGGATCGGCAGCGTGATCTCGATGAAGGCCCGAGCTGGTCCCGATCCCAGATCCATTGCCGCCTCCTCGAGCGAGCGGTCGGCGCTCTGCAGCCGTGACTGCACCGTAATCGTAACGTAGGCGCAGCAGAAGGCCACGTGGGAAATGACGATGGTGGTGAATCCCCGGTGGGGCCACGAAAACAGCTGAAACATCGACACGAACAGCAGCAGCTGGGTGATGCCGGTGATGATTTCGGGCATCACCAATGGCGCATTCACCATGCCGGTCAGCAGCAGCCGTCCGCGGAACTTAGAAAATCGTACCAGCGCGACCGCGGTCATGGTGCCGAGCACCACCGCCACGCTCGAGGCAGTGAAGGCGACCTCCAGCGACAGCAGCGCAGCCTGCAGCAACTGCCGGTCGTGCAGCAGCTGCAGGTACCAGGCGGTGGAGAATCCGCCCCAGACGTTGACCAGCGGCGAGGCGTTGAACGAGAACGCGATCAGCACCAGGATCGGCAAGTACAAAATCGCAATGCCAGCGCACAGCACGGTCAGCAGCAACGGCGAATAGCGCTGTTCCATGGGCGGGGCGTCAGGCTTCGAGCTGCTTGACGTTGTAGTACTGATAGATCGCGATCGGTCCGGCCAGCAACAGCAGAAAGGCGATGGCCACCGCGGCGGCAACCGGCCAGTCGTGATTGCCGAAGAACTCGTCCCACAGCACCCGCCCGATCATCAGGTTATCCGGCCCGCCGAGCAGCGAGGGAATCACGAATTCCCCGACCGCTGGAATGAACACCAGCATCGAGCCGGCGATGACGCCCGGGATTGACAGCGGCAGCGTGATATCCAGGAACACCTTCCATGGCGGACTGCCCAGGTCGGCCGCGGCTTCCAGCAGCGATCGGTCGAGCTTCTCCAGCGTCGCGAACAGCGGCAGTACCATGAAGGGCAGATATGAATAGATGATGCCGAGGTAGACCGCCAGCGTGGTGCGCATGATGCGCAGCGGCTCGTGGATCAACCCCAGGTGCAGCAGCACGGTGTTCAGCAGACCGTTGTCGCGGATGATGCCTTCGAGCGCGTACACACGCAGCAGAAACGACGTCCAGAACGGCAGAATAATGATTAGCAGCAGGATGTTCTGCGTCGCCTTGGAGGCGCGGGCAATCGCATAGGCCATCGGATAGCCCAGGGCCAGGCAGATCAGCGTCGAGAAAAACGCGGTCTTGAGCGAATACAGGTAGGCGACGCCGTACACATCGTCGGTGAACAGGTACTGGTAGTTGGCCAAGCTGATCTGCAGATGCAGATGATGGTCGGCGCTTCGGGTAAAGACGTCGGTGAACGGCGGTACGTGCGGTGCGGCATCGGCGAAGCTGATCTTGAACGCGAACGCGAACGGAATGAGGAAGAAGATCAGCAGGAACAGCAGCGGCGGCAGGATGATGAGCCAGCGGCCCGGGCGGTCGAGCAGTTTCATCTGTCGCGCAGGAATCTACCCCTCCGGAGTATTGTGCGCGATAAACTTGCCGCGTGTATAACTTTTGCCGGTGCAAGGCATGCCCTGGCACTGAGAGAAACAGGTGTCACGACCGCGACCGACCAGTCCGTTGAAAGCAGCCGATGTCGCGGGCGGCGCGCCGCAGGGCCGTGCTACCCGCAGCCGTCAGCGCCAGCGGTTGATCGACGCCTGCATCTCGGCACTGCACATTCACGGGCCATCGCGCACCACGGTCGAGAAAGTGGTGGCGATCGCCGATCTGTCGCCTGGCATCGTGCGCTTCTACTTCGACTCCAAGGCGGCGATGCTGGTGGCCTCGCTCGAGTACCTGGCCACCGAGTTCGAGGAACGGGTGCTTCGGCCGGTGTCGCAGTTGCGGCACGCACCGGTGCGGGCGCTCGAGCTGCTGGTGGATCTGTACTTGGATGCCGATATCGCCAGTCCGCGCAAGGTCTCCGTGTG
Organism: Steroidobacteraceae bacterium; assembly: GCA_036502265.1. Classification (GTDB taxonomy): domain Bacteria; phylum Pseudomonadota; class Gammaproteobacteria; order Steroidobacterales; family Steroidobacteraceae; genus FEN-1191. The sequence goes on along the minus strand of DASXYW010000108.1, from coordinate 412 downwards.
GTACTCGTTCTGGGGCGAGGCCAGCTCGCGCCAGGAGTACTACGACATATGCGGCAAAAAGGACGAAGACTTCGCAGCGCTGGTGCGCGAGTTGATCGAGCGGCTGATCGCCGAGAACGGTGCCCGGCATCTGGACGCCGACGGCATCGGGCTCGGGCTGATCGGCGTGCTCGAGATTCTGTGGCAGAACATCGCGTTTCAGAGCGAAGCCAGCATCGACCGGCCGGCGTTCAGGCAGCGCTCACTGGCCTATCTGCGCTCGGTGTTTCCAGGCAAATTTGGCGCCGGTGCTCCCGCCGCAGCGCGCCTGCCGGCGGTCGAGGAGTCCGAGCCGGCGGTGCGCTCGGTGGTGCCGGGGCCGGCCCCACGGGGCGCACCGCATCCGGCCGTGATCCCGATGCTGCATCCGCTT
>DASXYW010000107.1:0-12579 GCA_036502265.1 Steroidobacteraceae bacterium | reverse complement strand
GGCGTTCTCGATACCACCGGTAGCGAGTACGTAATAGCGCGCACCGACGCGACCGCGTTTGCCGTCCAGACACGCGATCTGCAGTCCGGTGACGGCGCTGGCCGAATCGTTGGTATCGATCTTGAGCAGATTGGCGTTCAGGTAGACAGTCACGCCGGAAGCGTTGGCCAGGTCGTCGCGGTATACCTGCCCGAAGCGCGTGGGCGGACTGTATTGGAACAGGCCGTTCTTCAGCGCGCTATCCGGGGACAGCTTGAACGGCTGTGCCTCGGGCACGCTCCAATGCTCCGGATCGTAGTCGAACGGGCCGAGCTGGCAGATCTTGTGTGCCCGCGGATAGAACGGCGCCAGAGCATCCGTACCAATCGGCCATGCTGCCAGGTCAAGCGCATCGAATGGCCGACAGGATCCTTCCCAGTGATTGGTGGTGCCGCCGAAGAAGCGCAGGCGATCGCGGTCCAGCGGTGCGTACGCTTCCGCGTCGACCTCGCCCGCGTACAATTCCTGGGTGTCGGCGTTGTATTCGAAGTCACCGCTTTCGAGCAGCGCGATCCGGCGACTGCCGCCAGCCAAATCACGTGCCAGGGTGATGCCGGCGGCACCGGCGCCCACGATGCAGACGTCAACGTCGATCGCAAAACGTTCAGGCAGCGTTCTGGCGTCAACGAACATCGATGCAAAATCCGACATACGCGGCGGAAGCGGCCCATGCGACATCCTGCCCACACGGCCTTCGGGCTGCATTCATGCGATCGGATTTCTCCTGCAGAGAGGTCTGCAACTTGCCGGCTAATCATATTGAAAAGGATTGCGAAATCAACCGATCGCGACGACGCACACATTCCGGGGTGCATAATGTGATCGGCCGCAACGTCGGCAGCGTGCCGTTGTGGTGCGGCCCACCGGGTGTGCGCTGTTCGCTACTTTCGGCCGTGGAATGCCAATACACTAGCTAACGCGCAAATAGCGCCATCACAGGCGCGCAGCGGAACTCGATTCAATCATCAAGAGCAGGTGCAAACCGGTATGAAGGTATTGATCACGGGAACAGAGGGCTATATAGGCTCGCGCCTGGCACCGATGCTGATGGCGCGCGGCCACGAGGTCGTCGGCCTCGATACCGGTTTCTATCGCGACGGTTGGCTGTACAGCGACCCGCGCCAGCTTGGACTGGTCCCGCGCACGATCATCAAGGATCTGCGGCGCGTCGAACAGAAGGACTTCGAGGGCTTCGATGCCGTGGTTCACCTAGCCGAGCTGTCGAACGATCCGCTCGGGGAAAATCGCCCCCAGATCACCTTCCAGATCAATCACGAGGGATCTCTGGAATTGGCGCGCAAGGCCAAGGCGGCCGGCGTGCGGCGCTTCGTGTATGCCTCCTCGTGCAGCGTCTATGGCGTTGGCACCGGTGAGTTTCTGACCGAGACCAGTCAGGTCAATCCGCAGACTGCCTACGCCAAGTGCAAGGTCATGGTCGAGCGCGACGTCAAGCCGTTGGCGGACAAGAATTTCTGTGCGACCTTTCTGCGAAATGCTACGGCCTACGGCGCCTCGCCGCGCATGCGCTTCGACATCGTACTGAACGATCTGTGCGCGCTCGCCTGGACCAACAAGAAAATCGCGATGACCAGCGATGGCAGTCCGTGGCGACCGATCGTGCACATCGAGGACATCTCGACCGCGATACGCTGTGTGCTGGATGCCCCGATCGAGGCGGTCAACGGCGAAATCTTCAACGTTGGCCAGAACTCCGAGAACTACCGTGTGCGCGAGATCGCGCAGATCGTGGCCGACGTGTTCCCCGGCTGTGAATTGACAACCGGCAAGTCCGGCGCCGATAACCGCAGCTACCGGGTGTCATTCGACAAGATCTCGACCAAATTGCCGGGATTCAGTTGCAGCTGGAACGCGCGCCGCGGAGCCGAAGAGCTGCGCGCGCGCTTCGAGCAGATCGAATTCAACAAAGACACCTACGAGTATCGCGCTTTTACCCGGCTCAAGCAGATCCGCTACCTGTCCCGCACCGGGCAGATCGACGACGACTTCTTCTGGCGGTGATATGCGTTTCGAGCCTCTGGCGATTGAGGGAGCGGCGCTCGTAAAACTCGAAACGCATCCGGATGCGCGCGGCTTCTTTGCACGCATGTTCTGCGTGGATGAATTCGCCGCCGCTGGTCTGCCGACCGCAGCGCTGCAGTCGAGCGTGTCGTTCAACGAACGCCCCGGCACACTGCGCGGCATGCACTTCCAATGGCCACCTTCGCGCGAGGGCAAGCTGGTGCGCTGCGTCCGCGGCAGCCTGTTCGACGTGTTGTTGGACTTGCGGCCGCAGTCCCCCGCCTATCTGCAACACCTGGCGGTAACTCTGGATGAGGACAATCGCGACGCGGTATTCATTCCCGCGGGTATTGCTCACGGGTTCCAGACACTGGCGCCGCGCACCGAGGTCTGGTACCAGATGACCGACCGCTACGCTCCCGCGCTGGCGGCCGGTGTGCGTTGGAACGATCCGGTGTTTTCGATCCGATGGCCGATGCCGCCTGGCACGATTTCCGAGCGCGATGCCAGTTACCCGGATTTCGACCGCGCGCAGTTCGAACGCGAACTCGAGCGACGTAGCACGGCCGTGCTGGCATGAAGGCGGCCGCGGTGTCCGCTGTTCCGATGTCCAACGGCGCGGCCCTGAAGGCGTTCGCGACTGAACTCTACCCGATCTGTCGCAGCATCACCGGCAATGGGGTGCGCCAGACTCTGCGCCTGATCAACCGCCACATCGAGCTCGACTGGCACGAGGTCCCCAGCGGTACCAAGGTATTCGACTGGGAGGTACCGCTCGAGTGGAACATCGAGGCCGCGTCGGTGTGCGACCCGGACGGACGCGCGGTGGTGGACTTCGCCGCCCACAATCTGCACATCCTCAATTACTCCGAGCCGGTGCGCACCAGCCTGCCGCTGGCCGAACTCAAACCGCATCTGCACAGCATTGCGGCGCATGCCGACTGGATTCCCTATCGCACCAGCTATTACCGTCGCCAGTGGGGGTTCTGTCTGCGACACCGCGAGTTGCAGGGCCTGCGCGCCGGCAACTACGAGATTCGGGTCGACAGCTCGCTGGCGCCGGGTTCACTCACCTATGCCGAGAGCGTGATCCCGGGCAAATCGCGCCAGGAGGTCCTGTTCTTTACCCATATCTGCCACCCATCGCTCGCCAACGACAACACCAGCGGCATGTCGATTGCCACCGCGCTGGCCGCGTGGATCGCCTCGACGCCGCGTCGCTTCAGCTACCGCCTGGTGTTTGCTCCGGGCACCATCGGGTCGTTGTGCTGGCTGCATCGCAATCAGTCGCGATTGAAGAACGTGCGTCACGGCCTGGTGCTGGGGTTGTTGGCCGATCCTGCGCCGTTCACCTACAAGCGCAGCCGACGCGGTGACTGCGAGATCGACGCTCTGGTGGAGTACGTTGCTCGAGGCATCGACGCGGCCACACGCGTGATCGAGTTTGAGCCGTACGGCTACGACGAGCGCCAGCTATGCTCGCCCGGGTTCAATCTGCCGGTCGGGCGCCTGACCCGATCGGTCAATGATGGCTATCCCGAGTACCATAGTTCGGCGGACAACCTGGCGTTGCTATCGGCCGAACGGCTCGAGCAGAGCCTGGAGGCCTGCAAGCAGGTGGTCGAAGTGATCGAAAGCAATCGTCGCTACGTCAATCTATCGCCCCGGGGCGAACCCCGACTGGGCAAGCGGGGCCTGTACGGCGCCATGGGCGGCCGCAGCCCTGCCGAGCGAGAGCGGGCCATGCTGTGGGTGCTGAATCAGTCCGACGGCAGCGCCTCACTGCTGCAAATCGCACAGCGCTCCGGCATACCCTTTGGCGCTCTCAAGCTGGCGGCCGCCGAGCTGCAGCAGGCCAAGCTGCTGCGCGCCGCCGATATGGAGTCCAAGGCGGCCGGCCGATCGAAGCGCCCCGGGCGTGCCAGCCGGCGGCCGCACACGAGCAAACAGGCGCCAGCCCGCTCCGGGCGCCGTCCGCGTTCAGCCAGTCGGAGTGCAGGGAGACGAAGATGAAAGTGGTGTTGTTCTGTGGTGGTCTCGGCACCCGGCTGCGCGAGCATTCCGATACCATCCCCAAGCCGCTGGTGAGCATCGGCAACCGGCCGGTGATCTGGCACCTGATGCGCTACTACGCGCACTTCGGCCACACGGATTTCGTCCTGGCGCTGGGTTATCGCGGCGACATGGTGCGCGAATACTTCCTTAACTACTCGGAAGCCATGTCGAACGATTTCACCCTCAGCGAGGGCGGTCGCAAGATCGATCTGCACAGCCGCGATCTGGACACGTGGAAGGTAACCTTCGTGGATACCGGGTTGCACAGTAACATTGGCCAGCGCCTGCTTCGGGTACGCAAGTACCTCGAGGGTGAGCCGGTGTTCCTGGCCAACTATGCCGATGGGCTTTCGGACGTGCCGCTCGACAAGCACATCGAAGAGTTCAAGAAGCACGACGCGGTCGCCAGCTTCGTCGGGGTGCGTAGCTCCCAGAGCTTCCACGCGGTGCACGCCGACGCCAGCGGCATGGTGACACACATGGGGGCGATGCCGGACCAGCCGTTGTGGATCAATGGCGGTTACTTCGTGCTGCGCTCGAGCATTTTCGACTACATGCGCGAGGGCGATGAGCTGGTCGAGCAGCCGTTTGCACGTCTGATTGCCGAGAACAAGTTGCGTACCTACCGATGGGAAGGCTTCTGGCACTGCATGGATACGTTCAAGGACAAGATCACGCTCGATCGCATGGATGCGCGCGGCACCTGTCCGTGGATGGTATGGCACAATAACCAGTAGTCGAAAGCGGCATGCGCGCACTCGGTCTCAGGCAGGTGAATGATCGCAGGCGACTGCAGATCCTGTGTCTGGGCGCGCATTGCGACGACATCGATATCGGTTGCGGCGGTACGCTGTTGCACCTGCTCGAAGGGCCCCGCGCCGCTGAAGTGACCTGGGTGGTCATGGGGTCCAATCCGGTGCGTGCGCGCGAGCTGCGTGCCAGTGCGAAGCGCTTTCTGCGCCGTGCCACCAAGTCTACGGTCACCGTGCATCAGTTCCGGGATGGGTTCTTTCCGGCGCAGTACGGCGCCATCAAGGAAGTATTCGAGTCCCTAAAGCAGCTGCCGAATCCTGATCTGATCTTCACCCATCAGCGCGCCGAGTGGCATCAGGACCACCGCATCGTGGCGGAGCTGACCTGGAACACGTTTCGCAATCACCTGATCATGGAATACGAGATTCCGAAATACGAAGGCGGACTTACCACTCCGTCGTGTTACGTCGCGCTGACGCGAGCTCAGGTGGAACGCAAGATTTCGATCCTGTGGAGCAGCTACGCGACTCAGCGCGCCAAGCGCTGGTTCACCGCCGAGACCTTTCGCGGGCTGATGCGGCTGCGAGGCATCGAGTCGGGCGGTGACACCGGCTGGGCCGAAGGATTCCACGCCAGTAAGTTGCTGCTCGACTAATGACCGAGAGCATCGACTGCGCCGTCATTGGTGCCGGGGTGGTCGGCCTGGCGGTGGCGCGCGCGCAGGCTTTGGCCGGACGCGAGGTCATCGTGCTGGAGGCCGAGGGCGGCATCGGCACCGGCGTCAGCAGCCGCAACTCCGAAGTGATTCACGCCGGCATCTACTATCCGACCGGATCGCTGAAAGCTCGCCTGTGCGTGCGTGGGCGCGAGCTGCTGTATGACTTTTGTGGTCGTAACGGTGTCGAGCACCGGCGCGTCGGCAAGCTGATCGTCGCTACCTCGGACGAACAGATTCCGACCCTGGCGAAGTACGAGAAGCAGGCGACCGTGAATGGAGTCGCCGATCTGCGCCGACTGACGCTGGACCAAGTGTCGCAGCTCGAGCCCGCGGTGCGCTGCGCGGCCGCGCTGTTCTCACCGTCGACCGGTATCGTGGACTCGCACGCCCTGATGCTTGCCTATCAGGCGGATCTGGAGGCTCACGGCGGTGTGCTGGCACTGAACAGCCCGGTGAGCGGCGGCGCCTTGCGAGGCGGGCAGGTGGAACTGGAAATCGGCGGCGCTTCTGCCATGCGGCTGCGCGCCGTCACGGTGATCAATTGCGCCGGGCTGGAGGCGCAGGCAGTCTCTGGACGCCTGCGCGGGGTGCCGGCGTGCTCGGTCCCGACGCGTTATCTGGCCAAGGGCTATTACTTTTCCCTCTCCGGGCGCTCGCCGTTTCACCATCTGGTGTATCCGGTGGCCAATGCGGCCGGACTCGGCACGCACGTGACGCTCGATCTGAACGGCGGTGCGCGCTTTGGCCCGGACGTGCAGTGGATCGAGCATCTCGACTTCGGAGTGGACGAATCGCGTCGTGCCAGCTTTGCCGAGGCGATCCGGCTCTACTATCCAGAGCTCGATGCCGCGCGGCTGCAGCCCGCCTATACCGGCATTCGGCCCAAGATCAGTGCACCGGGCGAGCCGGCCGCGGATTTTTGCATCCGCGGTCCCTCGCAGCATGATGATAATCCGTACATCGCGCTGTACGGGATCGAATCCCCTGGATTGACCGCCGCGCTGGCCATCGCCGAGCAGGTTCTCGGGCTGGTAAGCGATATGGCCCGCTGTTCTTAGAGTTCCACTTGGCTAGGCTGGTCGGGTGCCAGTTAGTCGATGGGCCATTCGACGAATGGAGTCGTAACGCATTACTCGCTTCAGCGCGCGAAATTCGGGCGCGTGACGCACATACTGGCGTAGCACGCCGTAATTGAGCGCACCGCGCGCTCGCAGCTCGCGCATGATGCGCATCGCCGCGGGGCGATCGCCAACCTTCAGATAGCCGGCCAGGATTGCGCATAGATAGCGGTCCAGAAACTCGCTGTGCTCCGGCCGACACAGGTATTCACGATGCTTGTCGATCACTTGCAGGTCGATCGCGGCGCCGACCATCTGGCCGTCGCTCCGACTCAGGCTGACGTTGCGCTCGTCGACGTGGATGAGCTGCTGCGGTATCACGGAACCGGTGAAGCCACGCTGCGCCAGCGAGATGAACAGATCGCGGTCCTCGGACAACGGTAGCTGCTCGTCGAATCCGCCCAGGCCCAGCAGCACCGAGCGTCGGATGGTGAACGCAGAGTTGGTGCCCACGCGCAGTCCCAAGGACAGGAACGCCGAACCCTTGACCGTCGCCGGCACTCCGGCCCAGTCGTCTTCGCGCTGGCGGATGTAGCGGCCGGCCGCGTCGCGTTCCTGTACCACACGCGTGCCCCAGAGAAAATCCACCTGCGGAAATTCGGTCATACGATTGTCCAGCGCGGCCAGCGCGCCGGGAATCAGGTGATCATCGTCGTCCAGAAACACGATCCACTGGCCGGTGGCAGCCTGCACCCCACGATTGCGTGCAGCGCTGACCCCCAAACGAATCTCGTTGCGGATCAAATGACAGCGCTCGCTGCGAACCGCCTGTAGCAATTCGGGCGTGCCGTCGGTCGAGGCGTCGTCCACCACGATCACTTCGTAGTCATCGAAGCTCTGGGCAGCGACGCTGCGCAGCGCGCGGTCAACCGTGGTTTCGCGGTTACAGGTCGGGATGACCACGCTGAATTGCGGCGGCGGGCGGGCACCGACTGACATCGTGCGCTGGCACGGCTCGGCGGGCCAGACCGTCTCGGGCAGCGTCGCGAGCCCTTGGAGACGTTCCTTGCGCAGCGACATGTCCGGCGTGAAAGGCAGCCGAAAGGTGTCGAATACCGAGCATATCCGGTACAGCCAGTCGTGGCGCAGCGCTGCATTGATGACGTTGTCGCGGCGGATGCGCGCGAGGCGCTGCGGATCGGCGTCAAGCTGAGCCAGTATCTGCACGATGTCGGGAGAATCGAATGGCACGTGGATGACAGCGTCGGTCCAGTCGAACTGGCGCGCGAACGCCTTCAGGCGCGGCGCCTCGCCGATCATCACGGTGCCGGCGGCCGCACCCTCGTAGAAGCGGCCGGAAATCTCATCGCGTCCACGGGTGTATTCGGGCTCGTTGACGCGCGCACGGTTGGCTACGTAGTAGCGGCTTCGCTGCAGCATGCTGGCCAGAAGCAGGCGATGTTCGCTCGGGCTCTGGACGCGGAAGGTGCGCTGCTTGGCGTCGACGCCGCTTGACGCGACGGTGTCGTAGCAATAGAAGATTCCGCGCTCGCGTGCCGCTCGCAGCAATGCCTGGTGCGTGATATTGGACCGCCGACCAATATTGTAAATGTCGATCGAGCGCTGCGGAAATTGCGGGGCCGGGGCAAAGCGCAGCACGTCGGTCGCGGGTGGCAGATAACTGCACGGCCGCCCGGTGATGCGTGCCACTTGGTCGACGCAGTGGTAGACCCCCAAAAAGATGTGGTCGAAATCCGAAAGCAGCTCGAGTAGATAGCTTGGCAACAGGTGCAGCCACAGCTCGCTGACGAAACAGGCGGCGTAGCGACAGCGCTTGCGCCACGCCGGTATCGTGGCCAGCGTGTAGAGCTCATGGGTGTGGTTGAAAATCGGAAAGAATAGTTCGTAGTCACGCTGCAATGTGACCGTGGTGGGCGGGGGCGCCAGCGCTCGGGCCAGACGGCGTGACCGCGTGGCAGCGCGAGTGAGTTTGTACGCCCGGCGCGACAGCTCCAACGCCGGCTGATTGTCGGCGTCGATGCGATCGGCCCCGGTCACCGCGCTGATGACGTCTTCGAATTCGTACGCCATGCAGTAGGCGACCAGGTTCGCAAGCCGGCGCATCGACAGCAGCAGCACGTTACCGCCGCGGCCGGTCACCAGTTTCGCGCCTGGATGCGCCTGAGCCAGAGGCGTCGGCATCAGATTGCCGCCCGAATGATCATCGGCATGATGCTAGCATGCGCCACCGCGGCCGGACTGCCGTGGCCGCTGCGCTAGAGTATCTGCGGCTCCGGTATCGGCACAATGAAGCGACCGCCCCATTCGCGAATGAAGCCCATTTGTGAGCTGATCTCATCCTTGAGATTCCACGGCAGAATGAACACGTAGTCCGGCCGGGTCTCGCGGATGCGCTCGGGCGGGAGTATCGGGATATGGGTGCCCGGCGTGTACTTGCCCTGCTTGTAGGGATTGCGATCGACCGTATAGGCGAGCAGATCGGTGCGGATGCCACAGTAATTGAGCAGGGTATTGCCCTTGCCGGGTGCGCCGTAGCCGACGATGGTCTTGCCGCGGTTCTTCAGGTCGATGAGCAGCGCCAGGATCTTGCGCTTGGTGGACTTCACCTGCTCGGCAAAGTTCTGGTAGGTCTGCATGCGATTGAAGCCCATCGACAGCTCGCGCGCCCGCAGCTGCTGCGCCCGTTCCGACACCGGCTTGGAATCGTCGTCGTTGTGGCGCGCGTAGATGCGGATTGAGCCGCCATGCGTGCCCAGTTCGTCCACGTCAAACAGCGTCAGGCCATGAGCTGCGAACACCTGCTCCACGGTGAAGAACGAGAAATAGCTGAAGTGCTCGTGGTAGATGGTGTCGAACTGGTTCTGCTCCATCAGCCGCTGCAGATGCGGAAACTCCATCGTGATGACGCCGCCTGGCTTGAGCAAGCGCTTCATGCCGCCGACGAAGTCGTTCAAATCCGGGACGTGCGCCAGCACGTTATTTCCCAGCAGCAGATCCGCCTGGCCATACTTGCCGGCCACCTTGTCGGCGCTGGCGCGTCCGTGAAAGCACACTTCGGTGCGGATGCCCTTGTCCTGGGCGACCTTGGCGACGTTGGCAGCCGGCTCGATGCCGAGCACCGGCACGCCAGCGGCCACGAAATGCTGTAGCAGGTAGCCGTCATTGCTGGCAATTTCCATCACCAGGCTGTTGCGACCGATGGCGAATCGATCGCGCATCAGCACGCTGTACTTGCGAGCATGCTCGATCCAGCTGTCAGCATAGGACGAGAAATAGGCGTACTCGCTGAAGATATTGGCTGGCGCGACGTATTCCTCCAGCTGCACCAGAAAGCAGCGCTCGCACACCCACGCATGCAGCGGAAAGAACGACTCCATGTGGTTGAGCTGCTGCGGCTCGATGTGCGTCTGGCATAGCGGCGACATGCCCAGATCCACAAAGGTAGTGCGCAGCGTGTGGCCACAGAACCTGCAGCCGGGGCTCGAGGCCGGTGGTTGTTCGGAGTCGGCTACTGGCACGCTCAGGGTCGCGTTCATATGGATATTCTCGTTTAGGCGGAAGTCGGGGGAATGACCGGCCTGGCAAACGGATTGCTGCAGGCAACCAGCGCGTCGTACAAGCTCAGATACTTCACCTCGCGGCTTTCGTCGGCACCGTTCTTGAAGAAGTCGGTGGATAGCAGATACAGCGTGGTGATCCGGTCCTCGCCGTGCCGGATGGCATTGTCGAGGCGGTTATCAGACGACAGCGCGGGCAGCGTGTACAGCGGCCCGAGCGCGTCGGTCAGGCGCAGGCGTGCGTCGGAGATGGCATGAGTGCGGGCCAGATCGTGCGCGAATTGGCGCACCCCGGCTGGGTCGAGCTTCAGGTATGACAGCTTCTTGAACACCACCTTGGCGATGGCGCCTTGGTCGCTGCCGAATGCGTAGCGCAGTGCGGCCAGACCGAACGCACCTGCAAGAGCGGAGATCAGGAAGTATCGACGTTTCATGCTGATCAACTCGAAGCGCGGGAACTGCTGGTGATGTGGTCCGCGGTCCAAAGCGACAGTGCCGACACCGTCAGAGTCGGATAAGCCGGGCTCGCGGTCGGAAACGCGCTGGCGCCTAGTACCAGCAAATTACGGTACTGGTGATGTATCTGGTAGCTATCGACGATACTGGTGGCCGGATCCTTGCCCATGACCACCGTGCCCTGAATGTGCGCGCAGGTCGAGCCGAACTGAGAGGTGGCCACGCGCTCGATCGGCAGGGCTTCCGACAGCTTGTCGATCATGCGCGGTAGCTGCGCTGCGCCGCGCTTGGCGTAGTCCGAGTAGCCGACGAAGCGCGTCTCGGCGATGCGTGGATCCTGGGCGCTGACGGTCACCGTATTTTCATCGAGCGGCAGGTCGTCGAACAGGAAGCGCAGCAACAGACGTTCGTTCCAGCGCCCCGATTCCGATCGCAACGCGCCGCTCCAATAGGCGAAGGGTGCGTTCCAGGTCTCGATCATGCAGGCGGCATACTGGCGGCGGTGCTCACCCTCGTAGAACATATAGCCGAGACCGGTCAGTAGCGTGCTGCCGTTGAAGGATTTGACCCCCTTCAGATCCAGCGCCACATCGACCGGCATCTGTTCGCCCAGGCGCTTGCCCAATAACGGGTGGCTGAAACCGGACCGAAGCATGATGTGCGGATTGAACAGGGCACTGGCCGCCAGCACTACCAGGTCGGCTTCGACGCGCTCGCTCGCGCCGTCGCGGGTGTAGCTGACACCTTGGGCCAGCCCGGCCGCGGTATCGATGTTGTCGACCGCACTGTGCAGTTGCAGCGTGACGCGGGGGTCCTCGTATACCCAAGCCAAGCCGTTCTGAATGGTGAATTTGGCGTCGACCGGACACAGCTCGCACACCCCGGACGCGCAGCACACGCCGCGCTTGCCGGTCGGAACGCTGGCCCTGGCGGTGCTCATCTGGTACCAGCCATCGGGGAAGTGCTGCTTTAGCAGTACTTCCGGGTCGGAGAAGCGGTGAGGTGGCAACGGTGCGGGGCGCGAGCGCGGCATCGGACTGTCCGGCGGGCCGGACACCAGCATCGCCTGCTCGACCGTGCAGTAGTGCTGTTCCAGGTCGTCGTAGCTCATCGGCCAGTCGAGCCCGACGCCGTAACGGGTTTTAAGCTGGAAGTCGCCGGGCATCATGCGTGTGGTGCCGCCGGCCCAGCATTTGGAATTGCCGCCAAACCCGGGGCTGGTGAACCATTCCTTCTCCGGGGTGAGGTTGTGATACACCGCTTCCGGCGGGATGCTGCTGGTCTGGCGATGGATCAACTGCCAGGATTTGTCGTCGCGAGCGCCACGCTCGAGCACCAAGACCCGCACCGCAGGCGCGGATCGCTCCAGGAAGCGCATAAGAAAGAATGCGCTGGCGAAGCCGGTGCCAACGATGATCACATCGTAACGGGCGGGCATCGATCACCGTTGCGGGCAATGGGGCGGTTTGTCACAGAAGCTGGCGCTTTCTTGCGGTGCAAAAGCGATGATAAGGTTTCGGTCGCGCGCGTTCCGGGCATTGCTCACACATAATGTTGGCACTTGAGTGCAATAGCCCCGCATAGGAAGCGTTGCTGCGCGGCAACAATCGACACCGACGGCGCGCATCGCATCTCAATGACGCCCAGGGGACGGGCCAGTTCAATAAGCCTTGTCGTCGCGGAATACCTTAACGAGTGTCTTGGTCATGATCTTGATGTCCAGCAGCGGCGACCAACCGCGCAGATACTCCAGGTCAAGCTTGATGCGCGCTTCCATGTCTTCGAGCGTGGAGGTTTCTCCTCGGGCGCCATTGATCTGGGCCAGTCCGGTGATGCCCGGTCGCACCTTGTGCCGCACCATGTAGCCCTTGATCAGCGTGCGATAGAGCTCATTGTGAGCCAC
>DASXYW010000106.1:0-2424 GCA_036502265.1 Steroidobacteraceae bacterium | reverse complement strand
TGTGCGGCATGGAGGGGCGGCTCGCATTTGTAATGATATCCTAGGAGACTGCAAGCGAGATCAATCAGGGGGACGCATGTATCAGAGCCCGACCGTGCCGCGATCCATCGGTGGCGTACTCGATGACAGCATTCAGCTGTTCAGGGCGTCCTTTTCCAAAGCAGTGGTGCCGGCGTTGCTGATGAGCGCAGTAGTGGTGGCGCAGCTGCTGATTCAACTGAGTTCCGGATCCCTGGGTGCCCCATCAAACGGCACGCTGGGGATCATGGGAGTCGCCACTGCGGCGTCGGCGGCGGCGGGATCGGCGTTGGTATCGCTCTTGGGCTCGCTGTTCGACATAGTTCTCTATGGCACCATCGTCCTCATCACCATCGGCGTCGCACGCGGTGAAGCGCCGACTTTCAGGACGGCATTTGCAGGAGCGTGGCGGCGCTTTGGCGCGTTGCTCGGTGCGTCCATTCTCGTTGGCTTGGTCGGCGGCTTCGGCTTCATTCTGGCGGCAATTCCGATCTTCCTCAATCTGTCGGGGTTGACCACCGGCGCATCATTTCCGCAGATTGTCGCGCGGCTGACGCCGCAGATAATCGAATCACTGCTGCTGTGCCTTCCAGTGATCTACGTGTTGAGCCGCATGATGTTATACACCGTGCCGATCCTCGGAGAGTCGCAATCGGCCTCCCAGTCGATTGGCACGAGCTGGCGTCTGGTGGGCGGCAACTGGTGGCGCACATCGACGGTGGTGTTCGTGCTGGGCATCGTCGTGTACGTCCTGATGATCGTCGTGATTGCGGTGGCCGGCGCCGGGGCCGCTTTCGTGGTAAGTGGCCGGGCGGGATCGCAACACGCCGCGGTCGCCGCGGCCCTGAGCGTGGGCATTGCGCTGGGCGCCACCCGGGTGATTTCCTCTCCGCTGGTCGCCGCCATGTTTGTCGCGGTCTACCGGGATCTGCAGCTGCGCAAGGGAGGCGGTGACCTCGAAGCGCGTCTCGGAGCATTGCGAAAGAGTTGATTGCGCGATGATGCTTCGCCGCGGCAGGGTGTGGCTGACAGTGGGACTGCTGGCCGTGTCTGCTTGCAACACTGCGTGGGCGCAGGGCGCGCCGCCGGCCGATGTCAATGCCGCGGCAAAAGCGGTGATCGCCGACTGCGCCAGCCGCCTTGGCAGCGGGGCCACCGGGCTGGCGCAGGTCGAGGGACACTGCCCGGAGTTGGCATCCGCACTGCAGACCGCCGGTGTCCGACCCCTGATCATCGCCAGCTCGCGCGACCGATTCGATCGCCAGTCGCTGCCGTGGCTGGCGACGCTGCTGCATCCCGCGCTCGCAACTGGCCCGGACGTATCGAGGCTGGATCCGATTCTTCGCGGACTGCGAAGACCGGTGGCCCAATCCTCGTCCTGGTGGCAGCGCGTGTGGCACTGGATCGTCAGGCATCTCAACGGCAACGCGCCGAACGCTGCCGACTCCTGGTGGGCTAAATTTGTGCGGCAGGTGATCGGTGCGCCCTTGCTGTGGGCCGGCCTCATCCTGTGCGCGCTGGTTGCGCTCGTGGTCGCAGTCGTGGTGGTGGTGGCGCGCGAAATTCGCGCCGGCCGCACCAGCAAGGCTCCCCCGGTCGCGATTCCGATTGCCCCGATCGGCCCTGCCAGTTCGCAGCTGGCGCTGCTGCGTCAGGTGCCTTTGGCACAGCGCCCGGCGCGCCTGTTCGCCTTGCTGATCTCGCGGCTCGTATCCGCGGATCGTCTGCCCGCCGACCGCAGCCTCACGCACCGCGAGGTCGTGCGCCGGGTACAGCTGGAAGAATCGGATCAACGCCGCTATGTTGAGTCGCTAGCACGGCTATCGGAACAGCAGCTGTATTCCGGCGCCACGACGTCCCCCGAAGGCATCGAGGAGTTTCTTGCCCGCGGTGAGGACCTCTACACGACCGGCTGGAGCCGGCCAGCGGGCGATTGAATGAAGGAGCGATTGGTTACCCTGGGATTGGCGGCCTGCGCGCTGGCGCTATTCTGGTTGCTGCTGTTCCCGAAGCCGGAGGGTCCCCAGACGGTGCCGCGGCCGATGACATCCGGTGCGGAAGGCGAGGGGTACCTTGGTGCCTTTCGCTGGCTCAAGGCAAGCGGTGTGCAGACGCTGGAATTACACAAGCGGTTTGATCAGCCAGGCGCCGGGACGTTGAGCGCATCGGGCTCCGGCAACCTGCTGATCACGACGTTGCCCTACAAGGCGACCCTGAATCCCGCAGAGTACACGGCACTGGCGAGCTGGATCGAAAAGGGAAACGTCCTGCTCATCATCGCGGCGCTCGACGATACGCCTTTGTGGAGTGCGATCTCACCGAACTTCGTACCCGAGGTGCAACGACTGTCGAATATCGAGTTCACTGCCGTTGAGTCGTCCGCGACTGATCCGGTCAGCAAAGTCC
>DASXYW010000105.1:0-12231 GCA_036502265.1 Steroidobacteraceae bacterium | reverse complement strand
ATTATCCAAGGCGGGCGGGAATTTGAAAGTGCGGCCGAACCGAACTCTTTCTAATGAGTGACCGGTCAGGGGAGAGATCATTCGTGAGCCAGGGGTTGCAACGGATAGGGGTTCACCGGGGTATCGCGCTGCTGGTAGTCGCGATGGGTGTCGCCATGATGTCGCTATCGGTCATGGCCCAATCGCTGTTGGAGCCGGACGTGTTTCGCACTGAATCGGCCCTGCATCAGCGCACCCCGGGACTGGAGGATCCGCTCGGGCGCGACTGTGCCTTACCTCCGGTGGCATTGACGTTGCCGACGGCGGTCAATATTGCGCTGTGCCGTAACCCTTCGACGCGCGCCGCGTGGGCGGCGGCCCACCAGCAGGCGGCGGCGCTGGGCAGCGCGCAGAGCGCGTGGTTGCCGGACCTCTCGGCGACCGGTGCCGAACAGAGGGCCTACGGCGAACACGCGGACGCTACCGGGGGCATTGTGTCCACCCCGCAGAACACACGCGATGCGGCACTGAATCTAAGTTGGACACTGTACGACTTTGGAGCCCGCGACGGCCGCATCACCAGCGCGCGGCACCTGCTGGATGCGGCCGCTGCAAGCGCGAACCGCGTGACGCAGCAGACCGTACTGGCCGTGGTGCAGGCCTACTTCGGCGTCGTTGCGGCGGACGCGTCGCTGATCGCCGCCCACACCACTGAAGCGACCGCATCGCGCAGTCTGGAGGTCGCCCGCGGTCTGCGGGGCGGCGGCGTCGCCACCCTGGGCGACGTGCTGCAGGCCGAAACCGCCTATGACCAGGCGGTGCTGGCGCGTGTGCAGGCTGACTACGGTGCCCAGAGTGCCCACGGCACCCTGGCCGTATCGATCGGCTTGCCCGCCGATCAGGCCCTCAAGCTCGATGCCGAACCGGTACCGGCCGAGGTCCCGGCGCTTAACGCTCGCATGTCCGATCTGATGGCCGAGGCCACTCGTCAGCGTCCCGACCTTGCGGCCGCGCAATCCCAGCTCGACTCGGCAGCGGCGGACGTGCGGGTGGCACGTGCAGCCGGTTGGCCGAGCATTTCGGTCGGTGCCGGCCGAGACTTCGTCAACACCACCGGCCTGCCGCACCAGAACTACAGTCTGATCGGCGTCAACGTCACGGTCCCCATCTTCACCGGATTTAGCGTCGGCTACGGTGTTCGCCAGGCCGAGGCCGTCGTCGAGACTCGCGAGGCCAACGTCGAGCAGGTGCGCCTGACGGTTTCTCAGGATGTATGGAATGCCTACTATGCGTTGACATCGGCCAACGATCAGTTGGGCCAGACCGCCACGCTGACCAAGACGGCGGCCGATAACGAGCAGGTGGCCGTGGGTCGCTATCAGTCGGGGGTGGGCACGATCATCGATCTGCTGACGGCGCAGACCGCGGCAGCCAACGCTCGCCAATTGCGCATCAACGCGGAGCTCAACTGGCAGGTCGCGCGGGCGCAGCTGGCGCTCGCGCTCGGTCGCCTGACGGGCACGGAGCCCTTGGCCGCCGGAGCCGGATTGCCTTAATCACGCTCCGATCAGAGTCAGATAAGCCGTGGTATCAATCGATACCTGACGCGGGCGCGATAGTGCGAATACACCGGATCGGTGCTCAGGAACTGCTCTTCGGCGCACGCGCGGGTGAACTGCAGCACGCAGTCGGTCAGCCACAAGCCGATATTCCATGGGCTCGGATTGGCGATCGCAAAGCCGAGCATCCACACCAGCTCGGAGGCGTACAGGGGGTGGCGCACCAGGTGGTAGAGCCCTTCGGTCCGAATCCCCCGGTGCGCGGGCACGATGCCGTAGCTGCGCCGCAGCGACAGCAGCGCAGCCAGCACGGCGCACAGACCCAGCAGCTGGATTGCGTTCCCGATGCCCGCGCTCGCCGCAGGCGAGGTCGGCCGCAGAATCAACGGCAGGCAGGTACCGGCGAAGGCGAGCAGCCACAGCGGCGGCGATCGGCTGATGGCGGCAGCATCGCGCTTGGCGATGTACAGCGACACCGACACACAGTTGACGATCAGTAGGCCGAGCCAGTTGAGTGAGCCGGTCGCGCGGTAATTGATGTAGCCCGCGTAGGCCAGTAGTCCCAGCGCCAGGATCACCACCACATTGGCAATGATCTTCAGGCCGCTCGCCAATACCTTATGGCGCATCAGGACTCAATGGGTTGATCTGCGGCGCCGGCGATGCACTGCGATGCCGCCAGGGCCACAGCAGCATCTCGTGCAGGTGCTCGGGGGCATCCGCATGTTCCAACCCGGTCGGAGGATATTCATCGCGTCCGGGCCGACGGTAGGTGCCGAACAGCCAATCAAACACCGGAAAGAACTGGTTGAAATTGCAGTCGCGATGCTCCGGCAGGGCCGAGTGGTGCAGACGATGAAACTGCGGGCTGTTCAAGCACACCGACGCGCGGCCGAATCCGACCCGGATATTCATGTGCAGGACATAATTGTAGAGTCCGAGCGCCGTATAGAAGCCCACCACGGCGGCGTTGGCTTTGACCAGCACGCCGATCAGTGCGTACACAGTGAGCGCCTTCAGCAGCATCTCGCCCCAAAAGTGTCGGGCCGCGGTGGAAACGTTCACCGCCGGATCACTGTGATGCAGCGAGTGCATGGCCCAGAGCAAAGGGTAGCGATGCTGCATCCGGTGAAACAGATACTCGCCGCCGTCCATCAGCAGCGCATAGCAGGGCGCCGCGAGCAGTAAGCCAACACCCGAACGCGGCAATACGATCAGGCCGCCGCCCAGTGCATTGACGATCAGCGTGGTCGCCGCCGCACTCAGCGGCAGCAGCACTGCATAGATCAGCCGCAGTGCTGCCACGTAGGCGACGTTCAGACGCAGGCAACGAAAATTCTGCGCTCGCGCCGGCCGCAGTTGCTCGGCGGCAAACCCAAAGCCGATCAGACCGATTTGCAGCGCCAGGGTCGCTGCCAGGCCGAGCGCGACGCCACTCCAGCTCACCTCACGCGCCTCCCGGGTGAGCCCTCGTCAGGCGGCCGGTAACAGCTGAGCGCGCGCACGCGTCGGCGCGATCACCGGTGCGCTCGGCTCGGATGCCGTGCGTGGCGATGCGCGTCGTTCGGGCCGACCGGCGCGATCCTCGGGTGCCAGACGCGCAAACTCGGCTGGACTGCGGCGCATGTAGCGCCGAAACACGCGCGCGAAATGCGATGCGTCGGTAAAGCCGCCGGCGGCCGCCACCTCGGTGACCGACCAGGTGCTCTGCCCGAGCAGCTTGCAAGCCGTTTCGATGCGCAGTCGCATCACGTAGTCGCGGCAGCTGCAGCCGAAGGTGCTGTGAAACAGTCGGCTGAAGGCGTAGCGGCTCATACCGCAGGTACGCGCCAGATGCGCGATGCGCAGGCGGTTGCTGTGATCGCGGCGGATATTCTCGATGATGCGCTCCATGATTGCCTTTTCCGGATCGCCGATCGCCGAGGGCACCGGCAGCATCGTGCCGGGCCGCTCGATCTGCCGGCCCACCGGCTCGCGCCGCGCCAGCAGCTTCTCCAGCTGGGTGAGATTGGCCTTCAGTTCCCGCAGCGGCACCGGCTTCACCAGATAATTCCAGACGCGCGCGCGAAACGCCCACACCGCGAGTTCCTCGCTGTGGGTTTCGGTGAACATGAGAATCGGAACCCCGCTGTGCAGACGCTTCACGCTCTGCAGCAGTTGCAGATCGGCCGCCGTGGGCTCCTGAAAATCGAACACCACGGCATTGCATGGCGTGCTGGCGAGCGTGGCGAGCGCGCGCGTGGGCGCGCAGGTTCGTACCACGCACAGGCGTCGGCATTCGTCGAGCAGTTCGGCAGCAAAACTGTTCGAAGAACACGAAATCCACAGCACACGCAGCGCGCTGCCCATGCTCCCTCCCAGTCACCATTACTTTTGTGCAGTCACTGTCTTTTCGCGGCGCCGAAAAGTCAAAGGGTATTTGCAGCTCGTCTCGCTATGTCAAATACGCACAAAGGTGCTGGTAGCACGCACAAACATTCTCGCCACTGATTGATCAATCCCCTAAGTTCTTGCCACCAGGGCGCAGTGCCGAGGGCTGCAGAGCCAGCATCGAGCGCCGCGGTTTGAGAAACCATATGAAAACTAAACAGTTGACGGTATTGACCTCAGGAGAATTTCAGTGAAGACGCTTATGGCTCGGTTTTTGAAGGAAGAAGAGGGCCTGACGATGGTGGAATACGCAATTGCCGGAGCGCTGGTGGCAGCGACCGCGGTGGCGGTATTCACCAACCTTGGCACGGCAATCGTCACCCGCATCACGGCTCTTGTCACGGCGGTGAACACCTAAGATCCGCACCGCTCCCCGCGGGGGAGCCGGAGTCTGGGGCACCCCTCGACGGTGCGCCCGATTCCAAAGCAGAAGCAGAAGGGTCATCGGCCAGTCACAGCGCACGCTGTGGGCGGCAGCGGGACGCTGCGCCCGCCGATCAGACCACTGGGAGGGGGCTGACGTGAGAGTACTGCGGAGTTCGGTTCCTGGGCACGGCGATCGTCACCGCGATCGCCGACCGCGCCTCCGCGGTCGTGACCTCACTGGATCAATACCATGATACCGACAGGGGGGCGTCGGCTCGCCGCTGCGCTGCAGCGAGCCGACGCACTTTTTTTGGACCGGGACATCGCCCGGCTCTTTCTTATGAATCAATGGAGAAGCTGACGTGAAAGCGACGCTGTTGCGTTTTCTACGGGACGAGCGCGGTTTGACGATGGTCGAGTATGCAATCGCCGGGGCGCTGGTGACGGCGGCGGCGGTCGGGGTCTTTACCGATTTGGGCAATGCCGTGGTAACCCGGATCACCGCCCTGGTCACGGCCGTCAACACTTAGATGAAACCGGCCTCTCACTTCGCGGTAGCACTCGATGGCTAGCCTCGCCAGTGTGCTGCTGGCAGGGATTCTCTCCGTCGCGGTCTACAGCGATATGCAGTGGCATCGAATCCCGAACTGGCTGAGCCTGACGGCTCTCATCGCCGGCTTAGGGCTGCAGACCTTAGTTGGCGCGACCCACGGGTTGATCGCCGGCCTGCTCGGCACACTGGTGGGCCTGGCCTGCTTTGCCCCATTCTTCCTGCTGCGCGGCATGGGCGCGGGCGACGTCAAGCTGCTGGCCGCGGTGGGCTCGTTCATGGGACCGCAGGGCGCGTTCTACGCCGCCCTGGCCTCGTTGCTGGCGGGCGGGGCGGGCGCGCTGGCCTACGTCGCCTGGCGCGTAGGGCGTGCCGCGACCAGCACGCTGATCCGCGATGGTCTGGCGGCGGTGAGCGCTTCAGCCTTTATCGCTGCCAAGAGCGCGCAGCGTGATCGGCTGCCCTTCGCGCTGCCGATCGCGATCGGCAGCATCGCCGCCTGGTGCTATGGGGTGCAGAGCTCAGGATCTGCGGGCTGGCTTACGGCAGGTCACGCGTGAACGCCTCCACCCTAGCGGTCTCCGACGTCATCGGACCGGTGCTGACGCGCCTGATGGGGATTGCGCCCAAGCCGGTAAGTTTAGAAGCCAGTGGATTATCGCCTGAGATGCTGGCCGATCTGACCATGAAGCAGCTGCTGCGCGCCGGTGCCTTGACCAGCGCCGCGCTGAGCGAGCGGCTCGGGCTGGCCGGCCCAGTGATCGAACCGATTGTGCAGTTTCTGCGGCAGGAAGGTCGGTTGCAGCTGCAGTCGCGTGCCGGTTTCGAGCATGAAGTGCGGCTGTCGCTGACCGAGCGCGGCGGCCAAAGCGCCCAGGAGGCGATGCGACGCTGCGGCTACGTCGGACCGGCGCCGGTGCCGCTTGAGGCCTATACCAACGTGACCCGCGCCCAGACCATCCCGCGCCGCAGCCTGGCGCGCGGCACGGTCACGCATGCGTTCAGCGAAATCATCATGGCGGAAGAGCTGTGTGACCGCCTGGGCGTGGCGATGGGGTCGGGCCGCGCCATCTTCATCTATGGACCGGCCGGCAGTGGCAAGACCTACATCGCCTCGCGTCTGATCAATGCGATGCCCGGCGAGGTGCTGATACCGCACGCGGTGGTGATCAACGACAAGATCATCCGCGTGTTCGATGCCACGGTGCATGAGCACATCGAACTGCTGGAGGGCAATCGCCGATTGCTGATGGCGCAGGGCTTCGATGCGCGCTTCGTGCTGTGCGAACGTCCAATGATTCTGGTGGGCGGTGAGCTGACCATGGAAATGCTGGATGTGCAGTTCGTGCCCGGCACCAACGAGTACAACGCGCCGCTGCAGATGAAGTCCAACGGCGGGGTGCTGGTCATCGACGATCTGGGCCGACAGCGCTTCGTGCCGCAGCGGCTGTTCGACCGCTGGATCGTTCCACTGGAGCAGCAGATCGACCACCTGGCGGCCGGGGCGGATGCGCTGTTCGCCACCCCGTGCGATGCCCTGATCGTGTTTGCGACCAACCTGGATCCGGCCGAGCTGGCCGACGAGGCGGTGCACCGGCGGCTGGGCTACAAGATCCAGCTCGGGCCGTTGTCGGTCGAGCTCTATACCCGCGTCTGGACTGCGGTGTGCGAAGAACTGAGCGTGCCGTTCGATCACAAGCTGCTCAACTACGCCCTGTCCAAACTGTATCCACCGTCACGACGGTCGCTGCTGGCCTGTCATCCGCGCGATCTGATCTGCATGGCGCTCGACAAGGCCGCCTACGACGAGCGCGGCACGCGCTTCGACGTCGAGGATCTGCGCTGGGCGTGGAAGAATTATTTTTTGCCGGACGCTGACGGCGGTGAAGCCGCTGTACTGAGGTAATCATGGCCCGAGGAAGAGGACCCGTACTGATCGTATCGTCGCTGCTGCTGGCAGGCGGTGCAGCGTGGATGGCCAATAAGTGGATCGCGGCGCGCGCCGAGCCGATCCAGGGGGGTAGTCCGACGCAGGTACTGACCGCGGCGATGAATTTGCCGCTGGGCACTCAGATCAGCACCCGCCACGTCGCCAGCATCCAGATGATTCCCGGCCAGGCGCCGGCCGGCACCTTTCACGATGAGAAGGAGATCGATGGCAAGGTCACGTCGGTCAACGTCCCGGCAGGCCAGCTGCTGATGGCCTCGATGTTCTCCAAGGAAGGCGAGAACGCGCTGGCGGCCAACGTCGAGAAGGACAAGCGTGCGGTCACGGTGCGGGTCGACGACGTGGTCGGGGTCGCCGGCTTCCTGCTGCCGGGCAATCGCGTGGATGTGGTGGCCACCCGCAAGGACGATCGCACCCAGGTGGTCACCTCCGAGACCATCCTCAGCAACATCAAAGTGCTGGCCGTGGACCAGACCTCCGCCGCCAATTCCAATGAGCCGGTGGTGGTGCACGCGGTGACCCTCGAGGTGACCCCGGAAGAGGGCGAGACGCTGCTGAAGGGAAAAGCGGCCGGCTCGATCCAGTTAGCGCTGCGCAATCCCCTCGATGAGGGCGATGCGCGCCGCAAGGCTGAAGTAGCCAAGGTCATCGTCAAGCCGGAGCGCCTGCCCGCTCCGCCACGTGATCCTGCGATCACGGTGATCCGCGGCACCAGCATCGCCCACGAAGCGGAGCACGAATAAATCCGCCAGGCGCCTCAGGGAGCAACGATTTGTCATGAATAGAACAGGGTCCGCAATGCTGCGCAGTCGATGCGTGACGGTGCTTACGGCCGGACTGATGTGCGTCGCCGCCGCCGCGGCCGATGCGCCGCCGCCCGGGCCAGTGCCGCGGCCACCGGTGATCACCCAGCCGCCGCTGGTCGCGGGCGGCGCTACCATCAATCTGGCGGTACCGCTGTACCAGTCGCGGGTGGTGTCGGTGGCCGCGGCCGCCAGCCGAGTCTCGGTCGCGAACCCCGACATCGCCGACATCGTCGTCATCTCGCCCAGCGAGCTGTACGTCCTGGGCAAGGACCTCGGCACCACCAACGTGCTGCTGTGGGATAAGGACAATCACCTCATCGGCGCCATCGATGTCGAGGTGCAGCACGATCTGAACAGCCTCAAGCGCAAGTACGCCGAGCTGCTGCCGGGCCAGGACATCGAGGTGCGTGCCTCGCAGCGCTCGATCGTGCTGTCCGGTCGGGTCACCGACGCGGAATCACTCAATGCCGCCGAGCGCATCGCCGAAACCTTCCTGGCGCAGGTCCAGACCGCCAAGCAGAGCGCGGCGTTCCAGCAGGGCTCGCAATCGCGGCGCGAGGACAAGACCGTCGGCCAGGTGATCAATCTGTTGCAGGTCGGCGGAACCCAGCAGGTCATGATCGAGATCAAGGTGGCCGAGATCGCGCGCACCGAGGTCAAGCGGCTCGATGCGCAGTTCAATTCGTTCGCCCAGGGGCTCGGGCACTTCACCGCCGGCGCGGTCAACGGCGGGGCGACCTTTCCGAATGCGATCTTCCTGCCGCAGAACGCCAACCTGCCGGTGTTCACCAACCCGGGGCAGTACGGCCCGGCCATCGAGGAGTTTCAGCCCACTACTATGGCCATCCAGAACCAGGGCCTGTTCATGAGCTTCCTGGACAAGAATTTCCTGTTCAATCTGGCGCTCGATGCGGCCACCCAGGAGGGCCTGGCCCGAATCCTGGCCGAGCCGACACTGACCACACTGAGCGGGCAGGAGGCCGATCTGCTCGAGGGCGGCTCGTTCCCGATTCCGGTTCCGCAGAACAACAACACCGTGACCATCACCTTCAAGGATTTCGGCATCGAGGTGAAGTTCCTGCCGGTGGTGCTCAACAGCGGTCACATCAATCTGAAGCTCAATATCAGCGTCAGCCAGCTCGCCAGCACCAATCAGGTGCAGCTCGGCGTGGCCGGCAGCTCCAGTGTGTTCGTGATTCCGTCGCTGACCGAGCGCAGCGCTTCGGGCGTGGTGGAACTGAGCGACGGCCAGACCATCGGACTGGCCGGATTGCTGGATGAAACCACCACCACACTGATCAACAAGTTCCCGGGGCTGGGGTCAGTGCCGGTGCTGGGAGCGCTGTTTCGCAGTCAGAACTACCAGAAGGGCGAGACCGAGCTGGTGATCCTGGTCACCCCGCGCCTGGCGCAGGCGCTGCCGGTCGGCAAGGCGCGCTTGCCCACCGACGCCTATATCGAACCGTCCGACTGGGATTACTTCGGCCGCGGTCGGGTCGAAGGCACGGCGCCGAAGACGCCGCCGCCACCGCCCGGCGGCATCAGCAAGCAACAATGAAACACAGCAAGGACATCATCATGCGTCACATCGTATTCGCGGCCGCGGCCGCCGGGCTCGCTCTGAGCGGCTGTGCCCAGACGCCGCTCGAGGCCGACTACGGCAATTCGGTCCGGCAGATGCAGGAGTTCCAGACCTACGATCGCCGCACGCGGTACAAGCCGAGCGCTGCTCCAGTGGAAGGCGCCGATCCCGACATGCTCAATCTGGCGATCCAGTCGCTGCGCACTGAGAAGGTCGACCGCTCGCAGGTGTCGCAGCCGATGACCATCAATATCGGCGGCCAGTCCGGGCAGTAGCCGCCATGACACGCAGCAGCGAACGCGGGTCAACCCTGGTGATGGTGGTGGTGGGCATGTTTGCTCTGATCGCCATCGCCGGGCTCGCGATCGATACCGCCCACGTGCTGCTCAACAAATCGCGCCTGCAGAGCGCGCTGGATGCCGCCGCGCTGGCCGCTGCGAAGGTGCTGGATCAGACCGGCTCGACCGCCAAGGCGACCACCGCCGCCGGCAGCGTGTTCACGCTCAACGTTGCGCAGTATCCAGAGTTGCAGAACGCGGTCGGCGGCGGCGTGAGCCTGACCACCGAGTATTCGGCGACGCTCAACCCGTTCTCGGCCGGCACCACGCCAGCCTCGTTCGTGCGTGCTTCGATCACCGGATTTAACACCAGGATGAGTCTGGCCTCGGTGCTGGGGATCGGGTCGATCGCGGTCGCCGGCAACGCGGTGGCCGGTCCGAGTCCGGCCGTGGTGCAGGAGTGCAACATCATCCCGGTGTTCGTGTGCGGCAACGCCGCCGCCGGGGCCAACGGGCTCCACGGCTATCAGGCCAACCAAGTCACCGCGCTCAACCAGCAGTCGGGCGCCGCGATCGGGCCCGGCAACTTCGGTTATCTTTCGATTGGCGGCAACGGTGCCAACACGTTACGCGACCAGCTGGCGGGTAACTCGACCACTTGCGCCTCGATCGGTAATGCGGTCACGACCAAGCCCGGCGTGAACGCAGGTCCGGTCGAGCAGGGCTTTAATACCCGCTTCAACATGTACCAGGGGCCGGTGTCGGCCGCCCAATACCCGCCGGACGTGATCACCAGTGCGGCGCATCAGACCAATCTGACTTTGGACGCGAACGGCAACGCGGTCCAGGCCGGCCAGATCGTCACCACCGGCAGCCAGCTCACCTTCAATTATGCGCAGTATCAGGCGCTGGTGGCGGCCGGCAGTTACGACACCCAGCCGTTACCCACCGGTACCGCGGCGTTCGGCCGCCGCGTGATGGCGGCGCCGGTCGGGGATTGCACCGGTGCGGCCAACGGCAGGAGCAGCGTCACGGTGAATGGTTTCATCTGCGTGTTCCTGCTGCAGCCGCTGAACGGCGCCGGCAAGGACGCGATCTTCGGCGAAGTCATCGGCCAATGCGAAGCCAGTGGCCGGCCCGGTGCCGGCTCCAGCGTGACCGGACCGCACATCATCGAGTTGTACAAGAGCGCCGGGAGCCCGGATTCATGAGCCGTCAGCGCGGATTCGCCATGGTCGAGTTCGTGATCGCAGCACCGGTGCTGTTGTTGCTGATGTGCGGCACGGTCGAGTTCGGCCAGTACCTGATTCAGTACAGCACGCTGAATGACTCGGTGCGCAACGCCGCCCGTTACGTCTCCGGAGCGGTGCTGGACAGTACCGGCGCGCTGCTGCGGACCGGCGGCGCCTGGGGCACGCTGGTGACGCAGGGCCAGAACCTTGCGGTCCACGGCAATATCGCCGGCACCGGCGCCGCGCTGCTGCCCGGACTCACGACCGCGCAGATCACCGTGACCGAGAACACCGCCACCGACAATATCACCGTGACGGCCGCCTACCCGTATCAATCCGTGTTCGGCGTGCGGATGCCGACCTTCCTGGGCGGCAACATCGCCACCAACTACACGCTGACGATCTCGACCACCATGAGGGCGCTATGAAGAAAATGCGCGGCGTGTACCTGGTCGAGTTCGCGATCACCGCGGCGATACTGATGATGCTGCTGTTCGGGTGCATCGAATTCGGGCGCGGGGTCTATACCTTCGCGGCCTTGAACGAGGGCACGCGCCGGGCCGCGCGGCTGGCGGCAGTGTGTCCGATCAACGACCCGGCGATCACCGCGGCGGTGAATTTCCTTGGCGCTCCCGGCTTCACCAACGCCAACGTCAGCCTCACCTATCTGGACGTCAACGGCAATTCGCTGGGCGCGGCCCCGGCGCTCGCCTCGGTGTATTACGTGCGCGTGGCCGTGGTCGGCTACACCGTGCCGCTGGCGATACCGTTCATCAATCCGACGCTGATTTCACCGCCGTTCACGGTGACGCTGCCGGCCGAGAGCCTGGGGCTGTCCAATACCGGAGTCTCGACCGCATGCTGACGCACGTCCTGATTACCGGCCGCAAGGGCGTCGTGCTCGAGACCCTCAAGCTGTATCTGCAGGGCCTGCCGGGGATCCAGGTGCGCCTGCACCTGATCGCCAACGGTCACCTCGACCCGCTCCAAGGCATCGATTCCACGCCCGATATCGTGCTGCTGCACTTCGAAGCCAACCGCACCGCGGAACTGTCGGCCTGGGCGGCACGTCCGACCCAAGGCCGGCCGACGCTGATTGTGGTCGGACCCGGCGGCCACGCCGATGCCACGCGCCTGGCGATCCGCAGCGGCGCGCGCGATTTCCTGGCCGAGCCGGTCGATCGTGCCGACCTGGTGGCCAGCGTTCAGCAGGTGTGCGCGGAGCTGCGCGCGCAGGCCACCCACGGGCGCGCCACCGTACACGCATTCGTCGGCGCCGCGGGCGGCGTCGGCAGCTCGTTCATCGCCGCCAACGTCGCTCATATGCTGGCGGCGCACGCGCGTCAGCGCACCGCGCTGATCGACCTGGACCTGAATTTCGCTCCTACCGCCCATCACCTGAATCTGAGCTCGCAGCGCGGCCTGCTCGAGGCCCTGGAGGAGGTGGCCTCGCTCGATCAGGACGCCCTGGGCGGCTTCGGTTCGCGCCACGCCAGCGGCC
>DASXYW010000104.1:0-1976 GCA_036502265.1 Steroidobacteraceae bacterium | reverse complement strand
ATCGTTGCCGAGGTCGAACGCACCTGGCTGCACATGCCCTCGCCGCTGTTCCCGTTCTACGGCAGCATGGCGATCTCGTTCGCCGGCCTGGGGTGCTGGATCTTCGTCGGCCTGCTGGCCGGGCTGCTGTCCGGTGTTCTGACCCAGCTCGTCTACGGCTGCGAGGACGCCTTCCTGAAGCTGCCGATCCATTGGATGTGGTGGCCGATACTGGGTGGCGTGGTGATCGGCCTCGGCGGCCTGATCGAGCCGCAGGCGCTGGGTGTCGGCTACGACAATATCGCCCAGATGCTGCAAGGGCACACGCTGCCCGCGGCGGCCATCATCCTGCTGGTGGTGAAGGCGGTCATCTGGGCGGTGGCGCTGGGCTCCGGCACCTCCGGCGGCGTGCTGGCGCCATTGCTCATCATGGGCGGCGGCATGGGAGCAGCGCTGGCCGGTTTTCTACCCGCGGCGAGCCCCGGCTTTTGGCCGCTGCTGGGCATGTGCGCGACGATGGGCGGCACCATGCGCTCGCCGCTGACCGCGACCTTCTTCGCCGTCGAGATATCCGGCAACTCGCATGTGCTGCTGCCGCTGATCGCCGCCTGCGCGACCGCGCATCTGGTCACCGTGCTGCTGATGCGCCGCTCGATCCTGACCGAGAAAGTGGCGCGGCGCGGCCACCACTTGGCGCGCGAATACCGCGTCGATCCGTTCACCCTGATGCGGGTGCGGGAGATCATGGTGACGGATGTCGAGACCGTGCCGGACACCATGACCCTGCAGCAGGTCGCCGCCTTCCTGACCAGCCCGGAAACCAGACACCCAAGCTTCCCGGTGGTCGATGCCGCGCAACGCGTGCTGGGGATCGTCGATCCGCCCAAGGTGATCGGCTGGCGGCGCGGCGGAAAACACCGGCAGAGCACGCTTGGCGTATTGCTCGCGGAGCATAAACCGGAAGTTGCCTTTCCGGACGAATACCTCGAGGGGCTGATCGATCGCATGATGCAGGCGAACGTCGCGCATCTGCCGGTGATCGATCGGACGGACGGGCGGCTGGTGGGCTATGTCAGTTGGCGTGACCTGCTGACGGCGCGCACCAGGCTGAGGCAGGAGGAGACGCAGCGTGTGGTGTTCTACCGCGTGCGGTGAGCCGGTCTGGGTTGTGCTGCCGCGGGCGTTCCGGGCGCTATATGGTTTGACGTACGGCGCCAACCGCGTCCCTGTCACGGCCGCCTCTAGGGTCGAGTGCGCGGGGGCCGGGGCAGTGTCTCAGTTTGAAACTGGCGCTGGCCTCGACCGAATTAGTGGGCAGCTGACGGCTGTGGCGCGTCTATCCGGTTGCCCGGTTCCTCGCGACATCACGGTTGGTCCGGCGAATGAATAACAAAGCACGTGAAGGGGTCTCGGGGACCGTGATCGCGCTGCTCTGTGACCGACAGAATAGCCATCATCATCTCTTCATGGGCGGTGCGATTGAATCCGGGCGAGCCGCTGTTGTGCATTAGATCAGTTACGACATGTAACGTCCTCGTGGTATCACGAGTTTCGTAGACTTCGCGAGCATGCGGAATCTTTAACATCGGCATGATACTATATCCTTATACCAGCCCGCCGAAAGATCGACTTACGCTCGTCATGGCGGGCGAAGGCCTGCCATCCACGACTTCGCCGCGTGCACCAAGGAAAGTCGTAGATGCCGACCTGCGTCGGCATGACGCAATTGGCTGGTCCGTGGGTCAATCCTTTCGCGGGTTGGTATTACTCACCGGCAAAGTATGTCGAGAAAGGAAGCTGATGTCGAACGCCTTAATCAGGCGGTTCACAATTCAAACTGAGGCGCTACCTGGGCCGGCATGACGGTCGAGCGGTCGATGCGAACCACTCGAGAATCACTCTTTTGGGGCGCCTGATATTGATTGGGCCGTAACCGGTCTTGATCATCGCTGCCGCGCCACAGGCGAGTCCCGGGATTTCCCCAACGTTGCGTCTGT
>DASXYW010000103.1:0-73388 GCA_036502265.1 Steroidobacteraceae bacterium | reverse complement strand
TCCGGCACCTCCGGCGGCTCGTCCGGCTCCCCGGTCATCGACATCCGCGGCCGCGTGGTGGCGCTCAATGCCGGCGGTGCCAACGGCGCGGCCTCCAGTTTCTATTTGCCGCTGGAGCGGGTTCGGCGCGCTCTACAGTTGATCCAGCAGGGCAAACCGGTCACGCGCGGTAGCCTGCAAACGGAGTTTCGCTACCGCCCTTACGACGAACTGCGGCGGCTCGGTCTGCAGGGCGGCACCGAGGCGGAAGCGCGCAAGGCGCTGCCGGACGGCACCGGGATGCTGGTGGTCTGGGACGTACAGCCGGGGTCGCCGAGCGATGGCGTGCTCGAGCCAGGCGACATTCTGGTGCGTGTCAACGGCCAACTGGTCACGCGCTTCGAGCCGCTCGAGTCGGTACTCGATGACAACGTCGGCGCCACGGTGGAGCTGCAATTGCAGCGCGGTGGCGTGCTCTACACCGCCAAGCTCAAGGTCGATGATCTGGATGCCGTCACGCCGGCGGCCTATCTCGAGATCGGCGATGGCGTCGTGCACACTCTTTCCTACCAGGAGGCGCGCGCCTTTCACCGTCCGATCCGCGGCGTATTCGTCGCGGCTTCTGGTTACATCTTCGACGCAGCGGGCATTCCGCGCGGCGCGCTGATCACCGAGCTGAACTCCAAACCGGTCGACACCCTGGCGGATTTCTCCGCGGCGGTGCGCGACCTGCCCGATGGCGCGCGCGTCACGGTGCGCTATCTCACCATTGATGATCCCAACAACAGCGAGCTACGCTCGATACGCATCGACCGGCGCTGGTTTCCAGCGCGCGTCTGCCAGCGCGATGACCGGCTCGGCTACTGGCCCTGTACCGATCTGCCGGCGGCGACGACCGTGGCCTTGCCGGCGCCTGCGTCGGCACAGTTGCCGCGGGTGGATGACAAGTACGCAGCGGAGATCGCGCCGTCATTGGCATTTATCACGTTCGATATGCCGTACGCGGTATCGGGTGTTACGGAGCGCAACTATCACGGCGCCGGACTGGTCATCGATGCTGAGCGTGGCTTGCTGATCACCGATCGCAACACCGTGCCGGTGTCGGTCGGCGACGTGCGCCTTACATTCGCCGGAACCATCGAGATTCCCGGTCAGATCGTGTACGTACATCCACTGCACAACTTGGCAGTGGTGCACTACGACCCCAAGCTTCTGGGAAATACACCGGTCAGGGCCGCCAGGCTCGACACTGCACCGCTGAAAGCCGGTGAGCTGGTCAATGTGGTCGGCCTGGACGGCAACGGCGAGCTCAAGTCGCGCATCACCAGCATCGCCGATGTCGATCCACTGCTGCTGCCGTTGTCGCGTTCGGTGCAATTCCGCGAAACCAATCTCGAGGTGGCGTCGCTGGTGAACGGACCGGACGATTTCGTCGGTGTGCTGGCCGACGACCAGGGACGGGTACGCGGCCTGTGGGCGAGCTTTGCGTCCGACAACGGTCGCGAGCTGGTGCAGGAGAATCGCGGGATGTCGAGCGAGCTCGTGGCCGAGACGCTCGACATCGTGCGCCAGGACCGACCGTTGCATTCGCTGGAGGCGGAGTTCGTGCCGCAATCGCTGGCCGCCGCGCGCCGCCTCGGCCTGAGCGATGCCTGGTTGACGCGCATCGAGAAGGCCAACCCGGCGGCGCGCGAGGTGCTCAGCGTCGCGCGCCTGGTGGCCGGCAGCGATGCCGGACGCGTGCTGCAGCCTGGCGACATCCTGCTCGCGATCGACGACAAGCCGGTGACGCAGTTTCGCGATGTCGAGCTGGCGGTGGCGAGCAAGGAGCAGGTTCGGGCCACGGTATGGCGCGCCGACGGCGAGAAGATCCTTATGGTAAGGACTGCCTCGCTCTCAGGCCACGATGTCGACCGGCTGGTGCAGTGGGCCGGAGCCACGCTGCAGGCGCCCCATCGCGCCATCAGTGCACAGCGTGGCATTCCGCCGGACGGCGTTTATGTGGCCTATTTCCAGTTTGGATCGCCGGCGGCGCGCTACGGTCTGGTGCCGGGACGGCGCATCGTGGAGGTCGACGGCCATCTGATCCACGATCTGGATGCGTTTCTGCGCGAGGTCAGCGGCCGGGCGGATCGCTCATCGCTGCGAATCAAGACCTTGGGCTGGAACGGCGCGCCGGAAGTGATTACGTTGAAACTTGATCGACACTACTGGCCGGCCTATGAGCTGCAGCGTAGCAGCAGCGGCTGGGAGCGACATTCGCTCGAATAGCGACATGTGCCGCCGGTACAATCGCGGCCATGGTCAGAGTGTTGCGCGCATCACCGGCAGAGCTTGCCGCCGCCGTACAGGCGCTGCGGGACGGCGAACTGGTGGCCTTTCCAACTGAAACAGTCTACGGCCTGGGAGCCCATGCGGCCTATCCGGCGGCGCTGCGACGCGTATTCGATCTCAAGGGCCGCCCGACCACCCATCCGCTGATCGTGCACATCGACAGCCCCCGATATCTCACCCGCTGGGCGCGCGAAGTGCCGGAGGCAGCGCAGAAACTGGCGCAGCGTTTCTGGCCCGGTCCGCTGACGCTGGTGCTGCCCAGAGCCGAGAACGTGCATCGTCTGGTGACCGGCGGCCAGGATACCGTCGCGGTGCGCGTGCCGGCGCACCCGATGGCGCAGCAGCTGCTGACCGCCTTCGGCGGCGGCATAGCCGCCCCTTCGGCCAATCGCTATGGTCATGTCAGTCCGACCCGTGCCGAGCACGTGCGCGAGGAATTCGGCAATGACGTGCGCGTGGTACTCGACGGTGGCGACTGCAAACTGGGGCTGGAGTCCACGATCGTCGCCTGCCTTCAGGGCAAGGTGCAGCTGTTGCGACCGGGCGGCATTACGCTGTCGCAGCTGGAGCAGGCTGTGGGCGAGGTGCAGACCGAGGTGGCGGCCGACGCGCCGCGCGTGCCCGGCAGCAGCGATGCGCACTATGCGCCGGCCACGCCGTTGTCGGTGGTGCCGAGCGCAGAGCTCGAGGAAATGGTGGCGGCGCTGACCGAAGCCGGCGTGCGCATCGGCGTGCTGGCGCAGCACCCGCCGGTGCGTACCTACGCGCTGACCACGTGGATCAACGGCGGCCTGCGCCCCGAGAGCTATGCGCACGATCTGTACGCCAATCTGCGCAAGCTCGACAAGGCCGGCTGTGCCCGCATCCTGGTGCAGCAGGTTCCGGCCGATGAGCGCTGGGATGCAGCCTACGACCGGCTGCATCGCGCGGCGGCGGCGGGCGCCCACGATGCCAACGGCGGCACCGATACCCTGGCGGTAGGCGCCCCGGGCTGATGCCGCGCTTCATCGATCCGTTTCGTCCGGATCAGATCCGCCGACTGGTGCGCGAGTACGGCTCACCGCTGCTGATCGTCGATTGCGCGCGCGTGCGCGGCCAATACCGCAAGTTGCGGCGCGCGCTGCCCGGCGTGGATCTGCACTACGCGCTCAAGCCGTTGCCGCACGCGGCCGTGGTCGCGACCGTGATCGAGCAGGGCGGGTGGCTGGATCTGGCCACGACCGGCGAGGTGCAGCTGGCACAGTCACTCGGCGTGCCAGCGGCGCGCTGTATTCACACTCATCCAATCAAGCGCGCACGCGACATCCGCAATGCGCTCGAGTTTGGGGTGCGCATCTTCGTTGCCGACAATGCCGACGAGGTGCGCAAGTTCAAGCCGTACGGCGAGCGCACGGCGTTGCTGCTGCGCGTCTCATTCCGAGCGCCGGGTGCGGTATGCGATCTGTCGCGCAAGTTCGGTTGCGATCCGGAGGACGTGCTGTCGCTGGCGCGGCTTTCAGCGTCGCTCGGAGTCGACGTGCGCGGATTTTCCTTTCACGTCGGCTCGCAGGCGCCGGATGCGCTCAAGCACGTCGAGGCGATCGAAGCGTGCACCCGGCTGCTGGCGGAAGCGCGGCGCGCGCGCCTCGGCACGCTCGACACTCTGGACATTGGCGGCGGTTTTCCGATCGATTACGTCAAGCCCGCGGTCGACATTCGACGCTTCTGCGCGCCGATCCGCACGGCGTTGGCGCGGCTGCCGAAGCGGGTACGCGTGATCGCCGAGCCGGGGCGATACATCGCCGGGCCGGCGGCGATCGGCGTGGCCACCGTCATGGGGCGCGCGCGGCGCGAGGGCCACTGGTGGTACTACCTGGATGATGGCCTGTACGGCTCCTACAGCGGGCAGCTGTACGATCACGCGCGCTATCCGGTGGAATCGCTGCGCCAGGGCGAGCCGCTGCTGCCATCGGTATTGGCCGGACCAACCTGCGACAGCATCGATGTGATTGCCGAAAATCTGATGTTGCCGCAGCTCAAGGCGGGCGACTTGGTGGTCGGCCGCGCGATGGGCGCCTACACCTGGGCCAGCGCGTCGGAGTTCAATTTCTACCCCAAGGCCACGGTGGTGGCGGTCAATCGCCGCGCCGGTGACGCGGGCGGGGTGCAGTAGCCCCGCCCGCGGACAGCCCAATTCAGCGCGTCGGGACCGAGCCGTTCGGCGTCAGCTTATCGATCACCTGTGGCAGCACCTGCGACAGCTTCTGTGCCAGGTCCTGCGGATTGAGTCCAGCCTTGGCGGCCAGCTCGCGCATGACCTCGGGGCTGAACGCCTGGTGCACCTGTGCGGGCGAGATCGGCTGATTCGGGCCAGTGCCGACCCAGGATTGAACGGTCGGGCCGAGACCCTGCTGCTGCATCTGATTGACGATGCCGGAGACACCGCCGTGTTTCTGAATGAACTGATCCACGACGGTCGCCATCTCGGCGCCGACCGCCCCGCCGATCAATCCATCCAGTAGCCCCATGGTCAGGAACCCTTGAGGCAGCTGCTCATGAACTGCTTGCGGGCATCGCCGGTCAGGCCTTGGGTCTTGGCATTGGCGTTGCAGTCCTTCATCTTTTGCTGCTGGCTGTTGACCGGCGTGGCGTCGGCGGCCGGCGCTGCGCTCAGGCAGGTCTTCATGAAGCTCTTGCGGTCATCGCCGCTCAGGTTCTTGGTTTTGGCCTCAGCATTACAGGCAGTCATCTTGTCGTTCTGCGAATTCGCGGCGCTGGCATCGACGGCGAACGCGGCGAGAATGCCGACAGCAGCGCACAGCACTATGGATCGATGGCGAATCATGATGGCGAGCTCCCCTGATTTTTGGTGGTGGATTGGTTGCTATTGCCACGCGGCCCGAGC
Source organism: Steroidobacteraceae bacterium (assembly GCA_036502265.1). Taxonomy (GTDB): domain Bacteria; phylum Pseudomonadota; class Gammaproteobacteria; order Steroidobacterales; family Steroidobacteraceae; genus FEN-1191. Next base: position 68,191 of record DASXYW010000103.1, on the reverse strand, counting down.
GCAGAATGTTAGACCAATGAGCACCAAAAAGCCCCACCATGGCAGCGTATAGTTCCAAATCAGCCGGATGGAAGCCTTCCTTGTATCCCTGACCAGCATCGCCACCGCCGAGATGGGCGATCGCACCCAGCTGCTGGCGCTGGTGCTGGCGGCACGCTTTCGCCGGCCCTGGCCGATCGCCGCCGGCGTGCTGTGCGCAACCCTGGCCAACCACGCGCTGGCCGGCCTGATCGGCGCCTGGTTCGGCCGACAGCTGCGCCCGCAGCTGCTCGATCTGGCCGTAGGCGTGAGCATGATCGCGATGGCGCTGTGGACCTTGAAGGCTGACAAGCTGGATGAGCAGTCGTCGGCCGCCACCAATGCCGGCGCCTTCGCCGCGACGCTGGTGGCGTTCTTCGTGGCCGAGATCGGCGATAAGACGCAGATCGCGACCGCGGCGCTGGCGGCCGCCTATCGCAGCCTGATCGCGGTAATCGGCGGCACCACCTGCGGCATGCTCGTAGCCAACGTGCCGGTGATCTTTCTGGGCAACGTGTTCGCCGGCCGGCTGCCGCTGTGGGCGATTCACTACACGGCGTCGGCGCTGTTCGCCATCCTCGGGCTGGTATTCATCGTGCGCGCGCTCCAGCACGGCGCCTGAGCCGCGCTAGTGATCGTGGCGGTGGTGCAGATCCGGATAATGGCGGTGGCGATGTCGTAGTGGTGTATGCCGGTGCGGGTGGCTGTGCGGCTCGTTGCCATCCCAGGGAAAGTCGTGCTCGTGCCGATGATGCTGATCGTGGATGTGCGGGTGCGCGTGGCTCATGGCTGGGTGGAAGTGTTCGTGTTCGTGATGCTCGGTCAGATGCAGCCACAGGCCGACGCCCATCAGCAAGGCCGCTATCCAGAATGTCGATGGGACCGGGTCGTGCAACGCCAGCACCGCGACGACGGCGCCAAGAAATGGCGCGGTGGAGAAATAGGCACTGGTGCGGGCGCTGCCCAGGCTGCGCAGCGCCATCACGAACAGCACCAAGCTGACGCCATAGCCGAGCAGCCCGACGCCCATGGCGGCGAGCGCTAACGGCGCGCTCGGCAGGCGCGCACCGAGCAGCAGCGCCAACGTGCAGTTGGTGAGGCCGGCAGCCAGCCCCTTGGTCGCGGCGATGAACAGCGCATCGGCCGCACACACCCTGCGCGTCAGGTTGTTGTCCAGTCCCCAGCACAGGCAGGCGGCGGCGATCGCGAGCGCGCCGCGGAAGTCCCCCGCTGCGCCCGCCGCACCGGGCCATGCCAGTACCGCGCCACCGGCCACGATCAGCGCCATGCCGGCGATGACCCGACGGTCGGTGTGTTCGCGAAATGCAAGCCATGCCAGCAGCGCGGTGAATACCGCCTCGAGGTTGAGCAGAAGCGAGGCGTCGGCGGCCGTGCTGCGCGACAGGCCGCTCAGCAGCAGGATCGGTGCCAGGATGCCGCCAAACACGATCGCAGTGGACAACCAGAGCCATTCGCCCGCCAGCAACGGCGCGCTGACTGCGGTGCGATCACGCCGCGCGCGAGCCAGCCACAAGCCGACGCCGCTGCCCAGATACAGCAGCCCGGCCAGCAGCATCGGCGACAGGTCGCCCAGCAGCAGCTTGGCCAGCGGCGTGCTGGCTCCGAACAGCAGCGCGGCGATCAAGGCGGCAGCGATGGCGTTCGGAGCGTTCACACCGGTGGTTCCCGCTCTCAGTCGGTGAGCGGTTCCAGCAACTCGATGCGATTGCCAAACGGATCATCGACGAACACGCGGTAACGACCGGGCATCGCGTGATCTTCGAGCAGCGTGCAACCCGCGGAGCGCAAACGCATCACGAGTGCGGCCAACTCGGAGACGATGAACCCTGGATGTGCCTTGCGCGCCGGACGGAAGTCCGGCTCGACGCCCAGATGCACCTTGAGAGCTTCGCGCTCGAACCAGCATCCGCCGCGCTTGGCCATTTCCGGTGGCTTGGGAATTTCGGGAATGCCGAGCAGGCCGTGGTAGAACTCGCGCGCGCGCACTTCGCCCCCGGGGGGCATAGCCAGTTGCACATGATCCAGCCGCTGCACCGGCATGGCACACGATCCTCGCACGACGAGATCGAAATTATACGCGCCGGTGTGCGATCAGCCGGCCAGTTCGCGCATCAGATCCGCCAGCGTGCGGATCGGCGCGGTGCACTGCATGCCGCGGCAGACATACGCCACCGGTGTCTCGGCCGCGGGTTTGGACGATAGTCCCTCTGGCAGACCGGTGACATCGCCGGCGACTGCCAGCGCCCAGCGCCGCGGCGTGAAGCCGTGCTGCAGCTGCGCCATCCAGGGCGTTAGGGACGCCGACGCACCGCGCACGATCACGATCTGCGGCGGCTGCAAATAATCCTCCAGTGCCCGTAGCATCGATGCGTGTGCTTCGGGGTAGCGGACCAGCGCCTCCCAGGCGGCGCGCAGCGTGCGCTCAGCGGCCGCCAGATAGCGCGATTCACCGAGCAGGTAGCCGAGCCGCAGCAGCGCGCGCGCCGCGACCGCATTGCCGGCCGGAATGGCATCGTCGCTGAAGGATTTAGGCCTGCTCATCAGGGTCTCATGATCGTCGGCGGTGAAAAAGAAGCCACCGGCGTCGCGATCCTCGAAGTGCCGCAACAGCACTTCCGCCAGCTCGATTGCCCAGTTTAGTTCCTCGACCCGAAAGCGAACGCTGGCGAGTTCCAGAATGGCCTCGAGCAGGTAGGCGTAGTCATCCAGGTAGGCCGGCAGGCGAGCCGATGCGCGCGCGCTGGTCGCCAGCAGCCGACCATTGTGCCAGTGGACGCGTCGCAGATAGCTCAATACCGCGGCCGCGGACTGCGCATAGTCCGGCCGGTTGAGGCAACGCGCCGCGGTCGCCAAGGCCCCGGCCGCCAGTGCGTTCCAGCTGGCGAGCACCTTGTCGTCCGTGCCGGGCCGCACGCGTGTGGCGCGCAGCTGCAATAGCCGCGTCTGCGCGCTGTGCAGACGGGCCTGCACCTGATCGAGGCTGAGCTGTTGCTGCTGGGCAATCACATCCAGGCTGGTGCGCACACACAGATGCCACTGGCCTTCGAAATTGGGGGCGCCATCCAGACCGAAGCGCGCAGCGAACGGCTGCCATTCATCGGCCGGCAACGCTTGCTGCACCGCCTGGCGCTGCCACACGTAGAAGCGGCCCTCGTGGCCTTCGGAGTCCGCATCGAGACTCGAATACAATGCGCCATCCGCGCTGCCAAGCTCACGCAACAGCCACTCGACGGTGCGCTCGACCGTGGCAACGAATAGCGATTCGCCCGTGGCCGCGGCAGTTTCGGCGTACAACCCCAGCAGCAGCGCATTGTCGTACAGCATCTTCTCGAAGTGCGGGATCTCCCAGCGAGCGTCGACCGAATAGCGATAGAAGCCGCCGCCGAGTTGATCGAACAGCCCGCCCTCGGCCATGCGTGTAAGACTCAGTGTGGTCATGTAAAGCGCCTGCAGGTCCGGAGCCGGCAGGTTGGCGCTCGCGTGCCAGCTGCGCAGCAGCTGCGCAAGCCCGGGCACGTGCGGGAACTTCGGTGCGCCACCGAAGCCGCCGTAGTCGCGATCGAAACTTTGCTCGAGGCGCGCTCGGCACGCCTGAAGCGGCGCGTCAGTCAGCGTCGCGCTGGCCACGGGCGGCGGATTCAGGTCCTGCAGCGCCGCCACGACCCGGGCCGCCGGCGATCGCAGCTCGTCCAGATGCTCGTGGTAATAGCGTGCCACCTGCTCCAGCAGATCGCGAAACGCCGGCAGGCCATGGCGCGGCTCAGGCGGAAAATAGGTTCCGCCGAAGAACGGCCGCTGGTCATCGTGCATCAGGAACATCGTCAGCGGCCAGCCGCCACCGCGCCCGGTCAGCATCTGATGCGCCAGCTGATACAGCCGGTCCAGATCCGGACGCTCCTCGCGATCGACTTTGATGTTGACGTACTGTGTGTTCATGGTGGCGGCCGTGGATACGTCCTCGAACGATTCGTGCGCCATCACGTGACACCAGTGACAGGCGGCATAGCCGATCGAGAGCAGGATCGGTTTATGCTCGGCGCGGGCACGCTCGAGCGCTTCGCTGCCCCACGGGTACCAGTCGACCGGATTGCTCGCGTGCTGACGCAGGTACGGGCTGGTCTGATCGGCGAGCCGGTTGGACGCAGGCACCGTGGTGTGATCCATGGGGCAGGTGCCGATTTCCAGTAAAATGGCCCTTCACTATAGCGGATCGTCCCCTCACCCATGGCAGTCACCGTCGAACACCCGCAGGCCTCCAGCGCCGCGCTGGAATTGCCGGCGCTGCGCCTCAAGCGCGGCGAGGACCGGCGCTTGCGCGCCGGTCATCTGTGGGTGTTCTCCAACGAGGTCGACAATGAAGCGACGCCGCTGACCGAATTGGCGGTCGGTGGACTGGTACGGGTGTTGTCCGACCGCGAGCTGTTCCTCGGTTACGCCTACGTCAATCCGCATGCGTTGATCTGCGCCCGCATCCTCAGTCGCAGTCCGAATCAGGCGCCGGATCGCTCATGGCTGGAGCATCGGCTCAAGGCGGCGCTGGCATTGCGCGAGCGACTGTTTCCGGCGCCCTATTATCGGGCCGTATTTGGCGAGTCCGACGGCTTACCGGGACTGGTACTCGACCGCTATGGCGACGTGCTGGTGGGCCAGATTGCCACCGCCGGCATGGAGTCGCTGCGCGGCGAGATCGAAGCGGCGATCGGCAACGTGCTGGCACCACGGACACTGGTGTGGAAGAACGACTCTGCGGCGCGCGAGTTCGAGCGGCTGCCGCGGCAGCTGCTGACCCCGATTGGGCGGCCACCCGAGGAACTGCAGGTGCTCGAGAGCGGGCTGAGATTCAGTGTGCCACTGGCCACTGGCCAGAAGACCGGCTGGTTCTTCGATCAGAGCGGCAATCGCGAACAATGGCGACGGCTGATCGCCCCGGGCGCACGCGTTCTGGACGTGTGCAGCTATGCCGGGGCCTGGGCGATCGCCGCCATGACCAGCGGTGCGCGCGAGGCCTTGTGTGTGGACTCGTCCGAGCCGGCGCTTGCCGCCGCCGCGCGCAACGCGACGGCCAATGGCGTTGCGCTACAGACGCGCCGCGGCGATGCCTTCGAGGTGCTGGATGAGCTGTTGCGACGAGGCGAGCGCTTCGATGCGATCGTGCTCGACCCGCCGGCCTTCATCAAGCGCAAGAAGGACATAGCCCGCGGCCAGGCCGCGTATCGCAAGCTCAATCAGATGGCAATGCGGTTACTGGAGCGCGACGCGTTACTGGTCAGCTGCTCGTGCTCTTATCATCTGGGCGCGGATGAGCTGGCGGCGCTGATTCAGTCGGCCTCGCGACAGGCGGCGCGCTTCGTTCAGATCATCTACACCGGTGGCCAGGCCTGCGATCATCCGGTGCACCCGGCGATCGAGGAGACCCGCTACCTGAAGGCATTCTTCTGCCGGGTAACGCGCGAGTGAGCGTCCGCGACGCAGCAGCCGCGAGCGCAACCCGGTAGAATTCCCGCGATGATTCGTTATCCCAACATCAATCCAATCGCCATTAGCATTGGGCCGCTGCATATCCACTGGTACGGCGTCATGTACCTGTTGGGCTTCGCCGCGGCCTGGTGGCTGGCGCGCCAACGCGCGGCGCGTCCGGGTTCGAGCTGGTCCGCGGTCGACGTGGACGACTTCCTGTTCTACGGCATGCTGGGCGTCATCATTGGAGGCCGGGTCGGCTACGTGCTGTTCTATGGCATGCCGCTGTGGCGCGGCGACTGGCTATACCCGTTGAAAATATGGGAAGGCGGCATGTCGTTTCACGGCGGCATGCTCGGTGTGCTTGCGGCTGCCTGGGTATTTGCTCGCCAGCGTGGTCGGCACGTGTTCGACGTCTATGATTTCGCCGCGCCGTTGCCCGGCATCGGACTGTTCTTCGGTCGGGTCGGAAATTTCATCAATGGCGAGCTCTGGGGCCGCCCCACGGACGTGCCCTGGGCGATGCTGGTGCCCGATCCGAACGGCGGCCCGCCGGTGGCGCGTCACCCATCGCAGCTGTATGAAGCGCTGCTGGAAGGCGTGGTGCTTTTCTCGATCATGTGGTGGTTCATTCGTCAACCGCGGCCACGCTACGCGCCGTCGGCGCTGTTCCTGATCTGCTATTCGATCGCGCGCATCCTGATCGAATTCGTCCGCGAGCCCGACGTCGGCATCGGCTACCTGGCCTTTGGCTGGCTGACCATGGGTCAGGTGCTGTCGCTGCCGATGCTGCTGTTCGGCATCGGTCTGTGGGTGTGGGCCTATAATCAGCGAACTCCCTCCGGGAATTACGCTGCGCGCGCATGAAGCCGTACCTGGATCTGATGCGATCGGTGCGCGAGTGTGGCGTACGCAAGCAGGACCGTACCGGCACCGGCACGCTGTCATTGTTCGCGCAGCAGATGCGCTTCGATCTGGCTGCCGGCTTTCCACTGCTGACTACCAAGAAGATCCATCTGCCCTCAGTGATCTACGAGCTGCTGTGGTTTCTGCGCGGTGACACCAACGTCCAATACCTGCACGAGCACGGCGTGAGCATCTGGGACGAGTGGGCGGACGCGCGCGGAGAGCTCGGACCGGTGTATGGCAAGCAGTGGCGCCGTTGGGGCGCCGCCGACGGGCGCCAGTTCGATCAGATCAGTGCCACCGTGCAGCAGCTGCGGGATAATCCCGACTCGCGCCGACTGATCGTGAATTCCTGGAACGTCGGTGAGCTGGACAAGATGGCGCTGGCGCCTTGCCACCTGCTGTTTCAGTTCTACGTGGCTCAGGGCCGTCTGTCGTGTCAGCTGTACCAGCGAAGCGCCGACATCTTTCTCGGAGTGCCGTTCAACATCGCCTCGTATGCGCTTCTGACCTGCATGTTCGCCCAGCAATGTCAGCTGGCCGCTGGGGAATTCATCTGGACCGGCGGCGACTGCCACCTGTATCTGAATCACCTGGAGCAGGCCGATCTGCAGCTGGGACGCACGCCATTGCCGCCGCCGAAGCTGCGCCTGCTGCGACAACCCGCAACGATCTTCGACTACCGTTACGAAGACTTCGAGTTCGTCAACTATCAATATCATCCGGCGATCCGCGCCCGTGTCGCCGTATGAGGCAACGCAGAACGCGATCCGGCCGCACGCGGCGGCCGCAGCCAGCCATTGCATCACGGAAACGGTTGCCGTCGCCCGCGCGGGAGCGCGGCATGCTGCGCGTGCGCCGCTCGCGTGTGCACGGGCGCGGTGTGTTCGCGCTGCGCCGCATTCGCAGGGGTACGCGCATCACCGAATACCTTGGCGATCGGATTTCGCATCGCCAGGCCGACCGTCGCTACGAGCGTAAAGATATCAACGACAACCATACATTCCTGTTCATCGTCGATCGCCGGCTGGTGATCGACGCCGGCTGCAATGGCAACGACGCGCGCTTCATCAACCATTCATGCGCTCCCAATTGCGAGTCCGTGATTGAGGGTCGGCGGGTATTTATCCGCGCGCTACGCACGATCCAGTCGGGCGAAGAGCTGTGCTACGACTACCAGATCGCTCGCGATCGGACCGATCCGCCGAACGTGGATGACATCTACGCCTGCCGCTGCGGCGCGCAGGACTGTCGCGGCACGATGTTGTGGCCGGCGAAGCGGGCCGCGGGCCGCCCCAGGATACGGCCCTGGTCCAACGGAACGCCCGCATGAAGCCAGCGCGTCTATCGCCCGCCGCAGTGATCGGCGCGATGGGCGTGGTTTACGGCGACATCGGCACCAGTCCGCTGTATGCACTCGAGGCGTCGCTGACCGCCGCCGGGGCTCCGACCGACCGCCTCGCGGTTCTCGGCGTGCTATCGCTGATCTTCTGGAGCCTTTTGGTCGTGGTCACACTCAAGTACGTGGTGCTGATCATGCGCGCCGACAACGAGGGCGAGGGCGGCATCCTGTCGCTGTTCGCGCTGGTTCAGCGTACCTTGGGCGCCGGCAATCGCCTGCAGCGCGTGATCGTGGTGCTGGCCGCGCTTGGTGCCGCGCTGTTCTACTGTGACGCGCTGATTACGCCGGCCATCTCGGTGCTGAGCGCGGTCGAGGGACTGCAGAATCTGAGTCCCGACACCGGTAAGGCGGTCGTTCCGGTGACGCTGATCATCATGGTCGGGCTGTTCGCCATCCAGAGCCGCGGTACCGAGCGAGTCGGCCGGCTGTTCGGACCTATCATGCTGGTTTGGTTTGTGGCGCTGGCGGTTTCGGGCCTGGCCGAGCTCACGCGCAACCCCGGAGTACTGGTGGCGATGAGCCCATCCTACGCCGCGCTGCTGCTCAGTCAGCGGCCGGGGCTGTCATTGGCCATCCTCGGTGGGGTGTTCCTGGCGATGACCGGCGGCGAGGCTCTGTACGCTGACATGGGCCACTTCGGCAAGAAGCCGGTGCGCGTCGCCTGGTTCGCGCTGGTGTGGCCAGCGCTGGTGATCAACTATTTTGGCCAGGGCGCCCTGATCCTGCGCGACCCGGCCGCTGCGCACCTGCCGCTGTATCAGCTGGTGCCACAGTCGTGGTTGCCGCTGATGGTGCTGCTGGCGACGGTCGCCACCGTCATCGCCTCGCAGGCCACGATCACCGGGACGTTCTCGGTCACACGCCAGTGCATTCAGCTCGATCTGCTGCCACGGCTTCGCATCACGCAGACCTCGGCGCACGAGCACTGCCAGATCTACATACCGGCGGTGAACTGGTTCGTCCTGATCGCCGTGTGCATGTTCGTCGTGAGTTTCCGCTCATCGGCGGCCCTGGGCGCGGCCTATGGCGCGGCGGTTGCCGGCACGATGTTCATTACCACCGTGCTGGGCACCCAGCTGGCAATCACTCAGTGGCGCTGGCAACGCTGGCAGGTCGCAGCGGTCTTCGGACCGTTGGTGTGCGTGGACCTGGTGTATCTGTTCGGCAATCTGAGCAAATTCGCCGAGGGTGCCTGGGTGCCGCTGACGCTGGCGCTGCTGATGTTCACGCTGTTCATGATCTGGCGACACGGCCGGCGGCTGTTGCGCAGCGCGCTGCGTGCGGTGGCGGTGCCACTGTCGCAGCTGCCGCAACTGCTCGAAGGCATTGCCCGCGTGCCTGGCACGGCGGTGTTTCTCGCGAGCGATCCGCTGTACGTGCCCACGGCGCTGATGCGCAACCTGGAACACAACCACGTGGTGCATGAGCGCATCGTATTCCTGAACATGGACATAGCCCGGGCACCGCGCCAGGATCCGGCCGACCGCGTGCGCATCGAACTGCTGATGCCGGAGATCTACCTAGTTACCGCACGCTTCGGGTTCATGGAGACTCCAGACGTCAGCCTGGCATTGAAGCAATGCCGTGCGCGTGGCTTGAAGCTGTTTGCTCAGGATTGCTCGTTCTTCCTCGGCTGGCACCTGGTGAACCCACGGCCGCGGGGAGGCTACGAAGGCCTGCGACGACGCCTATTCGCCTGGATGCAGCGCCGCAGCGCTCAGGCCGCCGAGTTCTTCCGTATGCCGGAGCGACGGGTGATCGTGCTGGCGACGCAGGTCGAACTCTGACCGCAGCTCCGGCAACACGCGTCGCGCTGGTGGTCGCGATGGCCGACAATGGCGTGATCGGCCGCGACGGCAAGCTGCCGTGGCATCTGCCGGATGATCTGAAGTACTTCAAGGTGGTGACGTTCGGCAAGCCGGTGTTGATGGGGCGCCGAACATTCGATTCGATCGGCAAGCCGCTGCCCGGGCGGCGCAACCTGGTGCTGACACGTACGCCGGCGGCACCGCGCAGCGACATCGAGTATGTACAAGGCATAGCGGAGGCGCGCGCGCTGGCGGCGGGTGCCACCGAATTGTGTGTGATTGGAGGAGCCCAGGTGTTTGCGTTGTCGCTGCCGCTGGCTACGCGTATCTACCTGACCCGGGTACACGCGCAGGTGGCCGGCGATACCTGCTTTCCGCTGCAGGAATTCGCCGGCTGGCGCTCGGGCGACCCGGTGGAGCACCCGGCCGACGCCCGTCATGAATATGCGATGAGTTTCGTCACGCTCGAGCGCGACTGATTGGCGGCTCGGCGCCCTCAGTAGGCGGTCAGCATCATGCCGGTCTGCGGGGTGATCGCAGAACCTGCCGGACCGGCGAACTCGATCGGCACCGACTCGGCTTTCATGCCGGCATTGCGTATCACCGCGAAGTGCAGGTGCGGCCCGGTGGTCAGACCGGTGTTGCCCGAGTTGGCGATGTATTCGCCGCGCCGAACGCTCTGACCTGGCTGCACGCGGATCGACTGCCAATGCAGGTGGGCATAGACCGCGATGGTGCCGTCGTCGTGCAAGATCTGCACGACATTCGCCTGATCGTACATGGCCGGATCCGGTGCCCCGCGAAAGTTGTCGTGGCGCACGTTGACGATGATGCCATCGCGCGCCGCATACACCGGTGTGCCGTCGGGCAGGCCGATGTCCACCGCATATTCGGAATCCCGGGCGATGTGCGTGAAGCGCGATGGGTAGGCCTGATTGACCCGGAAGGTGCTGCCGAGCGCGAACGGCGCGCGGTACGGCGCCGGCGGCCGATGCTCGGCGCCCGGCCGACCGAGCACGGCACGCCAGGCATAACTGAAGCCGTCCGGGCTCGCCCCCAGGAATGGCGCGGAAAGCAATGCCTTGCGCGAGTGCGGCGGCAGCACGGCGCGGTAGCCGTCGCCGTTGCGTGGCGGCAGCCTCACGTTGCCGGCGACGATGCCGCGCAGCGCGAATTCGGCCTCGCAAGCGCACTCGTTGACGGCTACCACGTTGATTTGGCCGCCATCAACGTTCTGCTCGACCGTTAGGCGAGGTGCCTTCGACTCCAGATCCACGGTGACGGTCTGCACCGACGTACCGGCAGGCGGCGTGCGATCGGTGTAGACCCAGGCGCCGCTGACGTCGCGATACTTGTACAGAGCCTGAGCGCAGGTGGCGCCGCCGGCCACTGCGAGCAGCAGCGCAATCGCGGCTGTCAGTGCACGGCTCGGCCAGCGCATCGGTAGGCTTAGCTCAGGTGCCGCAGGCCTGATCCATGGCCTGCTTGCCGCTAACGCGCATGGCATCCAGCTCGGCATCGCTGTAGTAGACACGGTTACCGGCGTCATCGAGCCGGTACAGCCGGCGCAGATCTTTCAGCGAGAGGTAGCGATTGCGCGCCGCCTTGCAGCGTTCCGCATCCTGCTTGTCCTGCGCGGCCTGCTTGCGCTGCTGGTCGGCTTCCTCACGGCTGCGCTGGGCGTAGTCGGCGTCCTCGAGCGCGCGCTGTTTCTCGAGCCGCGCGGCTTCGTCCTTGTCCGATGGAACGACATCGACCGGCTGTCGCTGCGATGCCGCGGAGGTCGGGTGATCGGAGTAGATCACGTGGCCCTGGGCATCGGTGGATTTGTAGACTTCCTGGCAAAGTGCGGGCGGCGGCGTGTGCAACCCGATCGCCAGGGCCAGCAACCCGGCTGCCGACAGGCCACGTTTCATTAACGCCACATCAGGCCACAAATGCGAGCAGCGGCCCGGTACACCCGATTCGATCCAGACACGTGCAGCTCCTGCGACCGGCTCAATTGCGGGCGGTGGATGCTAGCGCGAAGCTCAGATTGACTCATCCCTGCCGGCGCAGGTGTGACCACGACAGCAGTTGCCGCACCGGCTCGCCGAACAACTCGTAGGTTGCGACATAAGAGCGCTCCAGCGCCTGGCTGTTGGGCAGGTAGCGCCCCAGCCCGACCTCGCGCGGGGCCAGCAGGCCGGTGGGCGCCGGAACCACCTCAAGGCCGGCCGCCATGAACTCGTGCGAAGCGCGCCACTCGTGGCTGGCTCCGGTGACCAGCACGATGGTGTGCACGCCATCAGCGCGCAGCAGGCGGGCGGAGTCGCGGGCATTGTCAAACGTGTCGTAGGCGCGGTCATCTATCCAGCGGGCATCGAGGCCAAAATTGCGCGTCAGGGCTACGCGCATGGCGGCGGCCTCGACACCATAGCCCGACACCAGGATTGGCAGCCCGGTGCGATGTGCGAGATAAGCGCCGTAGGCCAGCCGCTCGAGCAAGCCGGGGTCGGGAGCCGGGCCGCCGTATTCGGGTGCGTAAGCCCGCTGGCCGCCACCGCCGAGGATCACGACGGCCTGTGCCTGCGTTGCGCGACTCAGATCGAGCGCCGGATATCGCTCGGAAAGGCCTGTGAGCGCATCCGATATGACCGGCATCGACAGCAGCCACAACGATCCGAATCCCAGCACCAGCAGTAGGCGCGCGGTGCGCGGCCGCCAGCGCAGCATCAGCAGCCCGGCCAGCGCCAGCAGCAGCGGCCCGGCAGGTGGCAGGACCAGGGTGCGCAATATGGTCTTGAGATATTTCAGGTGCATCAGCACGGCGCGCGCTCCCTCAAAGCCCGGCTGCCTGCAGCAATTGCTGCGCATAGATCAGGCCGGGCGGATGCAGCGATCCGTAATCGAAGCGCTGCACGAATGCGTCCAGCAGGCGCTCCTGCTCGGCGCCGCGCCGCTGCGCCTCCCGATAAGGAATCTCGGGATGGAACATCACCATGGAATAGCGCGGGATGAAGCGGCCGCCAAAGGCGCGCTCGAATTCCGCCGCCAGACGCTGGCGCTGTGCAAACTGCGTCGAGCGTACCGCGTCACGCATCTCGACATAGTTCTCCAGTGCCATCGCGGCGATCGCATCGGTGTCGGGTCGGCGCTCGGCCTCGAATCGGCGCAGCGCCTCGGCCGGCGCCCCGTGCTGTTGCAGCAGCTGGTCGAGCAGGCGGCAATCCTCTAATCCGCAATTCAACCCCTGACCGTGAAACGGCACGATCGCGTGCGCGGCATCGCCCAATAGCAGCACCCGTCCGGCCGCCTGCCAGCCCTGACAATAGAGTGTGCCGAGCTGGCCCTGTGGGTGGGCGCGAAACTGGCCCTCCAGATCGGGCATCAGGCGCGCGGCATCGGCGAACTGCTGCGCGAACAATTCGCGCACCGACAGGTCGCCAGCCAACCGATCGAATCCGGGATCCCCATCGCGTGCCAGAAACAGCGTGGCGGTAAAGCTGCCATCGACGTTCGGCAGCGCGATAAGCATATAGCCGCCACGCGGCCAGATGTGCAGCGCGTGCGGCTCGAGTGCCCAGGTCGCACCATTGCCGGCGGCGCCCCGCGCCGGAATGGTCAGCTCCTTGTAGTCGTGCGCCAATGGCACCTCGCGCACGCGAGTGTAGCCCTGCGCCGCCAGTGCCGCGCGTACGGCGGAGCCGGCACCGTCGGCGGCCAGCGCGATTTCAAATGGTTCGCAGTGCGTCGCGCCGCTGCGCTCGTCACGCAGCGTCAGAGTGGCGGCGACCGGATCCAGGTCGAGGCAGCGGGTCTCGAATTGCAGCTCGATGCCCGGATGTGCGGCGGCGGCCTCGATCAGCGTCGCGCCGAGCCGGTCGCGACCGACCGCGTAGATGACCTCGCGCTCGTTCTGGCCGTAGGGCAGGAACTGCAGCGCGCCGTTCAGCTCGTGCAGCATGCGACCCGGCATCGCGATGATGTGAGGAGCCACGCGCTCGAACAGGTGCGCCTGCTCGATGGCCTTCAGACCGCGCGCTGCCAGCGCCAGGTTGATCGAGCGTCCCGCCGGCGGCGGCGCGCCGCGCGGATCGGCTCGCCGCTCGATCAGCCGCACCGGGTGACCGCGCTGGGCCAGCAGCAACCCCATCAGCGTGCCGACCGGGCCGGCACCGATGATCGTGTAGCGGATCATGCGCGCAACAGTTCGCATAGGATCCAGGCGCCACGCAGTACGTCCTCGAAGCCGTTGTAGAACGGCACCGGTGCCGCCCGGACGACATCCGGTGAACGCCAATCGCATATCACGCCCTGATCGGCCAGCGCCTGAAACAGTAGGCGCCCCCGGGCCGGGCCCGCAGACAAGCGCAGCGACAGCTGCGCGCCGCGTTGCGAAGCATCAACGGGCGAGATCAGCGCCAGATCTGGTCCGCCCAGTTCCCGCAGCAGTTGTTCCAGATAGCCGGTGAGCGCCACCGATTTGCGGCGTAGGGCCGCCATCCCGGCCGCGGCGAACAACGACAACGATGCGCACAGCGGCGCTGCCGAGAAGATCGGGGGATTGCTGATCGCCCACGCCGCCGCACCCGCGGCCGGCACGAATTCCGGTGACATCTCGAAGCGAGTGCGCGCGTCATGACCCCACCAGCCCTGCAGGCGCGGACCGCGGTGGTGCAGATGCCGCTGATGCACGAACGCGCCAGCCAGCGCGCCCGGGCCGGCATTGAGAAACTTGTAGCTGCACCAGACTGCGAAGTCGGCGTCGTCATCGTGCAGTGTCAGCGGCAGGTTGCCGATCGCGTGCGCGAGGTCGAAACCGGCGAGGCCGCCGGCAGTGTGCGCCGCGCGGGCGATGCGCCGCAGATCGAAGCTCTGTCCGGTGCGGTACTGCACGCCGGGCCAGAGCACCAGCGCCAGGCGTGCAGCTTCGGCGGCAATACGCGCTTCGATGTCTTCGATTCGCAGCAGATCCTCGCCGGCACGTGGCTGCAGCTCGATCAGCTCGGCGCCCGGGTCGAGCCCGTGCCACGCGATCTGGGAGGCCACCACATGCCGATCGGAGGAGAACGCACCGGCCTCGATCAGAATGGCACGGCGCGCGCCCTGCGGACGATAGAAGCTCGCTAGCAGCAGATGCAGATTCACGCTCAGTGAATTCATCGCCACGACTTCGTGCGGCTGCGCGCCGCACAACGCTGCCAGCGGCGGCTGCAGGCCCTCGGTATATGGGATCCAGGGATTGCGGGCGCCCTCGTGCCCGAGCACACCGAGGCGCTCCCAGTCCTCGAGTTCGGCGTCGAGCACGGTACGTGCGGCCAGCGGCGCCAGGCCGAGCGAGTGGCCGCACAGGTAGATCAGCGGCTGCCCGCTGGCCGAGCGCGGCAGCGCGAAGCGCTCGCGAAACATCGCCAGTCCATCCGCGGCATCGCGGGCGCGCGCTTCGGGCAGGCGGCGATCGAGCCCGCTCATGCCGCGCGCAACGGATACAGCACTGGCCTGGACGGCACTGCGTCGCCGGCAATCGCCGGCGCCTGCAGCGACAGGAAGTACCAGCCATCCCCGGTGGCATCGGGCACATAGGCGAGCTCGGTGATGGTGGTGTGCGCTCGCTGCGCCTCGGCCAGAGCGCTGCTGCCGCGTGGCAATCCGAACAGGATCCGGTGGGCGGTGAGCTCACCGCCGTCGCTGTAGCGGTCGGCCGATGGCACGTCGAGCACTAGGTGCTCGATGCCGCACTCCACCAGCCAACCGGCCGCTTCGGCCGACAGAAACGGCGCCGATGCCGCGTGCTCCTCGGCAAACTTGTTCTGCAGGTTGGGCTGGGTGCGAATCACGCACGCGCGCGCCTTGAGCTGCGAGGCTACCGCCGGCGGCCAGCCGCTGCGAAGCGCATGGCGCGTGATCAGAAGGTCATCGGCGTGCGGCACCGGCGAGCTGCTCTCGCCGCTGTCGCCGGCCAGCTCCGGCTCGATCGATATCACCGCGGCAATCAGTAGACGGCGGGGAAGCAGATCGTGCGCGTCCACCCGCTCGGTGGTCAGGTGCCCCACGGCCTCGGTGTGGGTGCCATTGGCGTGTGGGGTCAGCGTCAGCACGCTGCAGTTGCAGCCGCCGCCGCGGTCGACCCGGCCGGTGAAATCGCCGATCTCCAGCGGCCGGCTGCTGGCCGGCGCGGCGCCGAAGCAACGCAACTGCGGGCCGGCAAACTCGATGGTACGCGCCAGACTGACGCCTGCGGCCAAGTCGGCCAGCAGCGTCACTCCCTGGACGTGCAGCTGCGCCCACTGCGCGCGCTCATTG
This sequence comes from Steroidobacteraceae bacterium, assembly GCA_036502265.1. Classification (GTDB taxonomy): domain Bacteria; phylum Pseudomonadota; class Gammaproteobacteria; order Steroidobacterales; family Steroidobacteraceae; genus FEN-1191. The sequence continues at coordinate 52,294 of DASXYW010000103.1, read as the reverse complement.
CGAGCCATGTGTGGCCGCCGGCGCCGCCGGCGGTTCCATGATGGTGTGGCAGTGCTTGCAGGTGCGCAGCGACAGGCTGCCAAAGAACCGGTTGAACACCGGCGGAAACTGCTTCTCGATGTCGCTGAGCTCGAAGAATTCCTGATACAGCAGCCGCTCGCAGCGCTCGCAGTACCACTGCAGGCCGTCGAGTTCGCCCGGGCGGCGACGGCGCTCGACCACCAGGCCCACCGAGTGGGCGAAGCGCTGCGGCGAGTGCGGCACACGCGCCGGCAGCAGCAGCATCTCGCCGGCCCGGATCGGCACCTCGACGATGTGTTCGCCCGGAACCGTGCGCAGTGTCATCTCGCCCTCGAGCTGATAGAAGAATTCTTCTGCTGGATCGACGTGAAAATCCTTGCGTGCGTTGGGGCCGCCGACCACCATGATGATGAACTCGCCGTCGTCGAACAGCACCTTGTTGCCGACAGGCGGCCGCAGCAGATGACGGTTGGCATCGATCCACTGTTTGATGTTGACGGGCGAGGCAGCGCGCATGTCTATGATTTCCGACAATATCCAAAGCACTGCCGGTTCGCGTATGGTAAGCGTATTGCACCGAGGTGGCGACTGTGGACGGCAACCGAACATGATCAAGCACCTGCGGGGCGCCGCCGCGGCGCGCATCACGTTGGTGATACTTCTTGGCCTGAGCCTGTCGGCGTGCGCGCTGCACTGGCCGTGGCACCGGCGGGCAGCGCCACCCCCGCAGCCGGTGCACGCCCTGACCGTGGTGCCGGATGCGACCTCCGGAGCTGTCGCGATCCAGCAGTTCTGGGATCGCAATACACTGCTGGTCGATCTGTCGGCCGTCAGCGGCACGGGTGCGGCGACCCTGACCCCGATCAAGGAACTCGGCTGGCCGATACGCCTGGAGTTTCGCGTCGTGCCTGGCAGCATCGCGCGCCTTGAAGTGCAGGCTGCCCAGCGCGTCGTCTACGTGGTGCCCCCACAGGGCAGCCCCGAGGTGTTGCCGCTGGCGCCCGGCGCCTACCTCCCCGACACCCCCCAAATTAGTCTCCGATGGAGCGCGGCTGACGAGACGGCACGCTGATCGGGGCGGCATCATGTTGGTCGAGATTGACCGCGGTCAATGCGCCGCCCCAGACGCAGCCGGTATCGATCGCAAGTACGCCGCGTTCGCGGTGATAACCGAGCGCCGACCAGTGGCCGCACACGATGCGCGCGTCGCGGCTGGCGCGCGCCACCTTGAACCATGGCAGCCAGGGTTTCGGCGCCGACTCCGGCCGGCCCTTCTGCTTGAAGTCCACGTGCCCATCGACGGTGCAAAAGCGCATGCGCGTGAGAACATTGATCGTCAGCCGCAGGCGCTCAGTGGTGCAAAGATCGTCTCGCCAGTGGTCGGGGTAGTCGCCGTACATGCTTGACAGCAGGCCGCGCGGGTCGGCCTGCAGAGATTGCTGTACCTCGGCAGCCAGCCGCAGCGTCTGTTCCACACTCCATTGCGGCAGTACCCCGGCATGCAGCAGCAAATCCGGGTGGCCGGCCTCGGCGTGCGCCAGCGGCAGCCGCAGCAGCCATTCGAGCAGGCCGTCGCGGTCGGGCGCGTCCAATACTTCCTGCAGCGTGTCGCTACGGCGCTGCCTGGCACCCGCCAGGGCTACCGCCAACAGATGCAGATCGTGATTGCCCAGGACGCTGACCGCATTGTCCGCCAGTGCGCGCACCAGACGCAGCGTGCGCAGCGATGCCGGACCGCGGTTCACTAGATCGCCAACCAACCACAATCGGTCGCGATCGACGGAAAAGCGGATGCGCGCCAGCAGCTCCTCGAGCTCGTCGCAGCAGCCCTGCACGTCGCCCACGGCCCAGCGTGGCATGATCGTTCAGGGCGCGCGCCGCACGCTCAATGCAGCATGCCGGGCATGGCCAGACGAAACGCCGGAATGGGCGCGTCGAACTGCGCCCCCTCATCATCGATCATCTGATAACTGCCCTGCATGGTTCCGACCGGAGTCTCAAGCACGGCACCACTGGAGTAACGGAACCCCTGACCGGGCTTGAGATACGGCTGCTCGCCCACCACCCCGTCGCCGCGCACCTCCTGTACTCGACCATTGGCGTCGGTGATGATCCAGTGGCGCGTCAGCAGCTTCGCCGGCACCGCCCCTTCGTTGCGGATCGTGATGGTGTAGGCAAACACGTAGCGCTGTTCGCGCGGCTCGGACTGATCGTCAAGGTAAGTGGTCTCGACGTCGATACTGATGCGGTGGCGAATGCTGGTCATGGCGCTTGCGCGGCGTGGATCTAGCGTACGCGCACGGCCAGCACGTCACAGGGCGCCCCGTGCAGCACCGAATCCTCGGTGCGATGGAGCAAGATCGACAGGCCGTGACGTTCGCGGCAACCCAGCACGATCAGATCGATGTTCTGTTCGCGCGCGTAGCGCAGGATTTCGCTCTTGACGCTGCCCGCCTCGACCCCGGCGGCCTCGACCGACAGGCCAAGTTCCTGCGCCAGGGCCTGGATTTGCGCGCGCGACCGCGACAGCATGCGCTCGTCGATCTGCACGACCGGGTGCAACGATTCGCTCATCGGCTCGATCGGAATGACTTCCATGACGTGCAGCAATCGCACGCTGCCATTGTCCGCACGCGCGATCTCGCAGGCACGTCCGGCCACGGTGCGGCTGTCCTGCGTCAGGTCAATGGCGGCCAGGATGCGGCGGTAGGCGTTCATGCTCGGCTCCGGGCAGCGGCTCGAGCCGCTGCCTGCGGCCGTTAGTGAAGCACAGCGGTGGCCGCCTGCGCCAGCGCGCCGAACTGCATCGGTGACAGGTTTTCGGCACGCAATCCCGAGTCGATTCCCAGCGCATCGATGTGCGCCGCTGTCAGGTATGCCCGCAGCGCATTGCGCAAGGTCTTGCGCCGCTGACCGAACGCCGCGGCCACGATCTCGGGGTAGCGAGGCAGGCGCGCCCAATCGGGCGGCGCCTCGCACACCGTCAGTCGCACCACGCTCGATGCCACTTTGGGAGCCGGATGGAATGCGCCTGGGCCGACGTCGATCAGACGCTGCGCCGACACGCGCGGCGCCAGCATTACGGTAAGTCGGCCATAAGCGGAGCTACCCGGTGCTGCCACGATTCTATCCACTACCTCCCGCTGCAACATGAAGTGCATGTCGCGCACGCAGTCGGCGGTGTCGAGCACGCGGAACAGCAGCGGGGTAGAAATGTTGTAGGGCAGGTTGCCGATCAGGCGCAGGCGCGCACCGCAAGCGTTGGCCAGCGCTCGCCAGTCCATCTGCAGGGCGTCGGCCTGGTGGACCACCAGCCCCGGCTGGTTGGCGTAACGGCTGCGCAGCAGTGCCGCCAGATCGCGGTCGATTTCGACCACCTGCAACCGGCCGGCAGCGGCCAGCAGCGGCTGCGTGAGGGCCCCGTGGCCTGGGCCGATTTCGACCGCGGCATCGCCGGACTTGAGGTTGATCGCCGCAACGATGCGCTCGATGACGGCCGGATCGTGCAGGAAGTGCTGGCCGAAGCGCTTGCGCGGTCGGGCGCGAGCAGTGCTCAGATGCGCTCCTGGCGGGCAGCCATGCGCGCGGCGAGGTCGATCGCTGCCAGCAGACTGCCAGCATCTCCGCGCCCGGTGCCCGCCAGATCGAGTGCGGTGCCGTGATCGACCGACGTGCGCACGATGGGCAACCCCAGCGTGACGTTGACCGCGTGACCAAAACCTGCGTGCTTGAGCACCGGCAACCCCTGATCGTGGTACATCGCTAGAATGACATCGTGGTGGGCGAGATGGCTCGGCACAAACAGGGTATCGGCCGGATACGGGCCCTCGACGGTGAGCCCGGCGGCGCGGGCCTGCTCGATCGCCGGGCCGATGATTCGCAATTCCTCGTCACCCAAATGGCCACTTTCCCCCGCGTGCGGATTGAGCCCGCACACTCCGATGCGCGGCGGCGACAGATTCCAGTAGCGCTCCAGATCCTGTGACAGGATGCGCAGCGTCTGCAGCAAGCCGTCGATGCTGAGTGCGGCGCTGACGCCACGCAACGGCAAATGCGTGGTCGCCAGTGCGACCCGCAGCTCGCCGGCGATCAGCATCATCACTGGCAGCGGCGCACGGGTGCGCTCGGCGAGGTATTCGGTGTGTCCGACAAACGGCACGCCGGCCTGGCTGATGAGGCTCTTCTGCACCGGCGCAGTCACGAGCGCGCCGAATTCGCCGCCCAGACAACCCTCCACGGCGCGATCGATCATGGCTAGCACCGCACGCGCGTTGCCCAATTCGAGCTTGCCGGCAACGCAGGCAGTCGCCAGCGGCAGGTGCAGTACGGTAAGGCTGCCGGCAGTACGTGTGACCTCGGCGCCGCGACGATAGTCGGACAAATCGATCTGCAGCTTGAGACGTCGCGCGCGCGCGGCCAGCAGCTCACGATCGCCCAGGCACACCAGCGCGCAGCGGCGCGGTCGGCTGGCGGCAACCAGGCACAGGTCCGGGCCGATTCCGGCCGGTTCGCCCGATGTCAGGACGATCGGTGCCGGCATGATGGGGCGCTGGGCCTACAGGCGCAGATCGACGTACGACTCGTCGCGGATCTGCTGCAGCCACAGCTCGGTGGCCTCCTCGACGCGGCTGTCGCGCAGGGCCTCGTAGGCGTGCTCGCGCGCGGCCTCGGTGGTGTTGTCGAAGCTGCGCTCGCCGAGTTTCTGCACGATGTGCCAGCCATACTGGGTGTGAAATGGCTGGCTGATCTCCCCGTCCTTGAGCGTCTGAACCTTGGCGGCGAACTCCGGCACGAATACGCTCAACTCCGACCAGCCGAGATCTCCGCCGTTGACCGCCGAGGTGGCATCCTGGGAGTAGGTCTTGGCCAGCACCCCAAACTCATCCTTGCCGGAGACGATCTGATCGCGCCAGCGAGACAACCGCTGCTGCACGGTAGCATCGTCTTCGATCTCGGTCGGCTTGAGAAGGATGTGGCGCAGGTGCACCTGCTGCACCAGCTGCAGGCCGCTGGCAGAGCGTGTGTCCAGCAGCTTCACGATGTGAAACCCACTGGGTGTCTGCAGCACGTCGCTAACGTCGCCGGGCTTCATGCGTGCGATGACGTCGGCGAGGAAGGTCGGCAATTCGGTGCCCTTGCGCCAGCCGAGCGTGCCACCCTCAAGTGCGCTCTCGCTTTGCGAGTATGTGATCGCCAGCGAGCCGAAGTCTTCACCTTTGTGCGCGCGATCATCGACGTCGTGCGCCAGCTTGCTGGCCTGCGCGAGCTGCCCCGGCTTGGCATCCTGCGCGACGGCGATCAGGATGTGCGCGACGTTGTACTCGTTGGCCGCCGAGGCGGTCTTCTTTTCATGTACCAGGTACTGATCGATCTCGCGCGGCGTGACTACGATGCGTTGCACGACGTCGCGCTGACGCAGAATCTGGCGTGCGATCTCGTGTTTGAGCTCGGTGCGGTACGCCGCGTAGTCGATCCCGTCTTGGGACAGCTTCTCGGGCAACTGGTCCAGCGTGACGTTTTGATGGGTAGCGATGTCCTGCAGCGCGGTGTTGATCTGCTCGTCGGACACCTTGATGCCGGCCCGATCAGCGTGCTGCTGCTGAATCTCCTCCTGCACCAACCGTTCGAGCACTTGCTGTCGCAGCACGCTCTCCGGTGGCAACCCGACGTTCTGGCCGCGTAGGCGGGCCTCGATTTCGTGCATCTCCTGGTCCACGTCGCTTTGCAGCACCACGCCATCGTTCACCACGGCCACGATCCGATCCAGCAGTACGCCGTTGGTCGAGAGGTCTTTGGAGGCGGCGGTCAGCGAGCTCGCCAGCAGCACTGAAGCAAGCAGTACGGCCGCCAGGCCGCCCCGGGTGCTTCGGTAATTATCGATAATATTCAATAGCTTGGGCCTGTCCCTAGGGCTTATTGGCGGAGGCGGAGTATCCCCGAATCGACTGCTCAAGGAAAGTGCTGACACCGCTGCCGGTGCCGATGCCACTTCCGACATTGGACAGCCCGGTGAGTTCCAGCTGCAGCGACACGCCGGTATCGCGCTCGCCGGTGCGGGTGCTGATCGAGCTCTGGGCCACTGCGCGGATGCTCCAGCAACTGCCGCGGTATTGAAAGCCGGCGAAGTTCTCGATCGGCGCGCGATCCAGCAGCGAGTACACCGTGCGGGCATAAATGTCCCAGCGCGAGCTCACCGGCCAAGCCGCCGATCCATCGACCTGCTGCACCACGCCATCGCGGTACAGGTAGCCGACGTTGACCACCTGTTTGCTGCTGGCCAGGTACTGCACCAGGATCTCGGCCTGTTGCACCTTGGAGACCGCGCTGTTGGATGCCAGGTCCATCTGCAGATTCCAGTGGCGGTAGGCGGTGAGGGTCACCTCGGCGATCAGGCTGGACGTGTCGCGCGGTGGCGCGACCTGACCTGAGATCGCGGTCAGTTCCGGCAGCGTGACGCGCGGCTCAGTCAGGAACACGCTCTGTCCCAATGTGGCGCTCAGATAGCGCACGCCGGTGGCATTTTCGAAAAGCTGCGTGGTGACGCCCACGGTGAGTTGATTCGCATCCCCGATCCGGTCCAGGCCGACGAATCGATTGGGCCGGAACAGCTCGATCGCGTTCAGGTCCGGCGTCGAGGTATCGAACAGCGGCAATGCATTCTGATCGCGATACGGGATGTAGACGTACATCATGCGCGGCTCGAGCGTCATGGTGCGCTGGTCCTGCGAGCCGCTCAGGCGTTCGAACTTAAGGCCGCTGTCGATGTCCACGATCGGCAGACTGCGCTGCGGCGAGCTGTCCGGGGCACCGGCGTCGCGCAACGAATACTGAGTCAGATCCCAGGAGACGCTGGGCCGGAAGAAATAACCAGGGGCCGATAGATCGAGCCCGATGCGGGGCTGGGCATCCAGGCGCCAGCCGCTGACGCAGGGCCAGGGCGCGGTATCCGGGGTGCGGGAGGGCGTGGCGCACGGCAGCGCGCTGCAGGCCGGGCATCCGCCCACTCCGCAAGCGCACGAGCCGGTGACCGAGCGCGTGAAATTGGTCAGCTCGGTGTCGATGCCGGTGACCAGCAGCGGCCACCGCGCCGGCGACCAACGTCCGGCTGCGGTCAGCCGCGGCAGTTGAATATAGGGGCGCTCGGCCTGTGCCAACGTCGTATCCAGGCTCTGATAGTCGAGTACCTGTCCGTGCAGGTTCCAGACATCGTCGCGATGTCCGACGGCGACGCTGCGGGCCAGGAAAGGGGTGCTGGTGGTTTGAGACCCCTGGCTGAAATCCTCGAAGTATTCGCTGTCGCTGACACTCTCGATGCTGGTGTCGACGCGGGTATTGCCTGCCAGCTCCAGGCGGTCGAGCAGCCGCACGTAGTTGCGGTCGCTGCCGGGATCGACCTTGCCGCCGTCACGCAGTTCGCGGCCGTAGAGTCGATCGTTGGGCAGGTAGCTGAGGTCGATGCTGCCGCGGTTGGACGCGCTCAGGAATCGATACTGCGCGCCCAGGTCGATGCCGCGATACGAATACACCACCGGCGTGAAGGTGGCATCCTGATTGGCGGCGATGTTCCAGTACCAGGGCGTAGCGAGCATTACGCCGCTGCGGCTTGAGGTGCCGATTTCGGGAAATAGAAAACCGCTCTTGCGTGCATCGCTCAACGGAAATGAGATCCACGGCACGTACAGGATCGGGATGCCTTCCACGTCGACGATCGCGCCGCGCCCGACTCCCTGGCCCGCGGCGGTGTCCAGGCGCAGCTCGCGCGCGCGAATCTGCCAAGTCGCACGCTGCTGAGGACAGCTGCTGTAGGTGACGTGGCGCAGCGTGATCACCTCATTCGGTGACATCGCAATCTGATCGGCGCTGCCGTGACCGGGCTGCTGCAGAAACTCAAACTGCGCGTGGTTGAACAGCGCCCCATCATCGCCGTAACGCCCGGTGTCGCCCTGGATCAGCACGGTCGGATCATGAAATCGCACCTGGCCGCTGACGTTGAGGCTGTTGTTGTTGCGGTCGTAGATCAGTTTGTCGGCCTGGATCTCGCGTTCACCGAGATGTACGTCGACGTTGCCGGTCAGTTCGGTCTGGCCGTTGGCGTTGGTGGTGAGTTGATCCGAGCTGCTCAGGATGTCGCCGCCGAGGGCGGCCGCGCGAGTGTTCCTGAGAATGCCGCCCGCCCTCGCCGGGGCGGTGTCGGCGGCCGCCAGCAGCATCAGGTCGCTTGCCACGGGCGACGCACAGGACTCGGCCGGCGGCGCGAAACCGAAGTCTTCGGTCGCCTCGGCCGCGCCGGCGGCGATCAGCGGGGCACAACAGAGCGCTGCACCCAGAAGCGCGCGCAGGTGCGGAAGGGCAATCATGTGGCGCCTCATTATAATGACTGGTGCGATGGCCGCGGTCTTGCTTGAGCGGCAGCAGCCTTACGGAGCAACCGACGCTTCCATGACAGCGACCGACTCGCGCGTGCAGCAGATCCGGCAATGGCTGTCCGGCGAGCTCGGCCATTCATTGGTCCGACTGGAGCCGGCCTCGGCCGATGCCAGCTTTCGGCGCTATTTTCGTGCCTGGCGCGCCGATGGCAGTACGCGGGTGGTGATGGATGCACCGCCCGACAAGGAAGACATCGGTCCGTACCTCAAGGTCGCCGCGCTACTTGCGGCTTGCGGCGTGCACGTGCCGCAGGTCGAGGCAGTCGACCAGGGGCGCGGCCTGGTACTGCTCGAGGATCTCGGGTCGGTGCAATACCTGACGAAACTGCGAGCCGGGCAGGGCATCGACGGCCTGTATGCGGAGGCGCTCGAGGCGCTGCTGCGCATCCAGTTGCGTGGCCGGGAGGCCGCGCGCGAACTGCCCCCGTATGATCGCGCGACATTGGAGCGGGAAATGTCGCTGATGCCGGAATGGTTCTGCACCCGCCATCTGGGATTGACCCTGGGCGATGCCGATTCCGAGGTGCTGCGATCGACCTTTGATTTTCTGGCGCTCGAAGCGCTGGCGCAGCCGACGGTGTTCGTGCATCGCGATTATCACTCGCGCAACCTGATGTGGCTGGCGCATGACAATCCCGGTATCGTCGATTTCCAGGACGCACTGGCGGGCCCGGTCGGCTACGATCCGGTGTCCTTGCTCAAGGACTGCTACATCGACTGGCCGCGCGCGCAGGTGGAGCGCTGGGTCGGCGAATATCGTGCACGCCTGCGCGGCGCCGGTGATCTGGCTGGCAGCAGCGAGCGCGAATTCCTGCGCTGGTTCGACCTGACCGGAGTGCAGCGTCACATCAAGGTACTCGGCATCTTCGCCCGCCTGTGGTATCGCGATGGCAAGCACGGTTACCTGGCCGATCTGCCGCGCACGCTGGCCTACGTGATCGATGCCGCAGCTCGCTATGACGAGGTAAGCGCGTTCTCGCGCTGGCTGCAGCGGCGCATCGTGCCGGCTTTCGCATCGGCCAACGCGCGCGCGCTGGCCTCGGCCGGTGCGTGAGCATCGCGCGCGCCATGGTGCTGGCTGCCGGCCGCGGTGAGCGCCTTCGGCCACTGACCGACAGCATGCCCAAGCCGCTGCTGGAGGTAGGCGGCAAGCCCCTGATCGTCCATCACCTGGAGAAGCTCTCGCGCCTGGGCGTGCAGCAGGTGGTGATCAATCTCGCATGGCTCGGTGACCGCATCCGCGCGGCCCTCGGAGACGGCGCGCGCTGGAACCTGGCGATTCATTACAGTGACGAAGGGGGTGCGGCGCTGGAGACCGGCGGCGGTATCTTCCACGCATTGCCATGGCTCGGCAGCGAGCCATTCCTGGTGGTAAATGCCGACGTATACACCGATTTCGATTTCGGCCAACTCAGCATTGCGCCCGAGGCGCTGGCGCAGCTCGTCCTGGTGGCGAACCCAGTGCAGCATCCGGATGGCGACTTTGCACTGCTAGACGGACGCGTGCACGAGCAGGGCGAGGCGCGCTACACCTATTCCGGTATCGGGCTGTACCGCGCGGAGCTGTTCGCGAGCTGCAGCGGCGGCCGATTTCCGCTGCGGCCGCTGTTACGGCGCGCCGTCGCGGCGCGGCGACTGCACGGACAGCTTTACCAAGGCGCGTGGAGCGATGTCGGCAGCATCGAGCGACTTGCAGCCTTACAATGAGAGCAACGTGACCCGGCTCAAGGACATATCGATCGTGCGCGAGGATAGGACGCGCGCTGCGGCTACGCCGCGGCGCAGCGGCCAGAAGTACCTCACGCCGCAGGGATTCAGCGCCATCAAGGACGGTATCAGGCCGCGCCCCCCGCCCGAGCCCGGTGTGACACTGCCCAAACCCGACTGGCTGCGCGCGCCGCTAGCGGTCGGCTCGGGGTATGAGTTCGTACGCCGCACAGCGCGCGAGCATCACCTGGCGACGGTATGCGAGGAGGCCAAGTGTCCCAACATCGGCGAGTGTTGGAACGCCGGCACCGCCACCTTCATGCTGATGGGAACAGTGTGCACGCGCGCCTGCCGCTTCTGCGCTGTGGACACCGGCAACCCGCGCGGCTGGCTGGATCGCGAGGAACCGCGGCAGGTGGCCGAGAGCGTAGCCCTGATGCGCCTGAAATACGTGGTGCTGACCTCGGTGAATCGTGACGACCTGGATGACGGCGGCGCCGCGCACTACGCCGCCTGCATACGCTCGATTCGCGCGCGCAATCCGGACACGGCGGTGGAGGCTCTGACGCCGGATTTCCAGGGGGTGCTGCCCGACGTTGAGACGGTGGTGGATTCTGGTCCGCAGGTGTTTGCCCAGAACGTCGAGACGGTGCGCCGTCTCACGCACCCGGTGCGCGATGCGCGCGCCGGCTACGATCAGACCGTGGCGGTATTGGCACACGCCAAGCGCCATCGGCCGCGGGTGCTCACCAAGACCAGCGTGATGCTCGGCCTCGGCGAGAGCGATGCGGAAATTCTGACCACGATGGAGGAGCTGCGTGCCGTCGGCGTGGACATCCTGACGCTCGGCCAATACCTGCGGCCGACTGCAAATCACCTGCCGGTACAGCGTTACGTTACGCCGGAGCAATTCGAGCAGTATCGGGCGTGGGGTTTGGCACTGGGATTTCGCGAGTGTGTTTCCGGGCCGCTGGTGCGGTCGAGCTACCGGGCCGAACAGGCGCTGGCCGGTAACAACGTCGGTCTGGGCGGCGCCCAAGCGACCGGCGCTGCAGGTGGCGCGGCCGGCGCGCCGGTAATTCGCTGGCTAGGGCGCGTGGCGTACGAGCCGGTGTGGCGAGCGATGCAGCGCTTTACCGACCAGCGCACTGAATCGACGCCCGATGAGATCTGGCTGCTCGAGCACGAGCCGGTGTTCACGCTGGGCATGAACGCTGATCCGGCCCACGTGCTCGATGCGGGCGAGATACCGGTGGTGCGGATCGATCGCGGCGGTCAGGTGACCTACCACGGTCCGGGGCAACTGGTGGTCTATGCGCTGATCGATATGCGCCGCTCGAAGCTGACAGTGCGCGATCTGGTGACGGCGCTGGAGCAGGTCGTGATTGCGCACGCGGCGGACCGCGGCATCCGCGGCGAGACCCAGCGCGCCGCGCCGGGTGTGTATGTCGGATCCAACAAGCTGGCCAGTGTCGGGTTGCGGATCCGTCGCGGCGCCAGCTATCACGGGCTGGCGCTTAACGTCGCCATGGATCTGCAGCCGTTCCAGCGCATCAACCCATGTGGTCAGGCCGACCTGGCGATGACCGACCTGCGAGCCCTCGGCAGCCACGACAGCGTGCTGCAGGTGGCCGGCGCGATCGGGCCGCTGCTGGCGCAAATGCTGACGCCATCGATACGGCGCACCAGCGCCTGATATAGCATCACTGCCGCAGCAGGAGGGGGTCGCGTGATCTGTCTGCAAGTAAACGTAAACGGCGAGCGACGGCTAATCGCCGGGGTTGAGGCGGCCGACGTGATCAATGCGACCGTGTCGCTGTATCCCGGTTTGAAGGAGGGGTGGCTCGAGGTAGCAGGCCTGGTGAACGCCACCGATCAGCCGAGCGCCGATGCGCGCTGGCTGGGCGCCGCCCTGGCCGCCGGCGACGTGGTGGAGGTGCGCATGGTGGAGTCAGGCGAGGCTGCGGCCCCGACCGTCAGCCATACCGATCCGACCGCACCGGCCTCCGCCAGTATCCCGTTGGTGTGCGCGTTCTGTAACCGCTCGCCACAGGAAATCGAAGGCATGCTGACTTCGCGCCGGGCGGCGATCTGTCCCGAATGCGTGGCCTACCTGCACGACATCATCAGCGGCGATGCCAAGTCGGCCTAAAGGCCAGATGCTGCAGATTCGACCCAACTGCGAATGCTGTAACGCCGATCTGCCGCCGCAGTCGACCGCAGCGCGCATCTGCTCGTTTGAATGCACGTTCTGCGCGCAGTGTGCCGAGGGCGTGCTGCGCGGGCGCTGCCCGAATTGCGGCGGCGAGCTGCTGCCGCGACCGCGCCGACCGGACGACAAGCTGCGGCAGCATCCCGCATCGTCCGAGCGCATCCACAATCCAGGCAGCTGCGGGCGCGCTGCACCGGGATGAAGGCCACGGCTTCGGAACTGCTGCGGCGACTGCCCGGCAAGATCAGCCAGCAGTGGCCCATGGGCGAGCGCTTCGTGCTCGCCCTGGCGCACGGCTCGATGTCGGTGGAACTCTATGCGCCGCTCGGGGTGGACCCGCAGACAGCGCACGACCAGGACGAGCTGTACTTCATCAATGCCGGCCACGGCGTCCTCGCGATCGCCGGTAAATGCCACGCATTCGAATCGGGCGATTGCCTGTTCGTCGGCGCCGGCGTCGAGCACCACTTCGTGGAATTCTCGCCGGGCTTTTCTGCGTGGGGGGTGTTCTGGGGACCCGTCGGCGGGGAGCGCGGCGGCTGAAGACCCGCCTGCAGCTGCACTGGTCATGCATTCGATACTGAAGTTCGACCCAGCCACCGCCGTGGCAGAGGAATATTTTCTGCCAGGTGACAAACTGATCGCCGGCAATCCCAGGCAGTGCGTGTGGAAGCACTACACCGACGCCAGTGGCAAGTTCTTCGCCGGGATCTGGAGCAGCGAGGTCGGAAAGTGGCGCATTGCCTATACCGAGGAGGAGTACTGCCAGATTCTCCAGGGCCGTAGCATCATCGCCGATCTCCAGGGCAATGCCGTGACCGTTGCGGCGGGCGACAGCCTGGTGGTGCCGCGAGGCTTCGTCGGAACCTGGGAGGTGATCGAGCCAACCCGCAAGATCTATGTCATCTACGAACCGGGCGAAGGCTGATGCGGGCATGAGCGAGCCAAGCGAGATCCGATTGGCGGTGGCGAGCGAAGCGGCGTCGATCGCCGATATGTCGCGTGACTATATTGAGCAGGGGTTGGGTTGGAGCTGGACGCCGGCGCGCATCGCAGCCGCCATCGCCGACCAGTCGACCAATGTGGTGGTGCTGCAGCGGCCTGGGATTGCGCTCGCCGGCTTCGCGATAATGCAATACGGCGACCGCAGCGCCCATCTGGCACTCCTGGCCGTGCATCCGTTGAAGCGCCGACGCGGGATTGCAGCACGACTGCTGGCGTGGCTGGAGAAATGCGCCGATACCGCCGGCATCGAAGCCATCCGGGTGGAAGCCAGGGCCGACAACCCCGGTGCGCTGGCCTTCTACCGTAAGCACGGCTATCTCCAGACCGGACGGCTGATCAACTACTACCGCGGCGTGCTCGACGCGGTGCGCTTCGAGAAGACGCTGCGGGCGCTGCTGCAGGTCGACGGCGCTCGACACCCCTGATGCGTCGGACGAAGGCCTACAAAGGCTAGGTCCGCCATGCCCTTGCTGCGGCGGGAACCGTGCCGCAATGTAGTCGGTATGTGCATCAGAGTGCAGGTGCTGGCCATCGTTCCTGCCTTGCTGTTGGCGGCCTGTGGTGGCGGCAGCGACAACAGTGGCACCGGTGGCAGTGGCAGCAGCAGTTCCGGCGGCGCCCCGATTCCAGCGCGAGGCACGCTACTGCAGAACCCGCCGACGCTGCTAGCCACCGTGACCGCCGCCGATCTTTTGGCGCAGGTCACCACCGGCGCCGGTGCTCAGGCATTTGGCACCCAGGTGTTAGCCCAGGTATTGGCGATCAGCGGCGGCCCCACCTGCGATGTCGACGTCTACCACATTGAGTACAACACGGTGGGCGGAGCCAACGACAGCACGACCGCGTCCGGGGCGCTGATGGTGCCGCGCGGCACCAATCCGTCATGTCGCGGCGCGCGCCCCATCGTGCTGTACGCGCATGGGACCAGCGCCGAACACAACTTCGATATCGCCGATTTGACCCACCAGCAAAATGCGGAGGGAATACTTCTGGCAGGGTTCTTCGCCGCTCGCGGCTACATCGTGGTGGCCCCGAACTACGCCGGCTATGACAGCTCGACGCTGCCGTACCATCCGTTTCTGGTCGGCGATCAGCAGTCGAACGACATGATCGATGGCCTGACGGCGGCTCGCACCGCGTTGCCGGGCATATCGCAGAACAGCGACAGCGGTCAACTGTTCATCACGGGATACTCGCAGGGCGGTTACGTTGCGATGGCGACCCATCGGGCGATGCAGGCCGCTGGCATGACGGTCACAGCGTCGGCGCCGATGTCCGGGCCATATGCCCTGGCGGCGTTCGTCGACGCGGAGTTCGAAGGCGAAGTCAGCGGCGGCGCGCCCGTGGTCGCAACGCTGCTTATCACGGCGTATCAGAAGTCGTACGGCAACATCTACGCTACCGCAACTGATGTGTTTGCGCCTGAATACGCCGCCACGATAGCTACGCTACTTCCCAGCGCCATGTCGCGAAGCCAACTCTATGCGGCCGGCTTACTGCCTCGAACGGCACTGTTCGACTCAACGCCACCGGCACCTGAGTTCGCCGCTTTAACACCGGCAACCGTCCCAACGGATCTGGCCCCGGTGTTTGCTCAGGGATTTGGTGTCGACGGTCTGATCACCAATGGCTATCGTCTGACCTATTTGCAGGATGCGAAGGCCAACCCGGACGGCGGCTTTCCGACTCTGACTAATGATGTACCGGCGGGAGCTCCCAGTGTCGCCCTGCGTCGGGCGCTCAAACTGAACGACATGAGAAGCTGGATTCCAACTGCGCCGACCATGCTGTGCGGCGGCGACCAGGATCCGGAGGTCTACTACCAGAACACGCAGCTGATGCAGGCCTACTGGGCAGCGAACGCACCGGCGACGACTCCTATCAGCGTGCTCGACCTCGATTCAACCACGCCGAGTGCCGGTGTCGACGGCACGCTGCAGTCGCAATTCAAAGTGGCTAAGCAGGCGGTGGCCGCGGCGGCCGTGTTACAGGGTGCGACCGATGGGGGAACCGCCGCGGTATTCGAAGCCTACCATGCCACATTGGTCGCCCCGTTCTGTCTGGCAGCTGTTATAAATTACTTCAATCAGCAGTAGCGCCGACGCGCTGGGTTCGATGAAATGGGGTTGTCGACAGGCACTGAGGTGTTCACGGCCGCGGTATTCGATCTGGACGGGGTGCTGATCGATTCCGAGCGAATCATCATGCAGTCGTGGATGGCGGCGGCAGCCGAAGAGCAACTGGCGCTTTCCGAAGCGGATTTCATACAGGTGGTCGGCTGCGGCGCGCAGCAGACCTATCAGCAGCTCAGTCAGCTGCTCGGGGGTCACGACGCGTTACAGCGTGTACGTGACCGGGTACGCGCGCGACTGAACGCGCAGTCCGGCGTCGTGTTTCCGCTCAAGCCCGGAGCACTGACCCTGCTGCGGCAAATGCGCCAGCACCACGTACCTTGTGCGGTAGCTTCCTCGACCTTCGTGAGCGAAGTGCGGCAACGGCTGCTGCGCGCCGGCGTGCTCAATTACTTTCAGGCGGTCGCCGGCGGCGATGAGGTGGCACGAACCAAACCCGACCCGGGCGTGTATCTGCTCGCTGCAGATCGGCTTGGAGTGAGCCCGACGGACTGCCTGGCATTCGAGGACAGCGATCACGGGGCGCGCGCGGCCCACGCTGCCGGTCTGCGCGTAGTTCTCATTCCCGATCTGAAGCGCTTCGAGTTCGCTCCGGCCTATCTGCAGCTGCGTAGCCTCGACGAAGCTCTGGCGCACGTGGCTGTCTGGTTCGGAACGGGCGGAAATAAGACCAGTCCAGTGCTACCCTCATAGGTGCATGCAAACACCGAACTTTCCGGGCGGCTGCCTGTGCGGCCAGGTGCGATATGAAGCCTCGGGCGACGTCACCAATCTGTGCTTTTGCCATTGCACCAGCTGCCGGCGCGCCGCCGGCGCGCCAATGGTGCCGTGGGGCAGCTTCGAAGTGGAACGCTTTCGGATCGTACGCGGACAACCGGCTCAATACTGCTCTTCGCCCGGGGTCAGGCGAGGTTTCTGTGGCCAGTGCGGTACCACGCTGACCTACTTTCATGAGCAACGTGCCGATGAGCTCGATGTCACGCTGGCCTCGCTGGACGTTCCAGGCGTGTTGCGGCCGGAAGTGCATATCTGGGTCGAGGACAAGCTGCCGTGGGTGGTGATCGCGGACGGTCGGCCGCAGTTCGCCAAGACGCGCTCGTGACCAGTTCGTCATCGTGGCTGATGTGGGCGCTGCTGTCGGCGGTGTTTGCCGGTTTAACCGCAATCTTTGCCAAGTTGGGACTGCAGAGCGTCGATTCCGACCTGGCCACACTCATTCGCACCGCCGTGATCATCGTGGCGCTGGCGTGCTTCGTCTGGATTACCGGCAAGTGGCGCGATCCGTCGCAGCTAGATTCGCGCACCTGGTTGTTCCTTACGCTCTCCGGATTGGCGACCGGCGTCTCGTGGGTGTGCTACTTCCGCGCGCTCAAGCTCGGGGCCGCATCCAAGGTTGCGCCGGTGGACAAGCTCAGCGTGCTGTTGGTGGCGGTATTTGCGTTCGCGTTCCTGGCCGAGCGCCCCACGCCGCGGGAATGGCTTGGCATTACGCTGGTGGGCGCCGGCGTGGTGCTGCTGGCGCTCAGACCGTGAGCGGTGCCGCGTTTCCGGCGCCGACGGTATCGGCCGCCGCGAGGGCGCTGGAGCAGCTGCTGCACCGGCAGATCCCGCTGTCGCGCGCCATGCAGATCGCGGCGCGCGAGGTTTCCCAAGACAGCGTGCAGCTGTGGGCGCCGCTGGCACCGAATCTGAATCAGCACGCCACCGTGTTCGGCGGCAGCGCGACGGCGGTGGCGATCCTCGCCGCCTGGTCGCTGCTGCACTGGCGCCTACAGCGGCAGTTTCCGGCGGTCGCGATCGTGATCCAGCGCCAGAGCATGCGCTACAATCATCCGATCCGCGGCGCCTTCGAAGCATGCGCCCGGCTTCAAGAGCCGAACCAATGGGGGCCTTTCCTGCGGCTGCTAGAACGCCGCGGCAAGGCCCGGATCGCGATCGCATCGACCCTCGTATATGGCGGTGTGGAGGCGGGCCTGTTCAGCGGTGATTTCGTGGCCTTCAAGGAAAGCTGAAGGTCAAACTGCGAGCGCACCAATGCACAAGAGTAAACTGGTCGGATTCATCATCGATTGTCAGACGCAGGACCTGGACGGTTCGGCGCACTTCTGGGGCGCGGCGTTGGGCATGGAATTGCGGTCGCTGCCGTCCGATGAGGCCGACCGCTATGTGCGGCTGGCCGATCCGCTCGACCGCCTGCACATCGAAGTTCAGAGCGTTGATCATCCCAGCAGGGTGCATCTGGACATCGAAACCGACGACATCGAGGCCGAGGTAGCACGCCTGGAAAAGCTGGGCGCCCGACGCGTCGCCCAGGTCAGCACCTGGTGGGTGCTGGAGGCTCCAACCGGCCATCGCTTTTGCGTGGTGCAAAAGTCTTCGCCCAATTTCGAGCGCGAAGCCAGGGCATGGGCGTAGGCCCCAGTGCGACTCTGGTCGCTGCATCCACAATATCTCGATGCCCGCGGCCTCGTGGCGCTGTGGCGTGAGGCGCTGCTGGCCCAGGCCGTCCTGTGCCGGCGCACTCGTGGCTATCGATTCCATCCGCAGCTGCAGCGGTTTCGGGAGGCGCCTTCGCCGCGCGCCGCGATCGCAGCCTATCTGATCGCGATTCACACCGAAGCGGCGCGCCACGGCTATCGCTTCAACGCCGGCAAGATCGGCCGCGGACGGCCACGCGCATCACTGCCGGTGACTCGGGGGCAGCTGCGCTTTGAACTTGAGCACCTGCGGCGCAAATTGAGCCGCCGCGCCCCGGAATGGCAGCGACAACTGCCGGCACGCGCCGTCCCGCGCGCTCATCCGGCGTTTCGTACCACCTCGGGCGGCGTGGCAACATGGGAGATCCGATGAGAAATCTACTGGTGCACCTGCTGGTGAGCGCGCTGCTGCTGTGGCTGGTCAGCCAGCTGGTACACGGCATCTACATTGTCGGATTCGGACATGCTCTGCTGGCGGCGCTGGTGCTCGGCGTGGTGAATTGCCTGGTGCGACCGATCCTGGTCATCGTCACGCTGCCCATCACGATACTCACGCTCGGCCTGTTTCTGTTCGTCGTCAACGCACTGATGCTGATGTTGACCGGGACCATCGTGCCGGGCTTTAAAGTCGCTAGCTTTGGCGCCGCGCTGATCGGCGCAGCGGTGCTGGCGTTGTTCAATCTGCTGGCGAGCGCGTTGCTGAATCGATCGAGGCGTTAGGACCTGGGCCGACCCCAGCGCCTCTACAGCACCAGCATCACCTGCGGGCACTGCTTCAGGGCGGCGAACAGCCTGGCAATCTGCTCGGCGCCGGTCGCATGGATGACATAAGTAATGCCCAGAAAATTTCCCTGGGCTGACGGGCGCTCGCTCACGGCCGCCAGATCCAGCGGCCCGGCGTGCTGATCGATGATGGCATCGATGTTGCCGCGGACTCCATCTTCGGCGCGCACCATGACCTTGACCGGATAGTCGCAGGGAAATCTCACTTGGTCCGGCGGACGGTTGGTCATATATCTGATGCTGCATTTTGTCAGGGCGGCAACATGATGTGGGGTCGCCCGCCGGAAGCGTCATCGGTGTCGGATTCCTCTTACAGGGCGCGGACTTGGAATTCAATAGCCTGTGGTAAGCTGTTCTCGAACTCTTCTGGAGAACGTGATTTTTATGGCGAAGATCTATGTGGGAAATCTGCCGTTTACAGCCAGCGAGGCCGATGTGCGCGCATTGTTCGCCCAGCACGGCACCGTCGACGCCGTGTCGCTGCCGACCGATCGTGAGACCGGCCGACCGCGCGGCTTTGGCTTCGTGGAGATGAATCAGGCGGATGCGGCGAAAGCGATTCAGAGTCTCAACGGTTACTCGATGGACGGGCGGCCACTGCGCGTCAACGAAGCCCAGGACAAGCCGCGCACCAGCGGCCGACCAGGCGGCGGTGGCTTTCGTGGCAACGGTGGCAATGGCGGCGGTGGTGGTGGCGGCCGCTGGTAAGCGGCACACCACGAGTCGCCGATGGTGAGCACAGGGCCCGGAGTGATCCGGGCCCTTTCATTTTCAGGCAATGCTGACAGCCGTGAGCGAATCCGATAGCAGCCCGCAGTTTCCCGCACGCATCGGGCTTGGTACCTGGACGATGGGCTCCGCCGCGCACCGGCGCACTGATGTCGATGCGGTCCGCCACGCGCTCGACGTGGGCTACCAGTTGCTCGATACCGCGGAGATGTATTCCGATGGCGGCGCCGAGCAGGTGATTGGCAGCGCACTGGAGGGTTTCGGTCGAGCCCGTCGTGCCGAACTGTACATCGTCAGCAAGGTCCTGCCTGGTAATGCCTCGCGCGCCGGTACCGTGCGCGCGTGCGAGGCGTCGATCAAACGCATGGGATGTGAGTACCTGGACCTGTACCTGCTGCACTGGCCCGGGCCGCACCCGTTCATCGACACACTGCGCAGCTTCGAGAATCTGATGCGACGGGGGCTGATTCGCCGATTCGGCGTCAGCAATCTCGACACCGACGATCTGCAGCGATGGGCCGATGCGCAGCAGCGCCTCGGCGGCAGTGCCCGCGCTGTGTGCAACCAGCTGTACTACTGCCTGGAGGCGCGTGGCATCGAATTTGATGTGCTGCCATGGCAGCGCGCCAATCAAATGGCGACCATGGCCTACTCGCCACTCGGTCGCGGCACGCTGACACGCCACCCGTTGCTGATGAAGATGGGACGCGCCCGCGGCGTGAGCGCCGCACAACTGGCGCTGGCCTGGAGTCTGCGCCAGCCGGACGTGGTCGCAATTCCCAAATCGACGCACGCGGAGCGCATCGAGGAAAACCTGCGTGCCGGGGATCTGACCTTGAACCCGGCGGAGCTCGCCGCGCTCGACCAGACGTTTCCGCCGCCGCGGGCGAAGCGGCCGCTGCAGACGGTCTAGCCGCGACAGCGGCCCGGCGCCGCGACGGGTAGAATCCAAGCTCAAGGAGCGCGATTGCAAACATTAGTGACCACCGAATGGCTGGCGACACAGCTCGGCGCGGACGATGTCACGGTATTTGACGCCAGCTGGTACATGCCGGCGGATAAGCGTGATCCGGCGGCCGAATTCCGGCTCGCGCACATCCCGGGGGCACTATTCTTTGACATCGATGCGATCGCCGACACCGACTCGACCCTGCCGCATATGGTACCGACCGCGGCCAAGTTCGAACGCATGCTCGGCGCACTGGGTGTGTCGAGCAACCGCCGACTGGTGTTCTATGATCAGAAGGGCGTGTTCTCCGCGCCGCGCGCCTGGTGGCTGCTGCGCCTGTTCGGACATATGCAGTGCGCGGTGCTCGACGGTGGATTGCCGAAGTGGCAACGCGAGGGCCGCCCGTTGGAATCGGGTGCGCCGAGCGCTCCGGCGCCGGCGGACTACCGCGCCAAACTCAATGCGCGCTATCTGCGCGGGCTGGGCGACGTGCTCGCGAATATTCAGTCGCAGCGCGAGCAGCTGCTGGATGCGCGATCGGCCGACCGCTTTCACGCGCGTGTAGCGGAGCCGCGGGTCGGCCTGCGCGCTGGCCATGTTCCCGGCAGTCGCAGCCTGCCATTCGGCGAGCTGCTGAACGGCGACGGCACTTTGCTGCCGCCGCAGCAGTTGCGGGAATGCTTTCAGGCGCGTGGTGTCGATGAGCATACCGCAGTGGTGACCAGCTGCGGATCCGGCCTGACGGCCGCGGTGCTCAATCTGGGTCTGGAGGTCGCTGGCTGGCCCATCGGCGCGCTGTACGACGGCTCGTGGAGCGAGTGGGGCGCACGCACAGAAACACCGGTCGAGGTTTGAAACGCATGGACGCACAGACATCCACGCCGGCGGCGGGAGCTCGAGCGGCGGCGAGACCGCGCCGATTCGACGGCCTGCGTCTTATCGCGATACTCAAATTCGGCAAGGCGTTGCTGCTGATCGCCACCAGTTACGGGGTGCATCGATTGCTGAATACCGACCTGCTCGATCGGCTGTACGCCTGGTCGCTCGATCTGAGCGACGATCGTTTCGAGCGCCGCCTGCTGGTGCACGCGCTGTCCTGGGTCGAGGGCCTGGGGGCGCAGCGTATCCAGCTGTTTCTCGCAGCCACCATCGCCTACACGGTGGTGGTGCTGGCCGAAGGCACAGGACTGTGGTTTCGTCGCGCCTGGGCAGAGTGGTTCACGGTGATCGCCACCGGATCGCTGGTTCCATTCGAGTTGTGGGAACTGATCACGCGACCGCCCAGCCGACGGCTGGCGATCGGCATTACGCTACTGATCAACGTAATGATCGTCTGGTATCTGGCGCGACTGCTGCGGAGACGCGCGGCGCGGCATCGGCTCGATGGACAACGATGACAACGACAACGACGACAACGATGGTTCGGCATACCGGCGGCTGTCATTGCGGCCGGGTTCGATTTGAGATCCAGGCCCCGGCGCAGATCGAGGTCGCAGACTGCAACTGTTCGATCTGTGCCAAGGCGGGCTACTTGCACCTGATCGTGCCGCAGACGCGCTTCCGGCTGCTGTCGGGCGGCGACGTTCTCACCACCTACCAGTTCAACACCGGCACCGCGCGGCACCTGTTCTGCACGATCTGCGGAGTCAAGTCGTTCTACGTCCCGCGCTCGCACCCGGACGGCTACAGTGTCAATGCGCGCTGCCTGGACGAGGGGTCGGTGACCGGCATGACGATCGAGCCGGTGGACGGCAAGAACTGGGAACGCCAGCATCCGCAGGGCCGCGGGCGCCCGTACGAGGAGTCGCGCTGATGCCTATCCCCCGCGTCTACGGCATGTCGAGCTCCGGCAACTGCTACAAGGTGCGGCTGCTATGCGAGCAACTGCAGCTCGACTACGAATGGGTGGAGATTGACGTGCGTACGGGAGCGACGCGGCAGCAGGAATTTCTTGCCAGAAATCCCAACGGGCGTGTTCCGACCATGGAGTACCAGAGCGGCCAGTATCTTGTCGAATCGAATGCGATCCTGGTGTATCTGGCCGACGGCAGCGCGTTTTGGCCCTCGGAGCGCCTGGCGCGCGCCCAGGTACTGCAGTGGATGTTCTTCGAACAGTACAGCCATGAACCTTACATAGCGGTGGCACGCTTCATCTGTGCCGCGTTGCCGCCGCAACACCCGCGGCGCGAGGAGCTGCCTCGATTGCACGAGCGCGGCAATCAGGCGCTCGCGGTCATGGAGCAGCATGTGGCGCGGCGCCCTTATTTCGTCGGTGACGAGTACACGATCGCCGACATCGCACTCTATGCCTACACGCACGCGGCCGGCGATGGTGGCTTCGAGCTGGAACGCTACCCGGCGGTGCGCGCCTGGATCACGCGCGTGCAACAGCAGCCAGGCTTCGTGCCGATGCCATCGGTGCACTGAACATGCGCGCTATCGTCATTGCCGCCGGGCTGCTGTGTTTGAGCAATGTCTTCATGACCTTTGCCTGGTACGCGCATCTCAAGGAGCTCTACCAGAAGCCCTGGCTGCTGGCTGCTCTGGTGAGCTGGGGTATCGCGCTGTTTGAATATCTATTGCAGGTGCCGGCGAATCGCATTGGATTCACCGTGCTCAACATCGCGCAACTCAAGATACTGCAAGAGGTCATCACACTGTCGGTGTTCGTGCCATTCGCGCTGTTCTATCTGCGTGAGCCGCTCAAGCTGGACTACCTGTGGGCGGCGCTGTGCATACTCGGGGCGGTGTATTTCGTATTCCGCGGGCGGATCGCAGGGTTCTAGGTTGTGGCGGCGATGACCGCGTAGGCTCCAAAGGCCGCGACCACGCCGCAGAGGCGATTGATGACCTGCAACGCGGCGCCGCCGAGGTGTCGATGGGCGCGCCCGGCCACATACTCAGTAGCAGCCACCACGCGGCCGAGCCGAGAAACACGGCCACCGTCAGCTGCGCACTCATGCGGCCGCGCTGCGCTCGGGTGCTGGCAGCGACTCGGCGATCTGCACCGCGTTCAGCGCCGCACCCTTTAATAGCTGATCGCCGGCAATAAACATCGGCAGCGAATGCTCCGAGGGGTCGCTGCCGTCGCGGCGAATGCGCCCTACCAGCACGTCGCCCTGGCCCGAAGCCTCCAGCGGCATCGGAAAATGATTCGCCTCGACATTGTCGACCAGGCGCACGCCGGGCGCCGCTGCCAATGCGGCGCGCGCTTCGGTCGGCGACACACGGCGATCGAATTCCACCGTCAGAGCGGTCGCGTGCGCGCGCAGCACCGGTACCCGGATGCAGGTAACGCCGACCTGCAGCTGGGCGGTGCCCATGATCTTGCGCAGCTCGCGCGCTACTTTGAGTTCCTCTTCATTCGAACCGGTGCATGGATCGACGGCACTGTCGTGACTGTAGAGGTTGAACGCGTACGGATGGCGCAGCACGCGCGGCACGAAGCGCTCGCCGGTCAGCGCCGCGCGCGTGGCCTGGCGTAGTTCGTCCATCGCCGCGGCGCCGGCTCCGGATGTCGCCTGATAGGTGGCGGCGATGATGCGACGGATCGAGAATGTCCGGTGTAGCGGCCACAGGGGCATCGCCGCAATGATGGCGACACAATTGGGGTTGGCGATGATGCCGTGGTGCGAGCCAATCAGATCGCCATTGACCTCCGGTACTACCAGCGGCACATCGCCTTGCATGCGAAAGGCCGACGAATTGTCGATCACCACCGAACCGGCCCGGGCCGCTGCCGGCGCATAGAGCCGCGAGATGGTGCTGCCCGCAGAGAAAAGGGCGATGTCGATGTGCGTCAGCGACTGCTGGTCGAGTGCCTCCACCGGTAATGAGCCGCCGTGAAAGGACAGCCGGCGACCGGCCGAGCGCGGCGAGGCGAATAGTCGCAACTCACGTAGCGGGAATGCGCGCCGTTCGAGGCAGGTGATCAGCTCGGTGCCGACGGCGCCAGTGGCGCCGACGATCGCGACCCGGGGAAGAGTGCTGGACATCGCTCGTTGCTCCTTACATTGAAGGGCCGGAGGAACGAGCGCCAGAAACGACAAGGCCCCGTCCGTCGCCGGCGGGGCCATTCGGTGGATGCTAGGTGGCTGCTATCAGCGCGCGCACGACCGAACGGCCCCGGGGGAGGCTTGTTTGGTCGTCGTGTGGGTAGTCGGCAGCACCGGGAGCAGGATATGCGAAAACCCCCGGCGCCGCAAAATCCGGTCCGTCGGCGCCGGCCGGTATACTGCAAATCGCTCGTGGATGCTTCTCAACAGCTCAGTCGATCGCTGCGGCCGCGGCACGTCGCCATGATTTCGATCGGCGGGATCATCGGCGCCGGCCTGTTCGTCAGCAGCAGCGCGGCGATCGCGGCGACCGGTCCGGCGGTGGTGCTGAGCTATCTGCTGGCCGGCGTGCTGATTCTGCTCGTAATGCGCATGCTGGGTGAAATGGCCGTGGCTCATCCGGGTATCAGCGCCTTCACTGAGTTTGCCCGCGCCGGCTTAGGGCCGTGGGCCGGGTTCGTGTGCGGCTGGCTGTACTGGTATTTCTGGATCATCGTCGTGCCGGTGGAAGCGATCGCGGGCGCCAATATCCTGCATCAATGGTTACCGCTGCCCACCTGGCAGGTGGGCGTGTTGCTGATGGCGGTGATGACCGCAGTCAACCTGATGTCAGCGCGCTCTTATGGTGAATTCGAGTTCTGGTTCGCATCGATCAAGGTTGCGGCAATCATCGTATTCATCGCGCTCAGCGCCGCCTACGTGTTCGGCTGGAGCGCGCCGAACGGCCCGACCTATGGCAATCTGACCGCGCACGGCGGCTTCATGCCGAGCGGGCCAGTGTCGGTGCTGGCGAGCGCCGTAACCGTCCTATTCTCGCTGACCGGCGCCGAGATCGCGACCATCGCCGCTGCCGAGTCGACCGAGCCGGCCCGCGCGGTGGCGCGGCTGACGACCTCGGTGGTGGTGAGACTGCTGATTTTCTACGTGCTGTCGATCTCGCTGATCGTCGCGGCGGTGCCATGGACCTTGGTGCGCGTCGGTGAGTCGCCGTTTACCCTGACCCTCACCACCATGCGGTTTGGCTGGGGCAGCTGGGCGATGAGCGCGGTGATCCTGACCGCGGTGCTGTCGTGCCTGAACTCCGCTTTCTACGTGTGCTCGCGCGTGTTATTCCAGCTGGCGGCGCGCGGCGACGCGCCGCAATGGCTGGTGCAGGTCAACGCCCGGCACGTTCCAACCCGTTCGGTCTACATCGGGGCGGTGGCCGGCGTGATCGGTATCCTGGCGGCGACGCTGGCGCCGCAATCGGTGTTCGCGTTTCTGGTGAACGCCTCCGGCGCGCTAATCGTATTCGTCTACATCATGATTGCGCTGGCGCAGATTCAGCTGCGGCGCGAACGTAACCGGCGCGGTGAGCTGTCGCCGGCGCTCACCATGTGGCTGTTCCCGTGGGCGAGCTACGCCACCATCCTCGGCTTCACCGCCGTGGTAGTGGCCATGGCCGTCACACCCGGGCAGGAGCGGGACTTTTACGTCAGCCTGGTCACGCTGGCGGTGGCCGTGCTCGCCTACCTGGTGTTTCGGCGACGACGCCTGGCGCGCGCCGCCGCCGTGCTGCCCTGACTATTTGCGATAGATGAAGGTCAGTCCAAAGGTGCGTGGCCGGAACGTGTAGGCGCGCATCAGGCGACTGTCGCCGGTACCCGGATCGATCGAAAAGTTGTAATCATTCAGCGCGTGAGTATCGGTCAGATTGTCGACGAATCCCTGGATCGAGATCTCGCCGAAGCTCATGCCGGCACGCAGTGACAGGAAATTGGTCGATGCCAGGGTGAAGTTTGCCGGGTCGTACTGCAACGTGTTGGGATCCTGGGACGGCGGCAGCCAGTGCGAGCGCGCTTCGAATTCATCGTCGACCCGCACAAACGACTCGTGACCGAAAGCGTTGAAACGATACTGGATGCCGGCCGAAATGGTGTAGGGCGCGGCCGGCTTGCCACCACCGGCCTCGGTGCTCTGGCCCGCGATGGCATCGCCGTCGCCCACGACCGGCGTGTCACTGGTGGGGGACAGCTTGGAATCCCGTGTGTAGCGCGCATCGGTATACCCGCCGCTCAGTTCGGCCGACCAGGCATCGTTCAGAGCTACCTCGATCTGGATGTCGGCGCCCTTGGCGACAGCCTCGCCGAGGTTATCGATGAAGGAGATCTGACAGATCGGTGGAATCACGGTCTGCTGAATGTTGTGCCAGCGGATGTAGTAGATGCTGCTGGCAATGCGGACTCGATTCGCGAAGTTGTTCTTGGCTCCGATCTCGTAGCTGTCCACGGTGTCGGAGTTGTAGGTGGCAGGCGCGCCCGGGATCCCGAAGTTCGTGAAGTCCGAGGCACAGGCCGCGTACGGTACCGGATTGTTGGCGCCACCAGGTCGGAAGCCCTTGGCATAGGTGGCGTAGTACAGGTTGTTGGGATCCACCTGCCAGGACAGGCCCAGCTTCGGCGTCACCGAGTTCTCGCTCTTGTCGCCGCTGTTGCCCGAGGGTGCCGCGAACAACTGCGGCCCTCCGGTCCGGGTCACGAATGAATACTTCAACTTGGAATAGCGCAGGCCGACAATCAGCTTCAAGCCGCCGACCAGTCCGACCGTGGCTTCGCCGAACCAGGCGGCCTGCTGATCCTTGGCGTGGGTTTGCAGGAAGTAGGAGTCGTTCGGGAACTCCGGCACGTACGGCACCGGATTGACACCGTCGGTGAAGGTGTCGGTATAGGGCGCACCGGTCAGTGCCAGCGACAGCGCATTGAGCATCGGATCATGGATCTGCTCCAGATAGCTCTGGCGATTGGAACTGAAAAACAAACCCGTGCTCCAGACCAAGCGCGCGTTGGCATCGTTCGACTGCAGCCGGATTTCCTCGGTGATGTTTTCCTGACCGTTGTCCACCGAAGCCGGCGAGCGGTAGTTGGCCAGACCGGCAGGCAAGTGCAGGCCGGTGCCATCGAGCAGCGGGAAGCTCGCCCCGGTCGGGTACGGTTCGGGAAACACTTCGGACTGATAGAAGCCGAGATTGTACAGCGTGCCGTCATAGCCGCTGGTTTCTTGGCGATGATAGTAAGAAGTGTTGGAAATCAGGCGCACGCTGTCGAAGCTGGCCTCGATCTTGAGGGCCGGCAGATAGAACTTGTCGGGGATTGGCCGTGCCGTGGGATCGCCGCTGACATAGCGGTCGCTGCCGGGATCGGAATAGATCGGCCAGTACACCGACACATCATGCACCTGCCGGTTCTGATAGAAGATGCTCGGTGTCACCGTCC
The DNA here is from genome assembly GCA_036502265.1 of Steroidobacteraceae bacterium. Taxonomy (GTDB): domain Bacteria; phylum Pseudomonadota; class Gammaproteobacteria; order Steroidobacterales; family Steroidobacteraceae; genus FEN-1191. The sequence goes on along the minus strand of DASXYW010000103.1, from coordinate 24,547 downwards.
AGACGCTGTTGGGCGCCCAGACGCCGGCCAGCCGCAGCAGCAGCGTATCGGCACGGTTGGCATTGTGGTCGACCACCGCAGTCTGCGGATCCGGCGCGGTCGGATCGAGCCGATCGATCCAGCCGCCGTCGCGCCGATACCAGACCGTAGCGCGCGCACCTAGCGTGCCTTCGATGATCGGACCGCCGGCCGCGACGCCGGCCTCATAGCTCGGGTCGCCGCCCTGCGTATAGTCGAGCTCGCTGCGCGCGTAGATGCTGGTCCTGGTGAGACTGGGCGGCGTGGTGATGTAGCGCACCGTGCCGCCCTCCGAGCCGGCACCGAACAGCGTGCCCTGCGGCCCGCGCAGCACTTCGACTCGGTCGATGTCAAACGACTTGGGCAACGCATCGTCGGGACTGAATGCCAGAGCCCGCATCTGGATCGGGGTATCGTCGATGTAGATGCCGGTGGTGCCGGCGCCGCCGGTCGAGGAAATGCCGCGGATCGAAATGTTATTAGTGCCGGAGTTGTCGATCGCGATGCCGGGAGTGAATCGCACGACGTCGATGATGTCCTTGATGCCCTTGTTGTCCATGTCTTCCTGCGTCAGGGCGGTGACGCTGATCGGTACCTTGCTCAAGCTTTCCTCGCGGCGCGTGGAAGTCACGACGATTTCCTGGAGCTGTCCGGTCTGCCCGGCTTGTTCGACCTCGGCCACCGGCGCATCGTCCGCCGCGGCCGGCGCGATGGCCATGCTCAGCAGCAGAGTCGAGGCCAGCGAGGCAATAGCGTGCGCGGCGGGCGCGGCGGCCGCGCGGAGTAGTTGCTGGGACATCCGGAATCTCCCCGTCAGTGGATCATCGGTTGTTGGCTTCCTGCCTGGGCCGTTACGATCCGTTCGTTACCGACTAGCATACGTCGTTTGCGCCTTTAGCCATACAGGGGTTGCGTGAGTCTTCCCAAGCTGGCGTTGTTTGCCGCCTTAGGTGTCGTCAACCTGATATTTGTCACCGCCTTGGTACGCCGCGGCCGCGAGCACGTGCGGCGCGAGCGACCGACGCTCGGCGATGTGCTGATCGGGCTCGTCACCGATTTCGGCGATGCACTGGGCATCGGGTCGTTCGCCCCGACCACCGCGCTGTACAAGCTGCGCGGCACGCCGGCCGACGAACTAATTCCCGGAACACTCAACATTGGGCACAACGCCGCGGCATTCTCCGAGACCTTGATCTTCATCACCGTAGTAGCGGTCGAGCCGGTGCTGCTGGTGATGATGGTGGCGAGCGCGTCGCTGGGTGCCTGGCTGGGTGCCGGCGTCGTCGGCCGGCTCCCCCGACGCGCGATACAGATCGCGATGGGGGCCGCTCTACTGATCGCGGCAGTGTTTCTCGCCATCTCCAATCTCGGTGCATTTCCGAGCGGTGGCACCGCGATGGGCCTGGCGGGCTGGCACCTCGGCGTCGCGGTCGGCGTCAATTTCGTGCTCGGCGCGCTGATGACCATTGGAATCGGCAACTACGCGCCGAGCGTGGTGCTGCTGTCGCTGCTGGGGCTGCATCCGCTCGGGGCCTTCCCGATCATGATGGGCACCTGTGGCATCGTGCAACCAATAGCCGGCGTGCGCTTCATCCGTTCCGGTCGCTTCGCCTGGGGCCCGGCGCTCGGTCTGCTGCTCGGCGGCGTCGTCGGCGTAGTGCTCGCCGTCTATGTAGTCAAACAACTGCCGCTGCACGTGCTGCGCTGGGGCGTCATCGTGGTGGTCACTTACGCCGCCGGCTCGATGCTGCGCTCGGCCTATTGCGCTGGTCGGCGCGGCCATGCCACCCTTTAAGGCATGAATCCGAAACTTGCTGTCGCCGATGCCGCTGCCCAGGCGGCGGGCGTTGATCCGCTGCAGTCGTGGTGGATGCCATTCACGCACAACCGACGCTTCAAGGCCAAGCCGCGTCTGATCGAGAGCGCCGTTGGGGCTTACTACACGCTCACCGACAAGCGCCGTGTGTTCGATTGCCTGTCCGGGTTGTGGTGCACGCCACTCGGGCACGCGCATCCTCGCATCGTGCGGGCCGTGAGCGAACAGGTGGAGCGACTGGACTTCAGTCCGGGATTTCAGCTTGGGCACAAGGGCGCATTCGAGCTCGCCGCCCGGATCGCGAACTTCGCCGATCGCCCCGAGGACCGCGTGTTCTTCGCCAACTCCGGCTCCGAGGCAGTCGATACGGCGCTGAAGATCGCGATCGGTTACCACCGCGTGCGCGGCGAGGCAACTCGCACCCGCATCATCGGGCGTGAACGCGCTTATCACGGCGTTGGACTGGGCGGCATCTCGGTGGGCGGGATGGTCGCCAATCGCAAGATGTTCGCGCCGCTGATGGTATCCGGCGTGGATCATCTGCCGCACACCTACTCGCCGGCAGACATGCGCTTCAGCCGCGGACAACCGGCCTGGGGCGCGCATCTGGCGGACGCGCTCGAGCGGCTGGTGGCGCTGCACGATGCCTCGACCATCGCCGCCGTGATAGTCGAGCCGGTGCAGGGTTCCACCGGATTGCTCGTGCCGCCGCGTGCCTATCTGGAGCGTCTGCGGGAACTCTGCAGCCAGCATGGCATCCTGCTGATCTTCGACGAGGTGATCACCGGCTTCGGTCGCCTGGGCAAGCCGTTCGCGGCGCAATACTTCGGGGTGCAGCCGGATCTGACCACTTTCGCCAAGGCGATCACCAATGGTGTGATCCCGATGGGCGGCGTCATTGCTAGTGCCAAGATTTACGATGCCTTCATGCAGGGGCCGGAGAATGTGATCGAATTCTTTCACGGTTACACCTACTCCGGGCATCCGATGGCCGTGGCGGCCGGCCACGCCTCACTCGACGCCATGCAGAACGAGCACCTGATCGAGCGTGCCGCCGAGTTGGCAGCAGTGCTGGAGCAGTCGGTGCATACGCTTCGCGATGAGCCACAGGTGGTGGACATCCGCAACATTGGTCTGGCGGCGGCGGTGGAGTTGACGCCGCTCGCGGGCCAGCCAGGAGCGCGCGGGCAGCGCGCCTTTGAGCGCGGACTGGATGAAGGCATTTTGCTGCGAATCATGGGAGATGTAATCGGTCTCGCGCCGCCCTTCATTTCGACCGAGGACGAAGTGCGCTCAATGATCGAGAGCCTGCGGCGCACGCTTCGTGCGACTGCGGCCGACTGAGGGCGGCAAGCTGTCATGAGCGCGCCCGCCGGACAATCGCAGATCGCGCGGCCGCCGGCGATCAACCATTGGATCGACGGCAAGCCGGTGGGCGGCAGTGGTCGCAGCGCACCGGTCTATAACCCATCGCTCGGGCGCGTGCAGCGCGAAGTGCCCTTGGCCAACAGGGCCGAAGTCGATCGGGCGGTCGCCAGCGCCGCGCGGGGGTTCGAGGGCTGGTCGCAGCAGACGGCATTGCGTCGTTCGCGCGTGCTGTTCCGGTTCAAGGAGCTGCTGGAGCGCGACGCAAGGCGCATCGCCGGCCTCATCTCCGAGGAGCACGGCAAGACGCTCGAGGACGCCGGTGGCGAGCTCACTCGTGGCATCGAAGTGGTGGAGTTCGCCTGCGGCGCACCGCATCTGCTCAGGGGCCAGTTCAGTGATAGCGTCGGACGTGGGGTGGACAGCTACAGCCTGCGCCAGCCGCTGGGCGTGGTCGCCGGCGTGACACCGTTCAATTTTCCCGCGATGGTGCCGCTGTGGATGGTTCCAATCGCGCTGGCATGCGGCAACAGCTTTGTACTGAAACCCTCCGAGCGCGATCCGTCGGCCTCATTGGTGCTGGCAGAGTTGCTGGCTGAAGCGGGCTTGCCGGACGGCGTGCTCAATGTCGTGCACGGCGACAAGGAAGCGGTGGACGCGCTGCTGGAGCATCCGAAGGTCGCCGCACTGAGCTTCGTTGGTTCGACTCCGGTGGCGCGCTACCTGCAGGAGCGTGGCGTTGCGGCCGGCAAGCGGGTGCAGGCGCTCGGCGGCGCCAAGAATCACATGGTGATCATGCCGGACGCGGACCTCACCGCCGCGACCGAGGCACTGGTCGGCGCCGCGTACGGCTCGGCCGGCGAGCGTTGCATGGCCATCGCGGTTGCAGTGGCAGTCGGGGATCGCCTGGCGGACGAGCTGATCGAGCGATTGCGGCAGCGACTGGCGCAGCTGCGCATCGGCGCCAGCGATCAGGCGGGCGTGGACATGGGACCGCTGGTTACCGCGGCGCACCTGGCGCGGGTGCGCGACTACATCGATATCGGGGTTCGCGAGGGTGCCCGACTGCTGGTGGACGGGCGAGCGCATCCGGCGGCGGTGAGTGGCGGCGGATTCTTCCTGGGTCCGTCGCTGTTCGATTCCGTACGAGCGGACATGCGCGTCTATCGCGAAGAGATCTTCGGTCCGGTGCTATGCGTGGTGCGCGTGGCCGATCATCATCAGGCGATCGATCTGATCAATCGACATGAGCTCGCCAATGGCACTGCAGTGTTCACCCGCAGCGGCGCCCTGGCGCGCGCCTTCGTCACCGGAGTCGAAGCCGGTATGGTCGGCGTCAACGTACCGATTCCGGTGCCGATGGCATTTCACAGCTTCGGCGGCTGGCGTCATTCGATGTTCGCCGACCATGCCATGTACGGCGAGGAAGGCTTCCGCTTCTATACGCGCCTCAAGACTGTCACCCAGCGATGGCCGGACAGCGACGGCGCGCAAGCCGAGTTCGTAATGCCGACGATGAAGTAGCTCGCGGCGCGCGCCTTACGCTGTCCAGAATTGCTCGACCCACTGATGCATTCGGCGCCACAGCGGCCCGGGCATGCCGCTGCCGATCGCTCGACCATCGAGCGTTGTCACCGGCACCACCCCGCGGGTGGCAGCGGCCAGCCATATCTCTTCAGCGCCCCGCAGCTGCGCTTCGGTCACCGGGCCGATACGCCATACCAATCCGTGTCGATCGGCGAGATCTTCAATCAGGCTGCGGGTGGTGCCGGGTAGTAGCTGGGAGGAATTCGGCGGCGTATGGATCGCCCCGTCGATGATCACCTCCACGCTGGAAGCACTGGCTTCGGTCAAGAGCCCGTCGCGCAGCAGGATGACCTCGCCGGCGCCGGCATCGACCGCCTGCTGGCGCAGCAGGATGTTGGCCAGCAGCGCCACCGACTTGATGTCGCAGCGCGCCCAGCGAGTGTCATCCGCGGTGATACACGACACCCCGTGCTCCAGCACGGCAGCGCCGGGGAGCGGCAACGGGGCACAGAATCCGAACACCGTGGGAGCGATGTCCGGCAGTGGCGCATGATTGCGACCGAACTCCGCGCCGCGCGATACCTGAAGATAGACATAGACGTCGCCGCCGCCGTTGACCGAGATTAGCTGCTCGACGATCTGCGCCCATTCGTGATCGGTGTGCGGATTGCGGATGTGCAGCTCACCCAGGCTGCGGGCCAGCCGCGCGAGATTGGCGGCCAGCCGTCGCGCCTGCCCGCGGCGTGCCGGGATCACCTCGTAGACGCCGTCACCGAAAAGAAAGCTGCGATCCAGTGGCGACACGCGCGCCTCGCGCAGCGGCAGCAGGGCCCCGTTCAGGAAACAGGTCGGCAGCGGCTCGGCCATGTTTCGCGGGCTACTTCTGGAACCAGAGCAATACGGTATCGCTCAGACGGGTCCACAGTCCGCCCTCCGGCACGTTGACCAACGGGTAGAGCGGTGCCGAGCGCACCGGCTTGCCGTTCACGACCACCTGCAGGTCGCCCACCTGGGTAGTGGTGCTCAGCGGTGCGATCAGGCGTCGTTGGACCGTGGCGGTGGTGGTAATGCTGCCCGCGTCGCTGCGCGGAACCACGATGTTTATGTCGGCCGCCGGGCCGACACTGTAAAACTCGTCGACGGCTTTGTAGACACGCGGCTTGAGGATCGGGGCGCCGCGCGGTTTGACCGTGACGCTCTGGTAGAACGTAAACCCGTAGTTCAACAGCGCGGCGCTGGCGTCCTCCCGCCCCTTGATGCTGGTGGATTTGAACACCACCGCGATCAGACGCATGTTCTGACGCTTGGCCGATGTCACCAGACAGTAGCCGGCACTGTCAGTGTGCCCGGTTTTCATGCCGTCAACCGAGGCATCCTTTTCCAGTAGTCCGTTGCGATTCTGCTGTTTGATGTTGTTCCAAAGGAACTCATGAATCGAGAACCACGGGTAGTACTCGGGGAAATCGCGGATCAGAGCACTGGCGAGCAGCGACAGGTCATGCGCCGTGGTGTAGTGGGTCGACGATGGCAACCCGCTGCTGTCGTCGAAGTGGGTGCTGGTCATGCCTAGACGCCGCGCGAATTCGTTCATCATCTGTACGAATGCGGGCTCGGTGCCGCCGACGCGTTCGGCCAGCGCAATCGTGGCATCGTTGCCGGACTGGACGATCATGCCCTTGATCAGCACCTCGGCCGGGACCTTGCTGCCGACTTGGACGAAGGTGCGCGAGCCCTCGGCCTTCCAGGCGTGCTCGCTGATGGTGACCGGATCATCCAGCTTCAGGGTGCCGGTCTTGAGCGCATGAAATACCACGTAACAGGTCATCAACTTGGTGAGGCTCGCCGGCTCCATGCGGGTGTCGGCATTGAGCTGCGCCAGCGCCTGGCCGGTGGTGTAATCCACCAGAATGTAGGCGCCGGCATCGACGTTGGGAGCGCTCGGTACCGAGATGGGCGCCCCGGCCGCGGCCGGCGGTGCGTTGGTTGCCGGCCCGCCAGCCGGTACCGGTGTGCTGACGGGCGGAGTTTTCGGCGGGTGCTTGTGTGGTGCCGCGAGCCCCAGCACCGGCACCATCGAGATCCACAGAGTCAGCAGACAGCGGGACAGGTGCGAAGCGTTCATGCGCGCAGTGTAGCGACTAGCGTCAATCTTGTGCGAGCCGTGCGTCTCGAAATCCCAGCGTGTCGAGCCGCGTGATAGTCGCGTCGAACTGCTGCACGCTGCTGATCGGCCCGATGCGCACGCGCAGCAGCGGCTGATGTGCGTTGCCGGCAAGCGTGAAGGCGTGATCGAAGCCGGCGGCGCGCAGCTTGCGCACCGCGGCGTCGGCGTTCTGCGTCTTGGAGTACGCGCCGACCTGAATGTAGAACGCGCCCGCCGGGCTCGGCGCAACGCCGGACGCGACATTCGGCGCGGCCGCGGGCGCGGCGGGCACCTCGATCGTCGGCGCAATGTCCGGCGCCGGCGGGGGCGCTGGTGCTGAGGACACCGCTGGCACACTGCTGACGCCCACGCGAGCCGCCTCAGTACTCAAGGTGGTCACCGGCATCAATGCGTTCGGTGGCGTCGAGGCGGGGGTCAATACCTCGAGCTGCACGAAGGCGGTGCCATTTCGGATCATGTCCAGACGCGCGGCGGCCGAGTACGACAGGTCGACGATCCGGTTGGCGACGAATGGTCCGCGATCATTGATGCGCACCACGACGCTGCGGCCGTTCGACAGGTTGGTCACGCGGGCATAGCAGGGCAGCGGCAGGGTCTTGTGGGCGGCGGTCATCGCGAACATGTCGTACGGCTCGCCGGTGGAGGTGCGCAGGCCGTGAAACTCCGCGCCGTACCAGGACGCGACGCCGCGCTCGACGTATCCGGTCGAGCTCGGCAGCACGGCGTACCGTCGGCCGCCGACGTAATAGAAGGGTGGATTGCCGAAGGCGCTGCGCGCTTCGGCACGCGGCACCGCGTCGGGAATCTGACTGACATCGGGCGGATTGCGCGGCAGCACCGTGGTGGGCGAAGCGGGCGTAGCTGGTTGCGCGGCCGGCGGCCGGTGCGGCGTGTGCGCGCAAGCGCAAAGCAGCAGCAGTGATGCCGCGGCACCGATACGCAGGGCGTGCCGCTCTGGCGATCGGCCCGAGTTCAAAGCGCTGCTTCCTGAGCGATCTGCAGTCGGATTTCCTGCGCCAGTTCGTAGACCGCCATGGCGTACAGCGGACTGTTGTTGTAGCGCGTGATCACATAGAAATTCTGGAATCCGACCCGATAGCCGCTGGCGTCCTGCTGCGGAGCCGCCACCAGCACGGCCGGGGTCTCATCCGGCAGGTCGCTGCTGACGGTCAGCCCTTGCGATCGCAATCCGCCCAGCGTCGCCGCGAGCGTGACGCGATCGGGCGGAGCCAGAGTCAGATCGCCCGGCAACTGCGCCTCAGCCAGTACCGGGGCGCCATATTGCCAGCCGGCCTGGTGCAGGTAGTTGGCGGTGCTGGCAAAGATGTCGCCCCAGTCGCCCCACAGATCGCGGTGCGGATCGTGCTGTTCACTGACCGCGAAGCGGCGATAGCTCGAGGGCATGAATTGCAGCGCACCCATCGCACCGGCGTAGGAGCCGCGGATTGTCAGCGGGTCGAGCTTGTCCTCGCGCGCCAGCAGCAGAAACTGGGTCAGCTCCTTGCGAAAGTAGGCCGATCGAGGCGGGTAGTCGAACGCCAGGGTCATCAGCGCATCGATGACGCGATAGTGGCCGGTATTGTGGCCGTATTTTGTCTCGACGCCGATGACCGCGACCAGGTATTCGGGGGCCACCTGGTATTCGGCCGCGATCTGATCGAGCAGTTCCTTGTGTTCGTGCCACAGCTGCACACCGGCTTCGATGCGCGCCGACGTCAGGACGCGCGCGCGGTACTCCCACCACTGCAGCGTCTTCTCCGCCGGCCGGCTCATCGCATCGAGGATCCTCTGCTGCGGTTCCGCCGCCGAGAACAGTGAGCTGATGCGGCGACGGTCGAACCCCTGGGCGGCCAGCTGCTCGATGAAGGCTTGGATCTCCGGGCGCGCCACATTGAAGTGGCCGCGGTCGACGACGCTGAATTCGGGCGCCGGCGGCAGGCTCGGCGCCGGCAGCGAGGGTCTCGCCGCCGGCGCCGGAGAGCCGGGCACGGGCGTATCGCTGCCGCCTTCGGCTGCGGCGCTCGCGGCCAGTGTCAGCAGCAGCAGTGCGCTCGATACCAGCGGTCGAATTCCGATGCTCACGTGCCCAACAGTTTGCGATGTGAATAAAGGCCCATCACGATCCCAAATCCGGCCAGCAGTGTCACGACCGAGCTGCCGCCGTAGCTCACTAGCGGCAGCGGCACGCCCACGACTGGCAGCAGTCCGCTGACCATACCGGCGTTGATGAATACGTACACAAAAAATGTCAGCCCCAGGCTCAACGCCAGCAGCCGCGAGAACGTGTCATTGGTCTGCATCGCCAGCCACAGCGCGCGCGCCACGATGAAAAGATACAGCGCCAGAAGCAGCAGCAGCCCGATCAATCCGAATTCCTCGCCGACCACGGCGAAGATGAAATCGGTGGAGCGCTCGGGCAGGAATTGCAGCTGAGCCTGGCTGCCGTGCATCCAGCCCTTGCCGAACACGCCACCCGAGCCGAGCGCAATCTGGCTCTGAATGATGTGGTAGCCGGCGCCGAGCGGATCGGTCTCCGGATTGAGGAAGGTCAATACGCGCTCGCGTTGGTAGTCGTGCAGAAAGTGCCAGCCGGCGAAGGCCGCGGCCACGCCAGCCAGCAGCAGCAGCAGCACCAGCCGAATCGACAGACCCGCCATCAGCACCAGCAGCGTGCCGCTGGCGGCAATCAGCGCTGCGGTGCCCAGGTCAGGCTGTATCGCCACCAATCCGGCCGGCAGCAGAATGATCACCGCCAGAGCAAACAGCGCGCGCCAGTCGGGCGGCAGCGGGCGATCGTGCAGGTACCAGGCCGCCAGCATCGGTACCGCCAGCTTCATGATCTCGGAGGGCTGGAAGCGCACCACGCCCAGATTGAGCCAGCGTTGCGCGCCCTTGCCGACCACTCCGGTGATTTCGACCACCAGCAGCAACAGCACGCCGGCGAGGTAAATCCAGGGCGACAGCCGCCGCAGTAGATTGGGACTGGCGTGGGTGAGCGCGAGCATCGCCGCGGTCCCGAGCGCTATGCGCACCAGCGTGCGCAGTATCGTGTCGAGGCTCTGGCCGGAAGCGCTATATAGGATCGCAAGGCCGTAGAGCGCCAGAAAGCCGAGCGCCACCAGCAGCGGGCCGTCGAGATTCAGGGCCGACAGCAACTTCGCGGTCGATGACAGCGTGCGCCGCGTGCGCGTGTAGCCAAACTCTTCAATCACTGGCCTGGCTCTCGGGTACGGCGATTTCGGTGGATGCCGGTGTGGTTTCGTGCAGCAGATACGCGTCCATTACCTTGCGCGCAATTGGCGCGGCGGCGCTGGCACCGAAGCCGCCGTTTTCGACCAGCACCGCGACCGCGATGCGCGGCGACTCCGCCGGGGCGAAGCAGATGAACCAGGCGTGGTCACGCAGGCGTTCGGCGACGTTCTTCTCCACGTACTTCTCGTTCTGACCGACGGTGAATACCTGTGCGGTTCCGGTCTTGCCGGCGATGGTGTAGCCCGCTCCCTTGCTGATCGCGGCCGCGGTGCCGTAACTGGCGGCGCCTTGCATGCCCCGCAACACCAGATCCCAGGCGTCACTGCTGATATCGTTGATCGACGGGTCCGGCACCGGCGCGATCGGTTTGATGTTGCCGCTCATGTCGCGCACGCCGGTCACCAGCCGCGGGCGAAAGCCCTTGCCGCGCTCGGCCAGCACCGAGGCCACATGCGCCAGCTGCAGCGGAGTGACCAGCAGATAGCCCTGGCCGACACCGAAGTTCACGGTTTCGCCCGGGAACCAGATCTGATCCTGCGGCCGCTTGAAGGCCTTCTGTTTCCATTCCGGCGAGGGCAGCAGGCCGGGCTTCTCTCCGCCGATGTCGATACCGGTGAGCGCTCCGTAGCCGAACGGGGCCATGAACTGGGCGATGTGCTCCGCGCCGATGTTGGCTGCCAGCCCGTAGAAATACACGTCGCAGGATTTGGCGATCGCATGCTCGAGGTCAACGTAGCCATGCTTGCCACCCTTGCCTTCGCGATACAGGTGGGCACTGCCGGGCAAATGAAACACACCGGCACAAAATTCCTGTCGATTCGGATCGACCACGTGATAGGTCAGGCCCGCCAGCGCGATCACCGGCTTGATGGTGGATCCTGACGGATAGGTCCCGCGCAGCGCGCGATTGAACAGCGGCTTGTCGATGTCGTCCGCCAGTGCACTGTACTCAGTGCGCGACAGGCCGCGGGCGAAGGCCGCAGGGTCGAAGCCGGGTTTGCTTGCCAGCGCCAGCACGTCGCCATTGGTGGGGTCGAGCGCCACCACCGCGCCGCGGTGATCGCCCAGCGCATTTTCGGCCGCCTGCTGCGTCGCCAGATCCACCGACAGCACCAGATCCTCTCCCGGGGTCGGTGCCTGCGAGTGCAGTTCCGCGGCAAACGCGCCCTCGCGCTGTACCGAGCGCCCCTGCGCGTTCACCAGGATCTCGCGATAGCCGTTTCTGCCGTGCAGTGAGCGTTCGTAGGCGCCTTCGATGCCCTGCTTGCCGATCAGCGCAGTGCCCGCATAAGTCACGCGATCGATGTGTTCCAGATCCTGGACGCTGATGGCGCTCACGTAGCCGAGTGCGTGCACGCCGAGCTGGCCGAACGGATAGTGGCGGGTCTGGCGTGTGGCCAGATCGACCCCGGGAAACTGATAGCGATGCACGGCGAAGCGGCCGATCTCTTCATCGCTCAGGCGCAGACGCACCGGCACGCTGTCGAAGGTGCGGCGCGACAGGATCAGGCGGCGGGTGTCGTCGGCCTCGTCATGGTCGATGAGCCCCAGGGCGATCAGGCGAGCGAGCGTGTCGTTGAGATCAGGCACCTGCTCGCGGATCAGTTCCAGCTGGTAGGCGGGCTCGTTGTCGGCCAGTATCTTGCCGTTGCGATCGAAGATGAGTCCGCGGCTGGCGGGAATCGGGTCGAGCCGCACGCGGTTGCCCTGCGACAGTTCGCTGTAATAGTCGTGGCGCAGCACCTGCAGGTAGGTTAAGCGCCCGATCAGCGTCAAGACCAATACCGCGATCACGACCAGGGAGCCGATGGCGCGTTGCGAGAAAATGCGCTGCTCGTTCCATTGATCCTTGATGCGGACGCGTGAATCCATACGGTGAGCGGGCCCCGTCAGCTGAGCGTACCGGAGGGTGATGGTTCAGCGGGTCGCATGGAACCGACCCAGGATGCCCACCATTAGCGGCCAGATCAGGGCGCCGGTCACGGTGGGGGCCCAGCGTGCCGGGTTCGACAGCGCATGGCCGCTCCAGCCGTCGATCACCCACAGCACCGTTTCGTAGATCATCAGCGCAGCAAAGACGTACAGCGACTGCTCGAACAGCGGCTTGGCCCGCATCAGCAGGTTCAGGCGAATTGCCAGGTAAGTGACGAACGCCAGCGCCAACGCATGCTCGCCCAAGAGCGAGCCTTGAAACACGTCCAGCGCCAGCCCGCTGGCATAACCGAGCAGCAGGCCGCCAGCCCGCGGAATCATGATCGACCAGTAGAGCACTGTGAGCACCAGGAATGCGGGGCGCACGATGGCCAGCCAGGTGGCAAGCGGCGCCACGGTGAGTACCATGGCGATCACCGTGGTGGTGAAGGCGATCAGGCGTGGATGCCGGTCGCTCACTCGTCCGGCTCCGGAATCTTGGCCGGCTTGGGCTTGGGTGCCGCTTCCGGCTCGATCGGTGGATTCGGCGCCGGTGCGGCCGGGTGGGCCGGGTCGATCTGCAGCAGCACCACTTCGCGGTCCCGATCCACGTGCGCCAGGGGCTGGGCACGCACCTGGGCCAGAATCTGATTGCTGTCGCGCCGCACGCCAGTGATCCGGGCGACCGGCAGTCCGGCGGGGAACACGCCGCCCAGGCCCGAGCTGACCAGCATGTCGCCGCTCTTGACGTCGGAGTTGATGGCCAGGTAGGGCAGCAGCAGCTCCCCATCGTTGCCGGAACCCACCGCGATCGAGCGCAGGCTGTTGCGGACCACCTGGACCGGGATCGCGTGCTCCGGGTCGGTCACCAGGATGATCTCCGCGCTCCAGGGCCCCACGCGTGCGACCTGGCCGAGTACGCCGTCGCCGTCGACCACGGCCTGGTTGACCGACACGCCGTTGGTGGCGCCCTTGTTGATCACCACACGCTGGCGCAACGGGTTGGTCTCGACGCTGATGATCTCGGCCAGCTGCCAGGACTTGATGAACGGCGGCAGCGCGGCGCGCAGCCCGCGCAGTTCGGCGTTTTCCTGCTCGAGCGCGTCCTGGCGTGCAACCCGCAGCTGCAGCTCGAGCAGCTGCTGGTTCAGGCGCTGATTGTCGGCGCGCAGTGAGGCGCGCGTCTGGAAGCTTTCGGTGAGCCAGTCCCAGGCCGCGCGCGGAGAACTGACGGCGACCTGCACCGGGTAGGCGGCGGCATCCAGCAGGTAATGCAGTCGCTGCACGTAATGGCCATGCTGATCGTAGTACATCAGCGCCACCGACAGGATCGCGTAGGCCGTGAGTCGCAGGCCCACGGCCGGCCCGCGACCATACAGAGGACGATCGACGTCGGGCCCAAACACCGCCACCGGGAAGTCCTAGAGGCCCGCGCTTAAGCGCGCATGAAAGGCGAGGCGCATGGCGCGCTGCGCTCCAATGGTGTTATTCCAAGCCGAAATGTCCCGGCCCCATCTGATCCATGAGCTCGAGAATGCGGCCACCGCCGCGGGCCACGCAGGTGAGTGGATCGTCGGCCACCATGACCGGCAGGCCGGTCTCTTCCATCAGCAGCTTGTCGATGTCGCGCAACAGCGCGCCGCCGCCAGTGAGCACGATGCCGCGTTCGGCCACGTCGGCGCCCAGTTCGGGCGGTGTTTGTTCCAGCGCCTGCTTGACCGCGCTGACGATGCCCTGCAGAGGTTCCTGCAATGCCTCGAGAATCTCGTTGCTGTTGAGCGTGAAGCTGCGTGGCACGCCCTCCGACAGATTGCGGCCCTTGACCGAGAGTTCGCGGACCTGTTGGCCGGGATAGGCCGAGCCGATCTCCATCTTGATGCGCTCGGCGGTGGCTTCACCGATCAGGATGCCGTAGTTGCGACGCACGTAGTTCATGATCGCATCGTCAAAGCGGTCGCCGCCGATGCGGGCCGAGTTGGCGTAGACGATGCCGTTGAGCGAGAGCACCGCGACCTCGCTGGTGCCACCGCCGATGTCCAGCACCATCGAGCCGCGCGCCTCCTGCACCGGCAGTCCGGCCCCGACCGCGGCCGCCATCGGTTCACTGACGATGCCGACATTGCGGGCGCCGGCGCCTTCGGCCGATTCCCGGATTGCGCGGCGCTCGACCTGGGTGGATCCGAACGGCACGCACACCAGCACCCGTGGCGATGGTTTCAGGAAGCGGTTGCCGTGCACCTTGTTGATAAAGTACTGCAACATCTTCTCGGTATAGGTGAAGTCGGCGATGACGCCGTCCTTCATCGGCCGTACGGCGTTGATGTGACCGGGTGTGCGGCCCAGCATCGCCTTGGCATCAGTCCCCACCGCGACGATGATCTTGCCACCGCGCGAGGGTTCGTCCTGTACCGCCACCACCGAGGGCTCGTTGAGAACAATGCCCTTATCACGCACGTAGATCAGCGTGTTGGCGGTACCCAGATCGATCGACAGATCGCTCGAGAAATAGCCGCGCAGGCGTTTGAACATGAGAGCGCTGGACCCTTTTTGAAGTTGAACAGGCGCCTTAAAATCGGGCGCTAATCTAGCAATCGACAGGACATTCCACAAGCCGAGGTGTATGATTTCGCGCTGTTTTTTCTGCGAAATCCCAACCCCTTCACATGACTCTTACGCGTAGCGATATCGAAAAGATCGCCAGCCTGGCGCGGCTCGCGCTGACCGAGGAGGAGATCCCGGTCTACGTCGAGGGGTTGTCGCGCATTTTAGCCATGGTCGGCGAGTTGCAGCGCGCCAACACCAGTGCGGTCGAGCCCATGGCGCATCCGCTGCCGGGACAGCGGCAGCGCCTGCGGGCCGACGCCGTGAGCGAGACCGACCGCCACGAGCAGTACCAGCGTAACGCACCACAGGTGGAGGCCGGCCTCTACCTGGTGCCGCGCGTGATCGAATGACCGCCGTGCATGGCAAGGGCGTCGCCGAACTGTCGGCGGCGCTGCGCGCGCGCGAGCTATCGAGCGTCGAGGTGACGCGCGCGCTGCTCGAGCGAGCGGCCACGCACCAGAGCAATCTCAATGCGTTCATCAGTATCAGCGCCGAGAGCGCATTGGCGGAAGCCGCGCAGGCCGACGCGCGGCTGCAGGCCCAGCAAGGCGGTCCGCTAACTGGCGTGCCGATCGCGCACAAGGACATCTTCTGCACCCGCGGCGAGCGCACCACTTGCGGCTCGCGCATGCTGTCGAACTTCATCTCGCCGTACGATGCCACGGTGGTTGAGCGGCTGCGCGCCGCCGGTGCGGTGATGCTCGGCAAGACCAACATGGACGAGTTCGCGATGGGTTCGTCCAACGAGACCAGCTACTTCGGACCGGTGCGCAACCCCTGGGACCGCGCCCGCGTGCCAGGTGGCTCGTCGGGCGGTTCAGCGGCGGCGGTGGCCGCCCGGCTGACGCCGGCGGCGACCGCGACCGACACCGGCGGTTCGATCCGTCAGCCCGCGTCACTGTGCGGGGTCACCGGCCTCAAACCCACCTATGGCCGGGTGTCGCGCTTCGGCATGATCGCATTCGCCTCGAGCCTGGATCAGGCCGGCCTGCTGACGCGCTCCGCCGAGGATGCGGCGATGCTGCTGGGCGCGATCGCCGGGTTCGACGAGCGCGATTCCACCAGCGTCGAGCTGCCGGTGCCCGACTACCGCGCGGCGCTGGAGCACCCGCTCAAGGGACTCAAGGTCGGCGTACTCAAGGAATTCTTCGACCGGGGTCTGGATCCGGCGGTCGAGCAGCATCTGCGCGCGGCGCTTGAGCAGCTGCGATCGCAGGGCGCGGTCATCAAGGACGTGAGCCTGCCGCATCTGCCGCTGTCGGTGCCGACCTACTACGTGGTCGCGCCGGCTGAGTGTTCCTCGAACCTGGCGCGCTTTGACGGTGTGCGCTACGGCTACCGCTGCGAGAAGCCGCGCGACCTGCTCGACCTGTACCAGCGATCGCGCGGCGAGGGCTTCGGCGCTGAAGTCAAGCGTCGCATCATGACCGGAACCTACGTGCTGTCGGCCGGTTACTACGACGCCTTCTATCTGAAGGCACAGCGGGTGCGGCAGCTGATCAGCAACGACTTCGAGCAGGCGTTCCACGAGGTCGACGTCGTGATCGGTCCCACCACGCCGACTCCGGCCTTCGAACTGGGCGCCAAGACCAGCGACCCGGTGACCATGTATCTGAACGACATCTACACCATCGGCGCCAATCTTGCCGGCTTGCCTGCGATCTCAGTGCCATGCGGCATGGTGCAGGGTTTGCCCGTTGGCATGCAGATCATAGGTCCACATTTCGCCGAGGAGCGCCTGCTCAACGTCGCGCATCGCTATCAGCGCGAGTCCGACTGGCATCGACAGGTGCCGCCGGGGTACGCCTGATGGAATGGGAACCAGTCATCGGGCTGGAGATCCACGCCCAGCTCGCCACGCGCTCGAAGATTTTCTCCAGCTCGGCCACCGCCTACGGCGCTCCGCCCAATGCTCAGGCCAACCTGGTTGATCTGGCGTATCCGGGTGTGCTGCCGGTGCTGAATGCCGAAGCCGTGCGCATGGCGGTCAAGTTCGGGCTGGCGATCAACGCCCACGTCGCGCGTCGATCGGTATTCGCGCGCAAGAATTATTTCTACCCGGACCTCCCCAAGGGTTACCAGATCAGCCAGTACGAACTGCCGATCGTCTGTGGCGGTGCAGTCAATATCCTGCTCGACGACGGCAGCATCAAGCGCATTGACGTGACCCGTGCGCACCTCGAGGAGGATGCGGGTAAATCACTGCACGAGGGATTGCCGGGAGCCACCGCCCTTGATCTGAATCGCGCTGGCACGCCGCTGATCGAGATCGTGTCCGAGCCGGCGATGCGATCCGCCAAGGAGGCGGTCGCATATCTCAAGAAAATCCACACCCTGGTGCGCTACCTGCAGATCTGTGACGGCAACATGCAGGAGGGATCCTTCCGCTGCGATGCCAACGTGTCGGTGCGGCCGCGCGGCACCGAGAAGCTGGGCACGCGCGCCGAGATCAAGAACCTCAATTCGTTTCGCTTCGTCGAGAAGGCGATCGTCCATGAGGTGGCGCGGCAGATCGAAGTGCTCGAGGGCGGCGGATCCGTGGTGCAGGAGACACGACTGTACGACGCCGATCGCGGCGAGACGCGCTCCATGCGCTCCAAGGAAGAGGCCAACGACTACCGTTACTTTCCGGATCCGGATCTACTTCCGGTGGAACTCGATCAGCTCTACATCGACACCGTGGCGGCGAGTCTGCCGGAGCTGCCGGACCACAAGGCGCAGCGCCTGCGCCACGATTATGATCTGTCGGCATACGATGCCGGCGTGCTGACATCCAGTGCCGAGCTGGCGGACTACTTCGAGACGGTACTGGAAAAAGCCGGCGAATTTCCCGGGATTGCGATCAGCCCGAAACTGGCGGCCAACACCGTAATGGGTGAACTGGCCGGACTGCTCAATCGCGATGGGGTCGAGATCAGCGACAGCCGCATTGCGCCGGCCGCGCTCACTAGGCTGTTGGTGCGCATCGCCGACAACACCATCTCCGGCAAGATCGCCAAGGAGGTTCTCGAGGCGATGTGGGAGGAGGGCAAGGACGCCGATGCCATCATCGCGTCGCGCGGCCTGCGTCAGATTACCGACGATTCATCCATCGAGGCGGCCATCGATTCCGTCATGGCCGCTAATCCGAATCAGCTGGCGCAGTACCGCTCCGGCAAGGACAAGCTGTTCGGATTCTTCGTTGGCCAGACCATGAAGGCGACCCAGGGCAAGGCCAATCCGGCACGCCTCAACGAGCTGCTGAAAAAGAAGCTCGGTGGCTGAGGTACTCGCCAGCAGCGATGGGGAGATCAGGCGCTTCATACTGGAACGTCACGCGGTGCGCGGGTTCTGGATCCGACTCGAGGAGGCGTGGCGCGAACTGCGCGGCCTGCATCGATATCCGGTCGCGGTCGAGACGCTGCTGGGTGAGGCGGTGAGCGCCTCGCTACTACTCGCGGCGACGCTCAAATTTCACGGCACGCTGACCCTGCAACTCGCCGGTGACGGCCTGGTCAGTCTGCTGGTGGCGCAATGCACCCACGAGTTCGGAGTGCGAGCGGTCGCGCGTTTTGACGGGCGCACGCAAGGTGCGGCGGATTTCCGGCAACTGGTGGGCGACGGGTGCCTGACCGTCACCATCGAAGCCGAAGAGCGCGCCGCGCGCTACCAGGGCATCGTGGCGTTGGCCGGGTCGAGCTTGGCCGAGTGTCTCGAGGGCTATTTCACCACCTCCGAACAGTTGCCGACACGACTGGCCCTCGCGGTCGATGCTGCCAGCGCCGGCGGTGTGTTGCTGCAGAAGACCCCACCGCGGGGTGCTGAGGGCGAGGCGCTCGCCGCCGCATCACAGGAAGTCTGGGAGAGCGTGCAGCGCCGGCTGGCAACACTCGATCCCGCGTTGTTGCGACTGGGTTCGGCGGAAGAGGTGCTGCGACACCTGTGCGCCGAATACGATTGCCGCCTGTTCCAGGGAGCGCCGGCGCGCTTCGACTGTCGCTGCAGCGAGGGGCGGGTCGCCGGACTGTTGCGCTCACTCGGCTCGGCGGAGATGCGCAGCATCCTGCAAGAGCAGGGTGCGGTGACCGTTACCTGTGAATTCTGCGGCCGCCCCTACCGTTTCGACGCCATCGACGTCGACCGGTTATTCACCGAAGGGACCAGTCCGGACGCTCCGCAGTCGTTGAACTGAAAAGCGCGGTGCGCGCCCCTGTCAGGCCTTGAGGGAGAAGGGCGTGAAGTTGGTCGCGCGATCGTAATAGTCTTCCTGTTCGGCACGCTTCAGAAACCCGACGATGCGGTAGGTCACCGGGGTCATCACGATCTCCCAGCCGCTCTTGAGCAGGTACTGAGTGAGCATGACCGCTAGCAGCAGGCGGTTGTCCCACAGTCCAAAAAAGGCAATGCTGTAGAACAATACGGAATCGACCAGCTCGCCGCACAACGTCGAACCGACGGTGCGGGTCCAGAGCCAGCGGCCGCTGCTCCAGATCTTCATCTTCGCCATGACGAAGCTGTTGACGAACGAACCGCACCAGAAGGCAATGATCGAGGCGGCGACGATGCGCGGCGTGTTGCCAAAGATCGCCTCGACCTCGGCCTGGTGCGAACGCCACGCGGGCGCCGGCGGCAGTGCCACGATCACCGAGGACATCAGCGCCGCGAAGGCCAATGCGACGAAGCCGGCCCAAACCACGCGCCGGTCGCGGGCGTAGCCATAGACCTCGGTCAGGATGTCGCCAAAGATGTACGAGATGGGAAAGAACAGCACGCCTGCCAGAAAGGTCACCGTGCCGATTACCGGAACCTGAACGCTCGAGACCTTCGCCGGACCGATCAGGTTGGCGCACAGCAGGATGCACACGTAGGCCGCCATGAAGAAGTCGTAATAGCGAAACTGGCGCTGGGCGGGGTGAGTCGCGGCATCGGCAGACATGCCCGCAGGGTGCGTCACGGCCCGGGGCATTGCAACCAGCGCGCGTTCAGGGCGGCTCGATCTCGCGCAGATATGCCGGGCCGCCGAGCTCGGCCATTTGTCTTAGGATCCAATCGCGCTGGGTCAGTACATAAGCGGAGGGAGCATCGACGTGCAGGCGTACCGGGTTGGGCAGCACCACGGCCAGCAGCGCACTCTGAGAGCGCGTCAGGCGGGCGGCACTCTCATGAAAGAAGCGCCGTGCCGCGGATTCGACCCCATAGATGCCGTGCCCGAATTCGGCGATGTTCAGATAGATCTCGAGGATGCGCTCTTTTGGCCACAGCGTCTCGATCAGGATCGTGAATACAGCCTCCAGCCCCTTGCGCGCCAGGCTGCGGCCCGACCAAAGGAACAGGTTCTTCGCCACCTGCTGTGAAATGGTGCTGGCGCCACGCAGCTTGTGCCCCTGTTCGTGCGCGCGCACCGCCTCGCGAATCGATTTGAAGTCGAAGCCGGCGTGAAACGGAAAGGTCTGGTCCTCCGATGCGATCACCGCGATCGCGGCTTGCGGCGAGATCTGCTCGAGCGATACCCAGTGATAGTCGGTGTGGTAAGTGCGATCGTGCTCGAGCCACGCCTGCAGGCGCGATTCGAGCATGAAGGCGCTGGTGGGCGGATTGATCCAGCGCAGCGCCACCACCGCCGCTGCCATCAGCAGCAATAGTCCGAGCACTGCCGCGGCGAGCGGCCGGCCGATGCGAACAGCAAGGCTGCGGCGTCGCGAAACTACTTGCTGGCCTCCACGCGCCGGGCCGACTTGATCAGAACGTCTTCCAGCGGCGCATCAGAGTGCCCTTTGCGGCGCCCGGTGCCGATCTTGGCGATCGTATCGATGACATCCATGCCGTCGGCCACGCGCCCGAACACCGCGTAGCCGTACTGGCCGGGGCGATGATCAAGGAATTCGTTGTCGGCCAGATTGACAAAGAACTGCGAGGTGGCACTGTGAATATCGTCGGTGCGCGCCATCGACAACGTGCCGCGCTGGTTGCGCACGCCGTTGGCGGACTCATTGTGCACTGGCGGATGCGTCTGCTTCTGGGCGTAATCGGGCGTGAGCCCGCCGCCCTGGATAACGAAGCCCGGCACCACGCGATGGAAGATGGTGCCATCGAAGAAGCCATCATCGACGTAGCGTAGAAAGTTTGTCACGGTCTGCGGGGCGTCGCGCTCGAACAGTTCGACGGTGAAGTCGCCATGAGAGGTCTCGAATCGAATCATGGGGGCACTCCTGATACTTCTATGTTCGGGACACTAATATTAAGAGCGCGGTACCGCCCCTTCACGGCCACTGCGCCTCGGTCGTGCGGTCGCGGCCGGCCAGATCCGCGTGGCAGCGTACGCGGGTGAAGCCCGCGTTCACAAGCGCGACCGACAGCTCGCCGGCCTGTTCGGCACCGTGCTCGAGCACCAGCCAGCCGCCCGGCCGCAGATGGCCGGAGGCCTGAGCGACGATGTCGCGCAGCGCCTCCATGCCGGTTGCGCCCGCGACCAGTGCCCCGGCCGGCTCGTAGCGCAACAGCGCCAGCGCCGGATCGTGCGCGCCGATGTAAGGCGGGTTGCTGACGATGAGATCGAAACGCAGCTCCACCAATGGCTCGAACCAGTGGCCGACTCGAAATTCGACATTGCCGATGTCGCAGCGCTCTGCATTGAGGCGCGCGATGGCGAGGGCACTGGCACATCGGTCGGTCGCGATGATGCGCCAGCGCTGGCGCTCGCGCGCCATCGCCAACGCGATGGCACCCGAGCCGGTGCCCAGATCGGCGATCAACGAGCGTGCCGCGTCGCGCAACGCCAGACAGCGCTCGACCGCCAGTTCCGTCTCCGGACGCGGAATCAGCACGTCGGCGTTGACGGCGAGGGACATTGACCAGAACTCGCGTTCGCCGGTCAGATACGCGAGCGGTTCGCCCTGTGCGCGTCGTGCCAACAATGTCTGGTAGCGGCCGCGGCTGGATGCCTCGACCGGCTCGTCGTCATGGGCGGCCAGATGACTGCGCGGCCGGCCCAGGGCGCGCGCCAGCAGCAGCTCGGCATCCAGTCGGGCCGACGTGCTGCGAGTCGCGAGCAGCGCCATCCCGCGCTCGAGCAGCGAGCGCACGCTCGGGTTCGCCGGGTCTGATACATTGCCGAGTTCCGCCATGTCGGAGAGATTATGACCGCATCCAGGTCGCCGCGGCCGCCGGTGAATGTTGCCAATCTGCTGACCGTGGCGACGCGCCTGTTTTGGGTGACGCTGCTCAAGTGCCTGCCGCTGGCGATGTTCGGTGTGTTGTGTCTTCAGGTCCCAAATTTCTACTGGCTGGCGAGCGGCCATTCACTTGAGCACGGCTTCGTGCCCGATCGGAATTATCTGCTGATCTCCATGGCAGCCGTCGCGGTCATGCTCTACTTCATCAGCGCCATGATGCTGCGGCAGCGCGCCTTTGCCAGCGGCGCCGCGCTCGATTCCTGGACCGAATTGCGATTCGCCACGCAGCGACTGCCAGCAATCCTGCTGGGTTGGATTCTGGCGCAGTTGAGCCTGTTTGTCGGCTTCACGCTGCTGATCGTGCCCGGAATATTCCTGTTCGTGTGCTATCTGGCGATGCTGCCGGTGCTGCTGTTCGAGCAGCCGAATCCGTATCTGGCCCTGGTGCGATGCGTGCAGCTGGTCCGCCCGCACTGGTGGCAGGTGTTCGCGGCTTTCGTGATAGCGCTCTTGGCGACGCTGATATGCGCACTGCTGGCCGCCGCGGTGCTGAGCATTTTTGCCGCGCTGCTGCTGACCGACGGCTCGGCGGTGCGCGCGATCGTCACCGCGGTCGAGATCGGCCTGGGAGCGATGATGTGCGTGTTCGCCAGCGCTCTGGCGCTGACGATTCACTCCGCGGCGAGCAGCTCCGCCTGATACTCCTGCTGCAGCGCCTGCAGCAGCTCGTCGATCTGACCCTGCATGATGTCGTTCAGCCGATAGAGCGTCAGGTTGATGCGGTGGTCGGTGACCCGGCCCTGGGGGAAGTTGTAGGTGCGAATCCGCTCCGAGCGATCGCCACTGCCGATCTGCAGCCGGCGCGTCTGCGCTTGTGCCGCCTGTTGCTTTTCCTGCTGCGCGGCCAGCAGTCGCGCCGCCAATAGCGCCATCGCGCGCGAGCGGTTCTTGTGCTGCGAGCGCTCGTCCTGGCACTCGACCACGATGCCGGTCGGCAGATGGGTGATGCGGATGGCCGAGTCGGTCTTGTTGACGTGCTGGCCGCCGGCGCCTGAGGCACGATAGGTGTCGACCCGCAGCTCGGCCGGGTTGAGTTCCACCTTTTCGATCTCATCGAGTTCCGGCAGAATTGCCACGGTCACCGCCGAGGTGTGGATGCGGCCCTGCGCCTCGGTGGCCGGCACGCGCTGGACGCGGTGCGTACCGGATTCGAACTTGAGCTTGGAGAAGGCGCCGCGACCGACGATGCGGCAGATCACCTCGCGGTAGCCGCCGTGCTCGCCCGGGCTCTCGCTCAGTGTCTCGACCTGCCAGCCCAGCGATTCGGCGTAACGGCCGTACATGCGCAGCAGGTCGCCGGCGAAGATGGCGGCCTCATCGCCGCCGGTGCCGGCCCGAATCTCCAGGAATAAGTTGCCTTGATCGCGCGCATCACGGGGCAGCAGCATCTGCTGTAGCTCGAGGTCGCATTGCTCCAGGCGATTCTTGAGCGTGCCGAGTTCCTCCGCGCCGAGGGCCCGCATGTCCGAATCCGCGTCGCTCAGCAGGGCCTGTGCACTGGCCAGCTCGCGTTCGAGTCGCCGATAGCCGGCAAACGCCGCAGCGGTAGGCTGCAGGCGGGCATATTCCACTGATAAGTCGCGAAATTGCTGCGATTTACCGCTGGTTTCCGGCTCCGCCAGCAGATGTCCGAGCTCTTCGAATCGCTGCTCGGCCTTTTCGAGCTTTTGACGGATTGACTCTTTCATCTTCGGCTATAGTTTAACGGTCATGATGCCACGCCACCTCACCGTCGCGGTTGCGGCACTGCTGACCGGCTTCGCGCTGCTTGGCACCCTGCCCGGGGTCGCCCACGCGTCCTCGTCCGCGGTGCATGACGTGGAGGACTCCAACGCGCTGATCATGACGGCGGAGATAGCGTTGCAACGCGACGATTGCGGGCGTGCGGCGGCCAATTACACCATCGCCGCACAACGCCTGACGGACGTCAAACTGGCCGAGCGCGCCACCGGCGTGGCGCTCGACTGCGGTCAATATCAGGCGGCCGAGCGTGCGGCGGCGCGCTGGCGCCAGTTGACGCCGTCCGATCCGGCTGCGCTGCGCGCGGCCATGCGCGCCGACCTGGGGCAGTACAAGATTGACGATGCGCGCAGTGCGTTCGAGAGCTGGATCAACAACGGCGGTGGTACTGCGGCGCCTCGCGGTACCCACCACGACGATGTCCGCAAGAGCGGCGGCAGCGGGGCCGGGGCCGATGAGAATTTTGCCGAGCAGCTCGGAGAGGTAGCGCAGGAGGCCGGTGTTCCAGTCACGCTGGCGATGCTGCGCGGCGTCCAGGTGCCGCGGTTGCAGAACGGTCGAGCGCAGCTGGAGCTGGCCGGGTTGGCGTTCGATGGCTGGAACTACCGCGAGGCGCTGCAGTATGCGCAGCACGCTCTGAGCGAAGGGGCGGAACGCGCGCCGGCGCAGATGCTGCTGGCGCGTGCGCACGCCGGGCTGGGCGAGGCCGACCAGGCCGTGGCGGCCGCCGGTGCCGCGCGCGTGGCGGCGCCCAAGGACCAGAGTTTTGCGGCCGCCGATGTGCTGATGCTGCTGGGGCGTGAACGTGACGCGCGCCAGAGCATCGAATCGCTGCGCGACACCCCAGGCCTGCGCTCGCAGGCCGATCGTCGGCTGGGCCTGCTGGCGTTCGAGCGCGGTGATTTCGATGAGGCACAGGGCATCTTCTCGGGCCTGCTG
>DASXYW010000102.1:0-1762 GCA_036502265.1 Steroidobacteraceae bacterium | reverse complement strand
CGCTGATGATGTGCAGTTGTGTCGTGCTCAATGGCGAGGCGCGTCTCGCCAAGACTGACGCGATGCTGCTGCTCACCGTGGTGGCCGCGATGGGCGCGCTGGGACGGGTCTATCTGTCCTGGCAGCGCGGCGAGGATTCCGAGCATCCGCCCTGGACGTGGCCCGCGATCTTCTGGACCGCGCTGGCCGGCGGTATCCTGCTCAAGGGTCCGTTGATCCTGATGTTCGCGGGACTCGCGATTCTGATGCTCGCGATCCTCGACCGCAGCGCGACCTGGCTGTGGCGGCTGCGCCCGGTCTGGGGCTTGATGTGGATGCTGGTGCTGGTGCTGCCGTGGTTCATCGCGATCTTCTGGCGCGCGGGCGACACCTTCTTCACCGATTCGCTCGGCGGAGACATGCTGGCGAAGCTTGCCGCGCAGGAATCGCATGGCGCACCGCCCGGATTCTACCTGCTGCTGTTCTGGATCACCTTCTGGCCGGGCGCGCCGCTCGCGGGCATGGCGGTGCCGGCGGTGTGGCGGGCGCGGCGCGAGCCCGGTGCGCAATACCTACTGGCGTGGCTAGTGCCGTCGTGGATTGTGTTCGAGCTGGTGCTGACCAAGCTGCCGCACTATGTGCTGCCGCTCTATCCGGCGGTCGCCATCCTCACCGCGGGCGCGCTGGAGCGCCAGGTGCTGGCGCGCAACTGGCTGGCGCGCGGCGCGGCCTGGTGGTTTGCGATTCCGGCGCTGGCCTCGATCATCTTTGTCGTGGTGGCGGTCAAGTTGACCCGGCAGCCCGCTTTCGCGTCATGGCCTTTCTTCGCGGGCGCGATGATCGTCGGCTTGTTTGCGTGGTGGCTTTACGACGACAGCCGTGCTCCGCGCTCGCTGCTCAATGCGGTGCTCGCGGCCATGCTGCTGGCGTTTGCCGTGTTCGGCGTGGTGATGCCGTC
Source organism: Steroidobacteraceae bacterium (assembly GCA_036502265.1). GTDB lineage: Bacteria > Pseudomonadota > Gammaproteobacteria > Steroidobacterales > Steroidobacteraceae > FEN-1191. The sequence continues at coordinate 825 of DASXYW010000102.1, read as the reverse complement.
GCTGACCACGCTGTATCCGAGCGCCGAAATCGCCCACGCGCTCCGCAATGTCAGCTGCGTCGGACCGAAGGCCGCCGCGGCCGGTTATCAGGAGCCGAGCCTGGTGTTCATGACGGGCACGTCGACCTTGCTGACGGATGGTTCCGGCGCGGCCGACTTCCTCAGCCAGGGCAGCTGCCGCTTTGCGCTGGTCGAGCGCAGCGCCGAGCGCGCTTTTGTGCAGCGCGCCGAGGCGATCGGCCTGCGTTACAATGCAGCGACCCGGATCGAGGGCTACAACATCTCGCAGGGCAGGCAGGTCGCGATTGCGATCTTCCGTTCCGAAGGCACGGAGTGATGGCAAGCGCATTCGAAGGTTATGTCCCGCAGCTATCAGACCTGATGGCGCAATCGGCCGGCGCGCTCGTGCGTTCGCCGTCGCATTCGCGCCGCGCGGAAGCGAGACGACGGCTGGCGCTGCACTCGCTCTGGCTGGTCGCGGGCCTCAGCGCGCTGATTATCGTCCTGATGTTCACCTTCGACGCCACCGAGATCGGTCTGATGCCGAAGCGCGGCACGCCGGCCCTGTGGCCGTTCCGCGTCCTCACCGACTTCGGCAAGGACGAGTATGTGTTGTGGGCTCTCGCCGCCCTGTTTGTGGTGGGTACGCTTGCCTATCCGCTGGTGCGATCGGGCGCGCGGCCTGCAGTGGCGCGGTTCGCAATCCGTGTTGAGTATTGCTTCCTCGCCGTGGCGCTGCCCGTCTTCGTGGCCGAGGCGATCAAATGGACCGTGGGTCGCGGCCGGCCCTTTGTCGGCGGCAAGGCCAACGCTTTCAATTTCGTG
>DASXYW010000101.1:0-1868 GCA_036502265.1 Steroidobacteraceae bacterium | reverse complement strand
ACTTTCAGCGTATCGTTCCGACCCAGGACGGACGCCGTCACCTGGATGCCGCCGGTGCCCCAGCCGTAGGGCAGCGGCATCTCGCGCGAGCCGAACGGCACCTGGTGGCCCGGCACCGCGACCGCTTTCAGTAGCGCACGGCGGATCATCCGCTTGGTCTGCTCGTCCAGATAGGCGAAGTTGTAGCCTTGCATCATTCCGCGGCCTCCGCGAGCTGTGCCGCTTCCGCGCGCATCCGCCGCACGCTTTCCAGCTCGCTCTGGAAATCCACGTAGTGCGGCAGTTTAAGATGCTCGACGAAGCCGGTCGCCTCGATGTTGTCCGAGTGGTACAGCACGAACTCGACATTCTGCGCTGGCGCGGTCAGGTCCTCGCCCAGCTCCTCGGCGCGCATCGCGCGATCGACCAGGGCCATCGCCATCGCCTTGCGCTCGCACTGGCCGAACACCAGGCCGTAGCCGCGGGTGAACTGCGGCGGCACGGTCTTTGATCCTTTGAACTGGTTGACCATCTGACATTCGGTGATGGTGATCTCACCGATATCGATGGCGAAACCAAGCTCCGGTGGCACCAGCTCGATCGTTACCTCACCCATGCGAATCTCGCCGGCGAACGGATGCGACCCGCCATAGCCGCGCTGCGTGGAGTAACCCATGCCGAGCAGGAACCCCTCGTCGCCGCGCGCCAACGCTTGCAGCCGCACGTCGCGCGGCGCGGGGAAGCTCAGCGGCTCACGGGTCAGGTCGCCCGGTTCGCCGTCCACGACGCCATCCGGCTCGATCAGCCCTTCGTGACCGAGGATATCCGCTACGCGCGGCATCGCGCCTTCATCGGCCGTATCATGCGGCGCGGGTGTCACGTCGGCACTTGCGGCCAGCGCGAAGTCCAACAGGCGGTGGGTGTAGTCATAGGTTGGGCCGAGCACCTGCCCACCAGGCAAATCCTTGAACACCGCGGAGATACGGCGCCGCAACTGCATCTTTGCCGTATCCACCGCCAGCGAATGGCCAAAGCGTGGCATCGTGGTGCGATAGGCGCGCAGCAGGAACGCCGCCTCGATCAGGTCGCCCTGCGCCTGCTTCACCGCCAGCGCGCCGAGCTCGCGGTCGTACAGCGAACCTTCGCCCATCGCGCGATCGACTGAGCGGCCAAGCTGCTCGCTGATCTGCGCCAACGTGACCTCGGGCACCGCTGGGTCGCCGCGGCGGGATTCCGTCAGCCAGGCATGCGCGTTGGCGATCGCCTGCTCGCCGCCCTTGACCGCGACATATGCCATGTCAGTCAGCCTCCACCATCACGCTGCGCGGCAGCGCGGCGAGCGTCGTTCCGGCGCACAACACAAGATCAACACCGAGTGGGAAGCCGGCACGGTTGCGCTGCCAGACCGACACGAAATCATCAGGCAGGCCGCGCACCGACAGCGTGGCGGACTCGCGCAGGCCCGGCCCGCGCAGCCGATAGCGTGTGCCGAAGCTCAAGCTGGCGACTTGCAGGATCAGTGTCGCGGCGGTTTCGGGCTGCTCATGCGTGCCGGACGATAGCGTCGCAAGATCAGGCAGCGCCAGGGCCAACGCAAAAGCGGCCTGCGCCGGCGCCTCAGTGAACCCGGCACCGCAATGAAACGCGATCCAGTCACGCGCGGTGCCCGCCGCCGCATCAAGCCACAACGGCGTATCGTGATCCACCAGCGTCAACAGCACCGCTGCCGTAGCGGGACCCAGCGGAGCGGGCGGCGTCAGCCCCTGCCCCACCTGCACCAGCGTACCCGGTCGTGCCATGGCATCCAGCACGGCACGAAACGAAGCCTGCGCCTGGCCGACCGGATCGGCGAAGCCGGGCAGCGTCACATCGATCTGCGCCCCGCCGGT
>DASXYW010000100.1:0-2234 GCA_036502265.1 Steroidobacteraceae bacterium | reverse complement strand
GTGGCCTCACGCACCATGCAAGTCGAGTTGATGGCGGACAATCCGGACCACCTGCTACTGCCGGGGGACTATGTAGAGGTGCATTTCCAGATCCCAGCCCCACCACACGTAATGCAACTGCCGACAACGGCTCTGATGTTTCGCAAAGAAGGTTTGCAAGTCGCCACCGTCGACAGCCAGGACCACATCGTGCTCAAGTCGATCCAGCTCGCGAAGGAACTGGGAGCCGTGGTCGATGTAAATCTGGGGCTGACGCTGCAGGATCGCGTGGTCGACAATCCCCCGGATTCGATCAGCAACGGTGATCTCGTCCATCTTGCCGCCGGCCAAGACCGCCCGGCCGTAGCGGCGGTCGCGCAGCCGTGAGAAAATTCGCAATCGCGTCGGTGCTGGCATCTATGCCACTGGCCGCCTGCTCAGTGATGCCGCGCTATGACCCGCCGGTCAATCCAGCGCCGGATCACTATCAGCAGTTCAAACCTGCGCAGGATTGTGATTCCACCCCGCCAGGAGCATCGGGGCAACCCCGAGCCGCGACGGCCGCGGACCTGCAGTCCCCCTGCAACTGGGCGCCGGCGCGTCCTTCCGACCAACTCCCACGCAGCGACTGGTGGCGTGAATTCGCCGATCCGACGCTGGATGCACTGGAGGCGAAGATTGATTCGGCCAACCCCGATGTGGCCGCGGCGCTAAATCGGTACCAACAGGCGCGTGCGCTCGAGAGCGAGGTTCGCAGTGCACTATTTCCGATCGTGTCGACGCAGGGCTACGTCAATACCGACCGCCAGTCCGACACCCGGCCGTTGCGTTCGGCCGCGCAGCCCGATTCCTACCATGATGATCTGATCGGCGCCGCGCTGAACTACGAGGTTGACCTGTGGGGCCGGGTACGCAGTGCCGTAGCGGCCGGCACTGCACAGACCCAAGCCCTCGCGGCCGACCTAGAGTCAGTGCGACTACTGATTCATGCGCGCCTGGCGCTCGACTTCATCGCGCTGCGTGGCGAGGATGCGCAGCGCAACTTACTCGAACAGGCCGTGGAGGCCTATGGCCACGCGCTGCAGATGACCACGACCCGCCTGCAGGGCGGCATTTCTTCGGCACTCGATGTCGCGCAGGCCAAAACGCAGCTTGAGACCGCACGCGCTGCGCTGACAGACGTGATTGATCAGCGTCTATTGCTTGAACATGCGATCGCTGCGCTGACCGGCTCGATTGCCTCAGAGTTCTCGATCAGTCCCGGTGGTCTCGACCTCAAGCTGCCGAATGTCCCCGTGGCGATGCCGGCAACGCTGCTTGAGCGCCGGCCGGACGTGGCGGCGGCAGAACGCACGATGGCGGCATACAACGCTGGAATCGGGGTGGCGCGGGCGGCCTTTTTTCCACGTATTTCACTGGCGGCGATCGCCGGTTTCCAGAGCACCCAGACCGCCGGGTTACTCGACGCCCCGAGCCGGTTCTGGGCGGTCGGACCTCAGGTGGGATTTACGCTGTTCGATGCCGGCTATCGTCGGGCAGTGGTGGCAAGTGCACGCGCGCAGTTCGATGAGGCGACCAATAGGTACCGCGGCTCTGTGTTGACCGCCTTTCAGGAAGTCGAGGACGCGCTGGCTCAGGACCGACTTCTGCAACAGGAATTTGAGCAGCAACAGGCCGCGCGAGCAGCCGCGGAGCAGGCATTGGCCTTGTCGCAGAATCGCTATGAGAATGGCGCCGTCAATTATTTGCAAGTAGTAAGCTCGCAGATCGCGGCGCTGCAGGCGCAGCGCGCCGCTCTGGATCTGAAAGCGCGGGAGCTGCAGGCAAGCGTCAACCTGGTACGCGCGCTCGGTGGTGGTTGGGAGGCAAGTTGGCCATCGGTGGCGCAGGCCAAATAAATCTTGTGCAGGATGCGTTCGCGACCACCGCGAAGCCTGGCGTAGAAGTGCGTTCTTGTGATTCTCAACAAGGGCGGGCGAAGAAATAGGCCGTTTTGGCCTGGAAGCAGGCTAGTTTTCACTTGGGCTCTCAAGTGTAACATCGCCATCCTACTGGCGATGTTACACTTGACAAACCATGAGGTTTAGCCCATGATTCGGCCATCAAGGAGCCGCTGTCATGAACTCGAATCTCAACGCCCCGCACTTCAAAGACGAAGCCGCTGCCTACGCTTACGTCGAGAGCTACCTGTGGCCTAGCGGTCCGGTTTGCCCGCACTGCGGGAACTGCGATGCGGCCCGTATCCGCAAGCTGGC
>DASXYW010000099.1:0-32531 GCA_036502265.1 Steroidobacteraceae bacterium | reverse complement strand
GATCGGAGTCTCCATCGAGATCGGCTCCTTGGCGATCTTGAGCACCTTGCGCACCTTGTCCTCGGGCATTTCCATGCGCACCGCGAGCTCTTCCGGCGTCGGCTCGCGGCCCATCTCCTGCAGCATCTGGCGCGAGATGCGATTCAGTTTGTTGATTGTCTCGATCATGTGCACCGGGATGCGGATGGTGCGCGCCTGGTCGGCGATCGAACGCGTGATCGCCTGGCGAATCCACCACGTCGCATAGGTCGAGAATTTGTAGCCGCGGCGGTATTCGAACTTGTCCACGGCCTTCATCAGGCCGATGTTGCCTTCCTGAATCAGGTCCAAGAACTGCAGCCCACGGTTGGTGTACTTCTTGGCGATCGAGATCACCAGGCGCAGGTTGGCCTCGACCATCTCTTTCTTGGCGCGGCGTGCCTTGGCTTCACCGATCGAGACTTCGCGGTTGATCTCCTTGATCTCGTTGATCGAGAGGTGATGGCGCTGTTCGACCTCCATCAGCTTCTTCTGCCGACGCTCGACCTCGTCCTTGAGGCGCCCGAGCGGGGCCGAGTACTTCTTGCCGGCCTTGACGTGTCTGGCCAGCCAGCGCGCGCTGGTCTCGTTCTTCGGGAAGGTCGCGATGAAATCCTTGCGCGGCATGCCCGAGTCGCGCACCGCGATGATCATGATCTCCTTCTCGATCTGCCGAACCTCATTGATGTGACTGCGCAGCTGGTCGGTCAGTGCGTCAAACATGCGCGGCGAGAGCTTGAGCTCCATAAATTCGGCCGCGAGCTTCTTGCGCACTTTCTGGGTCTTGGGATCGTCGACTCCGAGCTTGGCGATTGCGCCAAGCGCCTGCTGATGCAGTTTTTGGATCGATGCCATGCGGCGGGCGACTTCGAGCGGATCCGGGCCGGTGTCGATTGCTTCTTCTTCATCGTCGTCCCCGTCCTCCGCGTCGCCGTCTTTATCCTCGGCATCGGCCTCGATTTCGAGGCGGGTCGGATTCTGGGGCTGCGCGATCACATCGGGCGCATTGGGATCGATGAACCCGACCACCAGATCGATCAGCCGCGCCTGGCCGGCCTTCACCAGCTCGTAGGTCTTGAGCAGGTGCTCGTGCGTGGCCGGATACTTGGCCAGTGCGGTACGCACCGCATCCAAACCTTCTTCGATGCGCTTGGCGATGCGAATCTCGCCCTCGCGCGTCAGCAGCTCGACGGTGCCCATCTCGCGCATGTACATGCGCACCGGGTCGGTGGTGCGGCCGAGCTCGGCATCCAGCGCCGCCAGTGCGGCGGCGGCTTCCTCGATGGCTTCATCATCGGCCGGGGAACTCGGTTCACTTGCCAGCAACGACTCGCCGTCCGGTGCCTTCTCGTACACCGGAATGCCCATGTCGTTGATAGTGTTGACGATGCCTTCGATCTGCTCCGGATCGACGATCTCGGCCGGCAGGTGATCGTTGACCTGCGCATAGGTCAGGTAACCCTGCTCCTTGCCGCGAGCGATCAGCAGCTTGAGCTGTGATTGGCGGTCCTCGGGCAGCCCATTGGCACGCCGCTCGGTGCCAGCCGGGGCATGGCCGTGCGGCTTGTGCGATGCAGCAGCCTTATCATGGGAGCCGTGGCTGGCGGCAGCTTTCGCTGCCGGCGCGCCCTTCTTATGCGGCTCGGCGGCCTTGGCGATCACGGCCGTGGGACGGCGCGCTGGGGCCGGCGCGGCGCTCTTTCGATGCGCGGCGGCGCTGGCCGCAACCGTACCGCGGGTGGCGGCTTTGCGGGCAGAAGGGGCTGACTTCGACGTCGGCTTGCGTGTCATAGCATCTCTAGGGGTGTTTCCAAGGGTCGAGTAACCGTCAGGGCAGCCCGGTCCGTCGCTTGGCAACGAAGGGCTGTAGTCATGGGTCGCTCATGGAAAAGTTGAATATGATAACCAGATTTGATAGCGCGTTGGCAATATTCAACCCCTGGTCGTGCTAACGGCTGCCGCATCCAGGACTTGAACTTAATAACCGGAATTGGCCCCCGAAGGCGGCGACCGGTCTGTCTGCGAGCATTCCGGGCTGCTCTATATATAGAGCGTCTGACCGGTGTGCCCCGTGGGTCTAAGCGGCGTATCGAAGCAGTCAGACGCGCCCAACTCTCGATTGGGCAGTAGCGAGGGCCTGAAGTTCCTGCTTTTCGGCCTCATCCAGCGGCTGTACCCGGGCCTTATCGATCAGTACCTCCAGGCGGCGGCGCAGTTCCGCATCGAGCAAGCGCGCCACGGCCTGACGCAGCTCGCGCGCCGCGGCGTCCTGGTCCGGCACCAGGGGTTCGCCGGCGGCCAGTTCCGACAGGCGATGATGCTCGGGTCGCTCGCGCCAGCGCTCCAGCGTCTGAGCCATGCTGGCCGCCGGCTGCGCGCGCAGCTGTTCGAGCAGCAACAGCAGTACCGCGATGCCCGGCTGATTCACCCGACCGAGCTGTTCGCGTTGTGCCTGGTCCACCGCGACTGCCGCGGCCGGAAAGTGCAGCACCAGGGTGATGGCCTGCGTGACCAGGCTGCCGCGTCCGACCGAGCGCACCGGCACGTGGGCGCTGCGCACCTCGAGGCTTTCACTGGTGCGCCGCGCGCTAACGCCCGGCGTCTGCGGCTCGGCCAGCCATTGCTGCAGGCGCGCCGGGGGCCAACCGATGGCCGCAGCAATTCGATCGAGCAATAGCTCGCGATACAGGCCGGCCGAGATCTTCTGCAGCAGCGGGCGGGCCAGCGCCACAAAGTGCGCTTTGCCGTCCGCGTGGCTGACATCGGCCTGCTCGAGCAGCTGCGCCACCAGGTATTCGGACAGAGGTAGCGCCCCGTCCAGGCGCGCGTTGAAGCGATCGCCGCCCTCTTTGCCCACCAGCGAGTCCGGATCCTCGCCCTCGGCCAGGAACAGAAAGCGCAGCTCGCGGCCGGCGCGCGCCTCGGGCAGCGCCTGCTGCAGCGCGCGCCACGCCGCCGCGCGCCCGGCGCGATCGCCGTCGAAGCAGAACACGATCTCGCTTACCAGGCGAAACGCCCGATGCAGATGTTCGGCGGTGGTGGCGGTGCCGAGCGTCGCCACGCTTTCGGTGACCCCGGCCTGATGCAGTCGCACCACGTCCATATAGCCTTCGACGACCACCAGTCGCCGCAGCGCGCGGCGCGCCAGGCGCGTCTCGTAAAGGCCGTAGAGTTCCTTGCCCTTGTGGAACAGCACGGTCTCGGGCGAATTGAGGTACTTCGGCTCGCCCCGATCGAGTACCCGACCGCCGAAGCCGATCACGCGCCCGCGCGTATCGCGGATCGGGAACATGAGCCGGTCGCGAAAGCGATCGTAGTAACCCTCGCCGCTGCCGGCTTCTGCCGCGGCCGCAGTGCCGGGCGTGCCGCTGCGATCGCGCTCGATGATCAGACCGGCTGACAACAGCGCGCGCTGATCGCGCTCCTGTCTGCCGAATCGGCGTAGCAGCTCGCTCCAGCCGTCGGCGGCGTAGCCGATGTGAAAGCGCTCCACGGTCGACGGGGTGAGGCCGCGCTGCTCGGCGTACCGCTGCGCGCGTTCGCTGTGCTTGAGGTTGGCGTGGAACTGGTCCGCCACCCTGGTAAGCAGCGCGTACAGCGGCGCGAGCTCCTCCGAGCTGGCCCCGGGTGCGGTAGCGCCGGATGCCGCCGCCGCCAACGCCTCGTGTGGCACGGTCAGTCCGAGCCGGCCGGCCAGATCCTCGACCGCCTCGGGAAACGGTAGCCGGTCGTACTCCATCAGGAAGCCCAGCGCGGTGCCATGCGCGCCGCAACCAAAGCAGTGATAGAACTGCTTGTCGGGACTAACCCAGAACGACGGCGTTTTTTCGTCGTGGAACGGGCAGCAGGCCTTGTATTCCCGTCCGGCGCGTTTGAGCGCGACGCGGCTGCCGATGACCTCCACGATGTCGGCGCGGGCGATCAGCTCGTCGATGAAGCCTTGCGGAATCCGGCCGGCCATACTGGCCGTTAGTCTAGGGCAAGTCCTAGGACAGGCGTGCCTTGATGCGGGCACCCACCGTAGCCATGTCGGCGCGGCCCTGAGCCTTGGATTTGATTATGCCCATGACTTTGCCCATGTCCTTGATCGAGGTGGCGCCGGTCTCGGCGATGGCGGTGCCGATCAGCGTCTCGATCTCGGCGTCGCTCATCTGCGCGGGCATATACGAACTGATGATCGATAGTTCGGCATTTTCCTTCGCCACCAGATCGGCGCGGCCGCCGGCGTGGAATTGTGCGATCGAATCGCGCCGCTGTTTTCCCATCTTTTCGAGCACGCCGACCAGTTGCGCGTCATCGAGGGTGACACGCTCGTCGACCTCGCGCTGCTTGATGGCGGCCAGGATCAGACGGATGCAACCGAGACGGTCCTTGGCGCCGGCACGCATCGCCGCCTTCATGTCTTCCTGAATGCGCTCCTTGAGACTCATCGGGGGATTTTCGCTGGCGAAGCTCAAGGCACGCGGCCCGAACGGGCCGCGGTGCGACTTACGAGCCGCGCGCCGGACGCGCGAAGTCGCGCGAGACGCGCTTCATGTGACGCTTGACGGCCGCGGCCTTCTTGCGTTTTCGTTCCTGGGTCGGCTTTTCGTAGAATTCCCGTCGGCGCAATTCGGCGAGTACCCCGGCCTTCTCGCAGGCCCGTTTGAAGCGCCTTAGGGCTGCGTCGAAATACTCGTTCTCGCGTACTCGCACACTCGGCATCGAATTGTCAACCTCTTGAATACAAAGCGATTTTCCATCCCTGCGCTCAGCGCAAGGGCGGCGATTCTAAAGTCACTGGCTGCAAAACGCAAAATGCCGGACATGCATGGCAATCCTCGCGATTGAAACCTCGTGTGACGAGAGCGCCGTGGCGCTGCTCGATCGCGAGCGCGGTCTGCTGGCGCACGAAATCTGGAGTCAGATCGACTTGCACCGGATCTTCGGTGGCGTGGTGCCGGAGCTGGCCGCGCGCGATCACCTGCGACGCCTGCTGCCATTGCTGCGCAGCGCACTCGAGCACGCCCGGGTGCGCGTTGCCGATATTGAAGGAGTGGCCTACACCGCGGGGCCGGGGCTGGTCGGCGCGCTGCTGACCGGCGCCGCCCTGGCACGCGCGCTGAGTTACGGCTGGGGGGTGCCGGCGGTGGGGATACATCACCTGGAAGGACACTTACTGGCCCCGATGCTTGAATCGCCCGCCCCGCCATGGCCGCATGTGGCGCTGCTGGTGTCGGGCGGCCATACCATGCTGGTCGAAGTGCGCGGCGTTGGTGAATATCGCATGCTGGGCGAAACGCGCGATGATGCCGCCGGCGAAGCGTTCGACAAGAGCGCCAAGCTTTTGGGCCTGCCGTATCCGGGCGGTCCCGAGCTCTCGCGACTGGCGCAGGCCGGGCACCCCGGCCGCTACGCGCTGCCGCGGCCGATGCTGGATCAACCCGGCTTCGAATTCAGTTTTTCCGGACTCAAGACCGCTGTGATGCTGGCGGTGCGTGCATCCACGCTGACCGATGAGCAGCGTGCCGATCTGGCCTTCGCGGTGCAGGACGCGATCGTCGACACGCTCGCCACCAAGGCACTGCGTGCTCTGGAAGCCACCGGTCATCGCGCGCTCGTGGTCGCCGGCGGCGTGGGCGCCAACCGCGAGCTGCGCGCACGCCTGCTGCGCGCCACCGCAGCTGTTGGCGCACAGGTGTATTTCCCGCGGCCCGAGTTCTGCACCGACAACGCTGCGATGATCGCGGTGGCCGGCCAGTACCGGCTGCAGGCCCGGGAGCAAGCCAGCGGCGGCATCGAGGTGCGTGCCCGCTGGCCACTGCAGGAACTGCGGCCACCCGGCGCAGTCGCTACACTGCACCAATGAGCGAACATCTCAGCGAAGATCGCATTTTCCTGCGCGGCTTGACCACCGAATGCATCATCGGCTTCGTCGACTGGGAGCGGCGCTCGCCGCAGACCGTGGTGATCGATCTGGAGTTGCCGTGCGACTGCGCGCGTGCCGCGCGCCGCGATCAGGTCGACGACACCGTGGACTACAAGAGCGTGGCCAAGCGGGTGCTGACCTTCGTGCAGGCCTCGCAGTTCCACTTGGTCGAATCGCTGGCGCAGGGGCTGGCGCTGCTTCTGCTGGCGGAATTTCCGCTCGAGTGGGTGCGAGTCAGCATCAACAAGCCTGGTGCCATCCGGCACTCGCGCGATGTCGGGGTGTGCATCGAGCGCCATCGCTCGCAGCTTAAGGAAGGCTGATGGTCCGGGCCTTCGTCGCGATCGGGAGCAATCTCGATCCGGCCGTACGCATGCTGCAGGCGGCACGCACGCTTAAGCAGCACTTTCCCGGTGCGCGGTTTTCACGCTGCTATCGCAATCCGCCGTTCGGCTTCGAGGGCGCGGACTTCTACAATGCGGTGGTCGGTTTCGATGCCACGTTGCCGATCGCCTCCCTGTTGCCCTTGCTGCGCGAGATCGAGGCGCGCTGCGGACGCCGCCGCAGCGATCCGAAGTGGGAGCCGCGCAAGATGGATCTAGATCTGCTGCTCTATGGGGACGTGGTTGAGGCCGGACCGGGCTATACGCTGCCACGGCGCGACCTGACGCGGCGCATTTACATGCTCGGGCCACTGGCCGAGTTGGCGCCCGACTGCAGCTATCCCCCCGCGGGGCCGACGATCGCCGAGTTGTGGCGCGGGTTTCCGCGCGCCGGGCAGGTATTCGAGCCGCTCGAGCTCGACCTCAATGCCGCCTGAGCCGCCAGTCGCCGCGCTACCAGCCGATGCTGCGGCCGCCGTCGACCGCGAGGATCTGCCCGGTGACGAACGGGGCCTCGGCGGCAAAGAACAGTACCGCGCGCGCGATGTCTTCGGGCGAGCCGCGCCGCTGCAGCGGCGTATGCTGCAGGATGTCCTGCTTCTGATCCTCGGGCATCGGCGCCTCGGGCCACAGCACCGGTCCGGGCGCGATGGCGTTCACCCGCACTTCGGGCGCCAGCTCGCGCGCCAGCGCGCGCGTCAGCATGATGAGCCCGGCCTTGGCCACGCTGTAGACCATGTGATTGCGCAGTGGCCGCATGCCGTGAATGTCCACGATGTTGATCAGCACGCCGCCGGTGCGGCGCAGCTCCGGGGCCGCAGTCTGGGCCAGCAGCAGCGGGGCGCGCAGATTGGTGCCGATCAGATCGTTCCACTGGGCAGCTGTGATACTGCCAAGCGGCGTCGGGTAAAAACTCGAGGCGTTATTGACCAGCAGATGCAGCGCCCCGAATCGCTGACGTGCCCGCTCGATCAGCTCGGGCAATGCGGCGTCGTCCAGCAGGTCACACGCCAGGACGGCTGTGGAGTCCGGCCTGGCGCTCTCCAGCTCGGCGGCCAGCGCATGGGCCTCGGCAACTGAGCGGTGACAGTGAATCAGCACGTTGGCACCCTCGGCATGCAGCGCGCGCACTATGCCGGCCCCGACCCGGCGCGCCGCCCCGGTCACCAGCGCGGTGCGGCCGCTCAGGTTCGGGTGAGATCCCCCCAGCGGCTGTTCGGCATTGTTGCGACGGTCGGCCATGGCGGCAGCTTATGACGAGGGCGGATGCGGTCTCAATCCTGCCGCCGCTGCAGCCGGACGAGGCGGATCATTGCGAACGCGTAGTGCAGGCGGTGCACGCCGCGATCGACACGCACGGCGGCTGGCTCGCCTTCGATGACTATCTGCGAACGGTGCTGTATGCACCGGGCCTTGGTTATTACAGCGCCGGGAGCACCAAGTTCGGTCGCAGTGGGGATTTCGTCACCGCGCCGGAGATTTCGGGCCTGTTCGGTCGCTGCGTGGCGCGGCAATGCGCGCAGATCCTGCGGACGGGTGGGGCGCAGGTCCTGGAGCTGGGCGCCGGCAGCGGTGCGCTGGCCTGTGACGTGCTGTCCACGCTGGCGCAACTGGACGTCCTGCCGGAGCACTATTTCATCCTTGAGGTCAGCGCCGAGCTGCGTGCCCGCCAGCAGCAGCGCCTCGACACGCTGCCGCCCGCGCTGCGCGCGCGAGTGAGCTGGCTGGATACGCTGCCGGCCGCACCGATCGCCGGTGTGATCCTGGCAAACGAGGTGGCCGATGCGCTGCCGTTCAAGCGCTTCGTGATTGCGGCGGAGGGCATCCGAGAGCGCGGAATCGCCTGGTCGCGCGGCGCCCTGATCGAAGCCGATTGCCCGGCGGACGCGGGTTTCACCGCGGCCGTGCGCCACATTGCGCGCTCGCTCAGCGAACCATCGCCGTGGCCGGCCGGGTATCGATCGGAGCTGTGTCCGATGCTCGCTGCCTGGATTGCCGGGATCGCCTCGGCGCTGTCGCGCGGTGCGCTGCTGCTGTTCGACTACGGCCTGGCGCGGCACGAGTACTATCACCCGCAGCGCACCGAGGGCACGCTGCGCTGTCATTTTCGCCATCGAGCGCATGACGATGTGCTGCGCTATCCGGGCTTGCAGGACATCAGCGCCTGGGTGGATTTCACCGCAGTGGCGGAAGCGGCCTGCGATGCCGGACTGAAGGTGCATGGCTACTGCACCCAGGCGGCGTTCCTGCTCGCCTGCGGTCTCGAAGCCGATCTCGGCGCCGCCGGCGGCGTGCTCGAGCGCGCCCGGCTCGCCGCGCAGGCGCGGCAGTTACTGCTTCCGGGAGAGATGGGCGAGATCTTCAAGGCCATGGCGCTGACGCGCGGCCTGGATCTGGAGTTGATCGGATATGCCCATCAGGACCTGCGCCGCTCACTCTAACAGCGCTCGCAGCCGCTCGATGCGTGCCGCCCGATAGGCCGCCGCGATCGCCAGGCCGCGAAGCTGTGCGGTCTGTTCGGGCGGCAGCGTCACCGAGGTCGCCGTGAACAGCGCCTCGGTCACCGCCTCGCGACCCGCATCGTCCAGCCCGGAGCTGGCCTGAGCGACGCGCAACAGTTGCGCAAAGCGGTCCGGCCGCCGAAATGCATCGGCGGCCTCCAGCAGCTCCAGCATCTGCGGGGCATCGAGGCCGTGTGCGCGCGCAAGGCGTCCCTGCAGGCGCGCGCCGAGCAGCGCCAAGTCGCGAAATTCATTGGGCACGCGCAGCCGCTCGCACAGCGCGCTGATGGCCTGCGCCTCCGTGGCCGCCAACAGACTGGCGAAGCGCACCGCTGGCTCGGCGCCGATGCGGACCGCGCGTTTCAGCACGCTGCGCTCGGCCTGTGCCCAATGCAGTTCCGGTACCAGCACCGCCAGCGCGCCGCATTCCTGCAGCAGATCAAAAAATACTTCCGGGCTCGACTCGCCCAGCGCGCGCTGCATCTCGCGCCACACGCGCTCGGGCACCAGGGCGCTGATCTCGCCGTTGTCGACCATCGTATGGAGCAGCACCTGCGTCTCGGGCGCCAGTTTGAATCCCAGCGTGGCCAAGCGCGCGGCGAAACGGGCTACCCGCAGCACGCGCACTGGATCCTCGATGAACGCCGGTGAGACGTGGCGCAGCACACGCAGCTCCAGGTCGCGCTGGCCGCCGTAGGGGTCGATGAGCGCGCCATCGGTCGAGCGCGCCATCGCATTGATGGTCAAGTCGCGGCGCTGCAGGTCCTGCTGCAGCGTCACATCGGGCGAGAAGCGGGTGGTAAAGCCGCGATATCCGGGGGCGGTCTTGCGCTCGAGCCGTGCCAGCGCATATTCCTCGTGCGTTTCCGGATGCAGGAAGACCGGAAATTCGCGCCCGACCGATCGGAAGCCGGCGTGCTCGAGTTCCTGGGGCGTCGCCCCGACCACGACCCAGTCGCGTTCGGCTGCCGGCAGGCCCAGCAGGTCGTCCCGCACCGCGCCGCCCACCAGATACACTTGCATGACCGGCATGTTACCCGAGAGCAGCAGTGACCCCGCACCCAGGATCCGACTGCTGATCGTGGCCGTCGTCAGCACCATGCTGTCAGGCTGCACGATTGCCTATCTGACCCAGGCCGCGCACGGACAATGGCAGCTAATGCGCGCCCGGCGGCCGATCACGCAGGTGATCGCCGATCCGAACTCGCCGCCGATGCTGGTCGAACGGCTGCGGGTGGTTCAGGACGCCCGCGATTTTGCGGTCACCGAGCTTAAGCTGCCCGATAACAGCAGTTACCGCACCTACAGCGACCTGAAGCGCGCGTATGTGGTCTGGAACGTGGTGGCGACGCCCGAGTTCTCGGTCGAGCCCAGGCACTGGTGTTTCCCGTTCACCGGTTGCCTGAGCTACCGCGGGTATTTCCACCAGCAGGCGGCCGACCGCATGGCCGCAAGACTGGCCGCTGACGGCGATGATGTGATGGTAGGCGGGGTCACGGCCTATTCGACCCTGGGCCATTTTGCCGACCCGGTGCTCAACACCATGCTGCGCTATGGCGATCTGGGCCTGGTGTCGACCATGTTCCACGAGCTCGCCCATCAGCTGATCTACGTCCGTGGCGATACCGAGTTCAACGAGTCATTCGCGGTCACGGTCGAACAGGTGGGGCTGCGGCGATGGCTGGCGGAGCGCGGCCGCAGTCAGGAACTGCAGGATTATCTCGAGCGTCATCATGCCGATGTACTGATGCTGCGCGCGTTCGCCGACGGTCGGCGGCGTCTGGCCAGCTTCTACCGGCAATCCGCGACGCTGCCGATCGAGCAGCGCCGGGCGCGCAAGCGCGAGATCCTGAGCGCGACCAGCGAGCAGGTGCAGGCGCTCGAGAGGCAATTCCACGTCCAGACCGTTTACGACCACTGGATCGCTGATGGGCTCAACAATGCCCATCTGGCCTCGCTCGGCACCTATTTCGACTGCGTGCCGGCCTTCCAGGGACTGCTGGCGGCCAACGGCGGCGATCTGTCGGCCTTCTACGCGGCGGTCAGAAAGATGCGGAGCGATCCGGCCGCACGCCACGCGTTCTGTCAGGCCGGGGCGACCACGACGCCTTCGACAGCCAGGTGGGTGCCAGCTCGCTCAGGTGCGCCGTAGCCAGGCCGAGCTGTCCGGCACCATCGTGGTCGCAGACGCTGTCGGTCAGCAGCGAGCGAAGGTTGTCGGTAGAAAAGGGTTTGCCGGGCAGCAGCTGCATCAACAGGGCCTGCACGCGCGCCACGGTGTCGGGCAGTTTCAGCACGTGGCACGGCAGCTGCGCCGCCCGAGCCACCGCGCGCACCAGCTGTTCCAGCGTCATGATCTCCGGCCCACACAGGTCATAGCTGGCTCGGCTGGTGGCGCCGCCGTAGAGCGAGCGCATGAAAGCGGTCACTACATCGCCGACGTAGATCGGCGCGAAGCGCGCGAGCGGACGCGCCAGAGGTAGCACGCCATGCGAGAGGCGCAGCAGCGCGGCGAAGCGATTGGTGAGCGAATCGCGCGATCCGAAGATGACTGAGGGCCGGAAGATGGTCCAGTCGAGGCGGTTGCCGGTCTCGCGCACCAGGCGCTCGGCCTCGCCTTTGGTGCGCAGGTAGTGGCTGCGACCGCGTTCGGCGTCGGCTTGCAGGGCGCTCATGTGCAGCAGTCGTGGCACGTGCGCCTGGGAGATCGCCCGCAGCAGAGCGGTCGTGAGTTCGACATGGGCGCGCCGAAAGCCAGCGCCACCGAAGCCGCGCTCGTTGAGAATACCGACCAGGTTGACCACGACATCCGAGCCATCGATACGGGCACGCAGGAAATCGGGGTTGTGGACGTTGCCGGCCAGCAGCTCGACGCTAGCGAGCGTATTCAGATCATCGCCGTGACTCCGATCCCGAGTCAGCACGCGTACTGCGTGTCCGGCTCGCGCCAGCCGAACGGTCAGTTCCTGGCCTACGAATCCGGTGCCGCCCAGAATGCTGACGGTCAGCGGCCGTTGAAATACCGGCATCGTGCGGTACTGCATGGGCTGCAGTACCGCACAACGCCGGACAACGATCAATGGGTCTCGACGCTGACCCGCTTCGGTTCCGGAGCAGCCACCTTCGGGATGGTCACTTCGAGCACGCCATTTAGATGGCGCGCGCGGATGTCATCCGAATTGACGTTTTCCGGCAGCGTGAAGCGACGCAGGAAGCGACCTTCGACGCGTTCCTGGCGCGTGACCGACTTGTCGGTCTCGGAGCGCTCGAACTTGCGCTCGCCGGTCACCGTCAACACGCCCTTGTCGGCCGTGATCTGGATGTCCTTCGATTCGATGCCCGGCAGATCGGCACGCAGCACGAAGCTGTCCGCCTGCTCGAACACGTCCACCGACGGAATCCAGTTGACCGCGGTTTCGCCGTTGCTCTTCTCGGCCTCGCCATTGGCTGCCGGGGCATCAACGCCGTCAAAGATCTGCCCGATCTGCCGATGCAAGCGCTCGAATGCGCTCCACGGCTCGTAACGTACCAGTACCATTGTCCTTCTCCTGTCCTTTTCAGGTTAGTGGGAGCTACGGGACGTGACGCGACCCGTCTGCTTGCACCTGAAGTTGGTGGTGGTTCGCCGCGTTTCAAGACCTGCCGAAGGGCATGCGACGCGGTTCCAGGCAAGCGCTGTCAAGAGCATTGTTTGTGGATAGCCTGTGGGCGCGCTGTGCAGCGACGGTGCGTCGGCGGTGGACACAACCTATTGATGTCCCGCTTTCGGCGCCTTGGCCCAGCGAGCTTAACTTTTCTGCTGATGAAATTAGAGGCATTTGTTGCACAAAATGCTGATAAACAACAACAAAAATGTACAAAACCGAGTGTTTCATAATCTTGACGACCGGTTCTGCGCTTGATTAGTCTCCGCCCTCCACACAACAAGATCTTGTAGGAGCGTCCTGGTCTGAATGTGTGATTGATCCGCGGAAAGGGGAGCCGCCACCGCCATGAATTCCGTCGTCAAACTCGTCGCGCGGGACATCAACACCATCCCGTTCCAGGAAGCATCGCTGGACATCTGGGATAAGAAGTATCGGCTTGCGTCCAAGGACGGCGAGCCGATCGACGCCAGCATGGACGACACCTATAAACGCGTCGCGCGGGCACTGGCCGATGTCGAACGCGAGGACATCCGCGAGCGCTGGTATGAGCGCTTTCTATGGGCGCTGCGCCACGGCGCCATACCGGCCGGCCGCGTGACGTCCAATGCCGGCGCCTGGGAGCATAAGCCTGCGACCTCAACCATCAATTGCACCGTGTCGGGCACGATCCGCGATTCGATGGACGACATCCTCGGCAAAGTGCACGAGGCCGGACTGACGCTCAAGGCCGGCTGCGGCATCGGCTACGAATTCTCGACGCTGCGTCCGCGCGGCGCCTACGTCTCGGGCGCCGGTGCCTATACCTCCGGGCCGCTGTCGTTCATGGATATCTACGACAAGATGTGTTTCACCGTCTCGTCGGCTGGCGGCCGTCGCGGCGCGCAGATGGGTACGTTCGATGTCGGTCATCCCGATGCGATGGATTTCATTCGCGCCAAGCGCGAGAACGGTCGGTTGCGGCAGTTCAATCTGTCGCTGCTGGTCACCGATGAATTCATGCGCGCGGTACGCGAGGACAAGGAGTGGAAGCTCGCCTTCCCGATCAGCCGACGTGAATACGATGCCGACAAGCCCGACTTGAACGATGAGTACAAGTTCGTATGGCGCGACTGGCCGGTCCACGATGGCTACGTGGTGAACGAGGACGGGCTGGTCGCCTGCCGCGTCTACAAGACGCTGCCGGCACGGCGCATGTGGGACGTGATCATGTCGTCCACCTACGACTTTGCCGAGCCGGGGTTCATCCTGATCGACCGCGTCAACGAGATGAACAACAACTGGTGGTGCGAGAACATTCGTGCGACCAACCCTTGCGTGACCGCAGACACGCGTCTGGCGACTCAGTACGGAATGGTGCGGATCGGAGATCTGTACAACAGTGGCGCGCCACTCCAGGTCACGGTCGATCGCCGCGCGATGGGAAGCCGCGAGCTCGGTGTCGAGCAGCGCCCGGCAGTACCCGCATTCATGACGTCAACGGGCGCCGAGATATTTCGTGTCGTCACCGAAGCGGGATATGAGATCAAGGCGACCGCCTGGCACGACTTCTATACGACGCGCGGCAAGATCAAGCTCAAGGATCTCAAGCCCGGCGACGAACTGCTGATCCAGTCCGGTAAGGGTCAGTTCGGCAAAGAGGGCAGCGCCGAGCTGGGGCAGCTGATCGGCCTCCTGACCGGCGACGGACACTTCACCAATCGCGGCCAAGGCAAGCGGGCGGCAATCGTCAATCTGTGGGGAGCCGATCGCGACTACGCTGCGCAGGTGGTCAGTTACATCAACGCGCTGATCGCCGGCGTCTCTGACCGATCGAATCACTACAAGGTCAGCGCGGTCGCGGTACCTCAACGCAATCTGGTGATGATCCGCTCGGTGCTGCTGGCGCGCGTGCTCGAGCACTACGGCTTCACGGCCAAGACCAAGTTGCAGATTCCCGAAGTGATCTGGCGTGGCAGTGAAGAGTGCGTGAAGGGGTATCTGCGGGCGCTGTTCCAGACCGACGGGACGGTACAGCGAACCGATGCGACGGCGCACTGCACCGTCCGACTCGCGTCCAGCCGCCCATCCCTGCTGAAGAACGTCCAGACGCTACTGGCCAACGTCGGCATCTTCTGCCGCATCTATCTTCGGCGGCCGGCGGGTCAACGCCAGCTGCCGGATGGAAAGGGTGGGACGCGCCTGTACAACTGTAAGGCCGACTACGAGTTGATCATCGGCTCGGAATCGCGTGATCGCTTCATGCAAGAAATCGGATTTCTGACTGCGGAAAAAAATCAGAAGTACGCACAGTGGAAGGCTCAGCGCGGGCGCACCGGTGTCGACAAGTTTGTGAGCCCGATCACTTCGATCGAGCACATCGGCTACGCAGCGGTATTCGACACCACGCAGAAAGACAAAAACAATCTCATATTTAATGGGATTGTGACCGGTAACTGCGGTGAACAACCTTTGTCGCCATACGGGTCTTGTTTGCTCGGATCAGTCAATCTCACGCGCTTCGTGCGCGACCCATTCACGCCGCACGCGCGTTTTGACTGGGATGAATATCGCGACGTGGTGCGCGTATTCACGCGCATGCTCGACAACGTCGTGGAGATCAATGGACTGCCACTCGAGCAGCAGCGCCACGAGATCACTCGCAAGCGCCGTCACGGCATGGGATTTCTCGGCCTGGGATCGACCATCACGCTGCTCGGATCGAAGTACGGCTCGCCCGAGTCGGTCAAGTTCACCGAGGACGTATCGCGCGAGATGGCGCTCGCCGGATGGGAGGCCGCGCTCGAACTGGCGCGCGAGAAAGGTCCGGCGCCGATCATGAACGAGGAGTTCACCGTCACGCGCGAGATGCTGCGCAAGCGCCCGGAGATGGAGCGCGACGGCTGGAAGCCGGGTGCCAAGATACCCGGCCGACTGCTGCATGCGCGCTACAGTCGTTACATGCAGCGTGTGGCCGAGGCCGCGCCCAAACTGGTCGAGGAGCTGGCGCAGGTCGGGGCGCGCTTCACGCATCACACCTCGATCGCGCCGACCGGAACGATCTCGCTGTCGCTGGCCAATAACGCCAGTAACGGCATCGAACCGAGCTTTGCGCACCATTACTTCCGCAACGTGATTCGCCCGGGGCGCAAGACCAAGGAGAAGATCGACGTGTTCTCGTTCGAGCTTCTGGCCTACCGCGAGCTGGTCAATCCGCGCGCGATGCCGGGATCAACCAGTGCAGGTGAGACCTTGCCGGAATATTTTACCGCGGCCGATGAAGTGGCGCCGCAGCAGCACGTGGACATTCAGGCCGCTTCGCAGAAGTGGATCGACTCATCGATCTCCAAGACCGCGAACGTGCCAACCAACTTTCCCTACGATCAGTTTAAGGGGATATATCTCTATGCGCACGAGCGGGGGCTGAAGGGCTGCACAACCTTCCGCTTCAATCCTGAGGCGTTCCAGGGCGTGCTGGTCAAGGAGCAGGACCTCAAGAACACCATCTATGTGTTCACGCTCGATGACGGCACCGAGGTTAGTGCGCGCGGTGACGAGGAGATCGAGTACGACGGCGAAACCCACAGCGCCGCCAATCTGTTCGACGCCTTGAAGGAAGGCTACTACGGGAAGTTCTGATCATGAGCACACGCATCGAGAAGAAGATCATCAAGTACCGGGTGCAAAAGCCGGAGGACCAGGACGCAGCCACGAACGCGAGGCCGGAGGAACTGGCGCATGGGCGCGATGGCCGCACCGCCAAGGTCATCCGGATGCACGAAGAGATCCAGCGTCCGGAGATGCTGATCGGCTCTACCTACAAGATCAAGACACCGGTGTCCGATCACGCGATGTACGTGACCATCAACGATATTGTGCTGAACGAGGGTACCGAGTACGAGCAGCGCCGGCCGTTCGAGATCTTCATCAACTCAAAGAACCTGGATCACTTTCAGTGGATCGTCGCACTCACCCGCATCATTTCGGCGGTGTTTCGCAAGGGCGGCGACGTGGCGTTCCTGGTTGACGAGCTCAAGGCGGTGTTCGATCCGCGCGGTGGCTACTGGCAGCCCGGCGGTAAATTCATGCCCTCGATCATCGCCGAGCTGGGCTACGTGATCGAAAAGCACCTGCAGAGCATCGGGCTGATGCACAAACCCGAACTCGACGTGCACCAGAAGAAGCTGATCGATGACAAACGGGCCGAGTTCGAGGCACGCAGCAAGCAGCAGGACGCGTTCTCAAAGTCGCATTTCCCCGAGGGGGCGCAGCTTTGCAGCAAGTGCAGCACCGCAGCCGTGGTCATGATGGATGGCTGCATGACCTGCCTGAACTGCGGCGAGTCGAAGTGCGGTTAGTCCGCCGCCGCCGAATCGATAGAGGTCAGAGGTGCGGCCGGGGAGCCGGCCAGCACCTCTGCCATTCTTTCTTTGCTCGGGACTTCTTACTTCGAACCCGATCCGTGTGATTGCTCGCCGCCCTTGCGGCCGGCCTCGCTCGCACGCTCGCGATCCTCTGCGAAGTTACCGGAGCCGCCGCGCTGCGTGCCTTCACGCTTCTCCTTGTCTTCCTCAGGCCGCTGCTTTTGCGCGCTCTGCGACTGCTCGCCGCCCTTGCGCCCGGCCTCGCTTGCCTTGTCGCGATTCTGCGCGAAATTTTCCGATCCACCCCGCTGACCGCCCGAAGGCGCATTCTCATTAGCCATCGCTTTCACTCCTGGTTATATGGTGCAGTTTCATTGCAACGACATGCTCGCATCCGCGCTGTCTGCTGGCCGCCGGTGGCCGCGATGTGAAGAAGTAGGCGGCGGATGTCAGACGAGCGCTGCATTGCCGCGCCTGTAGCCGCATCCCGGCAGTGCTAGTCCGACGGGGACTGCACGACTGACCGTCTATTTCGGGCGCGGGTCCGGTAGGCACTCGGCAGTCGGCAGATCGGATGGGCTGGCGCGTCGTCTGACTGCCTGGACACCCAGGAGGCGGGCGGCGTTGCGTATTTCTTGGTGCAACGCATGGTCGGCGTCGAAGGCTTCGTGGCTGCTGGCATACGGTTCGTAATAGCCGATGAGCCTGTCGATGCAGGCGCGAGCGCCGGCAGAGATCAGACCCATGTCATCCAGGCAGTTGCTCAGAGCATGCCTGAGTGCTTCGGTACCGGCCGCATCGCCGTGCACAATCAGCGCATAGGAACGCTCGGCCAGATGTCGAGGATAGGTCCAACCTTCTAGCTCCATCGCCTTGGCCTCATCTACCTTCTTGCCGTGCGTGCTGCTGGGGTCAGGATTGCCGCCGTCGGCACACACCAGGCGATCGATCATCAATTTCAGAGCCGACGGCGCTTGGTACCAGTAGACCGGCGTAATTATCAAAATGCCATGCGCAGCCACCCACCGCGGGTAGAGGTCGTTCATCCAATCGCTGGTTTGTCCTAGGCTGTGATTGGGATAACACGAGCAGGGCCAGTGACACAGTGGCATCGCGGTCGAGACGCAACCTTTGCAGGGGTAGATCACGCGCCCGTATTCGGACGCCAACAGGCTCAGATCGAGCGCGTCAACTTCGATTCCCAGGCTTTGCAATTCACCGATGGCAATCTGCGCCATCCGATAGGACTTGGCCATCTCGCCCGGACAGGTCTTGTCGTTTCGGTCTGCGGCGCCGATCACCAGCACGCGCGTGCGCTGCGCCGGATCGTCATGGCGCTGCTGCGCCTCGAGAATGGCCGCTCGCGCAGCCAGCCACTCGACCGACAGCTCATAGGATGGATCCGCGAATCCCTCGCCGGCCGGGCGCGTTATCGGACTCTTGCGCGACTGACAGTAGTTGTTCCAGGCAGTGTCGAGCAATGCGTCGATGGCGCTTGCGTGAACCCTGAAATTGGGATCGTAGAAGCGGGATACAAAACGGCGCCGGAACTCCTCGAAGTCCAGAAGGCCGGGCCCTTGTCCCGTTCGAATCGCCGGTACCGATCGCCGATCAGTCAAACTTGGCCGCCCCTTTACTATTGGGTAATTGTGTCGCCTCGCACCAAAGCCTCTGTCAGACATCGACTGCAACGCCCAGGTGCCGTCGCTACGCGCTCGCGCCAATTCGGCGGATGACACGTAGGACGCACAACCGACAGCGCGCCGACCCCGATGTCGCGAACATTGCGAGCCACTAACCGGAGAGTTCCGATGAATTCGCCAGCGGCACCGTTACTGCTGCCGATGGAAGCCAGACTGGTTGCCAAGCTGCCAGAGGACGGACTGTGGCAGTTTGAGCCCAAGTGGGATGGATTTCGCTGCATGATCCTCAAGGACGGTGCGAAGCTCGAGCTGCGCTCGAAATCGGGCAAGCCGCTGGCGCGATATTTCCCGGAGATCGCGCGCGGGTTTGCGCAATTCAAGTGCCGGCGCTTCGTTCTGGATGGCGAGCTCATCATCCCGGTCGGATCCTCGCTATCATTTGATGCGCTACAGATGCGGCTGCATCCAGCGCACAGCCGTGTGGTCAAGCTGGCGCGCGACACCCCGGCACTTTTCATGGCGTTCGACATGCTCTCGGATGACGGCAAGGAACTGTTGTCACGCCCACTCGGTGACAGACGGCGCGCCCTGGAGCGCCTGTACCGGCGAGAGCAGCAGCCGGCGATCATGCGGCTATCGCCGTATTCACGCGACCTGGCAGAGGCGCGCCGCTGGCTCGGCAAGGCCGGCGGCGGGGCACTGGATGGGGTCGTGGCGAAGTCGCTGCGCGGTCCTTACGAACCCGGCGAACGCGCGATGCTCAAGGTCAAATGTCTGCGCACCGCGGATTGCGTCGTCGGTGGCTTTCGCTACGCCACTGACAGCAAGCAGGTCGGTTCCATGCTGCTGGGCCTATACAACGCCGATGGAATGCTCGATCACGTTGGGTTCAGCTCGGGGATTTCCGCGCGCGAACGCCCGCATCTGACGCGCATGTTCGAGAAGCTGCGCGGCGGTCGAGGCTTCACCGGCAGCGCCCCGGGTGGACCCAGCCGCTGGTCCACGGATCGCAGCACCGAGTGGTACCCACTGAAGACCAAGCTCGTAGCAGAAGTGCAGTACGATCAAGTGACCGGTGATCGTTTTCGTCACGGCACCCGCTTCTTGCGGTGGCGACCGGACAAGGCGCCGCGGCAATGCACTTTCGGTCAACTCAGACAGGAAGTAAGACCAGCGAAGCTGCTGGCCGCTCTTCGGTAACCGCGCGCGCCGCTGCCGTTGAGTTATTGGCGACTGGGTCGGTGATTCGGCGACCGCGATGTCAGCATCGGCCTAGTGCGTCTAGCCCGGATCGCGCACTACGCTGTGCGGCGGGTCCAGCCTCAAGCGGGGATATTTCATGCAAGCATCCGCCACAGTCGCGGTCATCGTCGGGAGCCTGCGTACGGGCTCGCACAGTCGCAAGGTGGCCAATGCACTGATCGCACGGGCACCGCCGGAGTTGAGCTGCCGGACCATCGACATCGCCGACCTGCCGATCTACAACGAGGATCTGGAGAGCAACGCACCGGCGCCATGGAGGCGCTTTCGTCAAGAGCTGCGGCGCTGCCAGGCCGTGCTGTTTGTGACTCCGGAATACAATCGCTCGATTCCTGGTTGCCTGAAGAACGCGCTCGACGTCGCTTCACGGCCGCAAGGCGAGAACCTCTGGGACGGCCTGCCGGTCGGGGTGGTCAGCGTCACGCCTTACAAGCTCGGTGCCTTTGGCGCCAATCACGCGTTACGACAGACGTTCGTATACCTCAACATGCTGGTCATGCAGCAACCCGAGGCGTACATCAGCGGCGCAGCCGAACTCTTCAACGATGACGGTAGCCTCAAAAATCCGGACACGGACAAGTTCCTCACCGATTTCAGCTCGAAACTGGCGCAGTGGATTACGACCATCCGCGGCCAGGGCAAGGTGGATGCCTTCGCTCGCTTCATGCAAGCCCGCAAGGAGGCGACGCTCGCCTATATCAACGGTGATGCCGGTCCGCTCGACTCGTTGGTGACGCACGACGATCCGGCGACCTTTTTTCATCCCAGGGGCGACCAGGTGCGCGGCGCAGTTGCGGTCCAAGCGCGCTATGACGCCGATGCTCGTGCGTTCGGCAGGGGCGCGGGCGGCCAGCTGGAAGTCCTGCAATGCGGATCAAGCGGGGAGCTGGCGTTCTGGACCGGCCTGCAACATGCACAGGTCCACATGCAGGGCAAAAGTATCGCCATGACCTTGCGGATCACCGAGGTATTTCGGTCCGAGGACGGCAGCTGGAAGCTCGCGCATCGTCACGCCGACGAGGCTCCTACTTAGTCCTCTTGGCCTTCAGCTTGGCTTTGGATCTGTTGAGGGCCGCCGCCGCGCGGATGAGACCCTTCAAGGCCGGCTCGTTGATGTTCTCGCCCTCACGAACATCGATGGCACGGCGTATGTTGCCCTCGAGGCTGGCATTGAAGAGCTTCGAAGGATCCTTCAGCGCTGCCCCCTTGGCGAAGGTCATCTTCACGACACTCTTATAATTCTCCCCGGTGCAGATAATTCCATCGTGCGACCACACCGGAACTCCTCGCCACTTCCATTCCTCGATGACTTCGGGATCGGCCGCTTTGATCAAGGTACGCAGCCGGCTGAGCATCGGACCCCGCCAGTCGTCCAGCGCCTTGATCCTGGCGTCGATCAGCTGGGAAGGAGATTTGGCCTGGTGCGAGCCGCCGGTTTTCATGTGCGTTGGTCCTGCTTGGTCTTGGAGCCTTTATAACCGGGAATTCCCGCCAGCACTGCAGCACAGGCGGCCGCGAGCGCTGCCGCCGCCACCACCAGGGCCGAGCGCATGCCGGGCAAAAAGGTAGACTGCTGCGCCACCAGCGAGCCGAGCAGCGCGACCCCAAGGACGCTGCCGCTCTGGCGCATCGAGTTCAGGACGCCCGAGGCAATGCCTGACTGGCCCTTGGCTACGCTACCGAGCATGGTCGCGGTCAGCGGTGGCACGAGCAGATCCAGGCCCGCGCCCATCACGATCAGCGGCACCAGCATCGACAGATAGCTCGAGCCAGCCGTGATGGGCAGCAGCGCCAGACTGCCCACGGCGCTGATCGCCGTCCCCAACGCAATGATGGCGCGCGGACCTGCGATCGCCGTCGCCCGGCTGGCGATCAGGTTCGCAATCAGGATGGCGCCGCTCATCGGAACGAACGCCAGCCCGGTCTGCAGCGGTGAATAGCGCTGAAGCCGCTGAAAGTACAGGCTGAAGACGAAGATCATGCCGTAGAACGCGATGTTTACCAGCAGGCCCGCCACTGAGGCGATACTGAATTCGGCGCTTGAGAACAGCCCCAGCGGCAACATTGGGTGTTGGCTTCGTTGCTCGACACGGATGAAGGCCGCCAGCAGCACGACCGCGGCGACGAACCCGCCCGCCACCCGGCGATCGGCCCAACCGAGCCGCCCGCCCTCGATCATCGCGGCTGCGA
The DNA here is from genome assembly GCA_036502265.1 of Steroidobacteraceae bacterium. GTDB lineage: Bacteria > Pseudomonadota > Gammaproteobacteria > Steroidobacterales > Steroidobacteraceae > FEN-1191. The sequence goes on along the minus strand of DASXYW010000099.1, from coordinate 10,641 downwards.
GGCAGGTCAGGGCGAGCATCGCACAGCTCTGTCCGACCAAGTCCAGGCGCTGTGCGGGCGCGCGCTCAGTCTCTTGCGCGTAGCGTACGGTGAGCCACAGACCGATCAGGCCGATCGGAACATTGACGAGGAAGATGCTGCGCCATCCGCTAAGCGCGATCAACGCGCCGCCCACCAGGGGGCCTGCGGTCAGCGCCAGGCTGGCGCCAGCGGCCCAGATTGCGACCGCGTGCTGTCGCTGCTCGGGATCGGGATGGGCATGATTGAGCAGCGCCAATGAATTGGGCACCAGCACCGCGGCGCCGATACCCTGAATCAGGCGCGCGCCGATCAGAATCGCAAGCGTCGGCGCCGCCGCGCACGCGAGTGAGGCTGCGGTGAAGATTGCAAATCCGGCGATGAACACGCGCCGGGACCCGATGCGATCCCCGAGCGCGCCAGCACTCAAGATCAGCGCTGCAAAGGCAATGGGGTAGGCATTTACCACTCACTGCAGGGCATCGACCGAGCCGCCGACGCTCTGACCGATGGTGTAGATCGCCACGTTGACCGATGGTGACGTCAAGCTGGACGATGCCATAGCCCAGACTCATCGCGGCGACTGTCAGGGCCGAGGCGCCAGGCGCGCGCCCCCGCGCGTGCCGGTGGCGCGACACCGGATTGCTGCAGCGCTGCACCATGGCTGCATGGTCGCAGCAACTCGCGTTTGCTGTGAAGCGATGCGTTTTTCCCGGCGCCGCTCTGACGTATCATGCGCCGCGTCTCCATCGGCTTCCTTAGAGGTCATCGAAAAACTCGATGAAACGGCTGCTGCTGTCTTGCGCGCTGCTGCTGCTGTCGCGCTTTGTATTCGCCGCGGACGAGCTATTGCCGCGCCCCCCGGAACTCGAGCCGGACGTGCAGTTCTGGATCCGGATCTATTCCCAGGTTTCGACCAATGAGGGGCTGATCCACGATCAGCACAATCTGCAGATCGTCTACGAGAAGCTGCACTTCGATGCCGACACCCCGGCCTCCGAGCGCGAGCGCAAGGTCGAGGCCGAGCGCGATCGGATCGCGGACATCCTGCATCGGTTGGCGCGCGGCAATGAGCCGCGCGACGACGAGGAGCGGCACATCCGTCAGCTCTGGGCCGACAGCGCGGCGCCGGCGCAGCTCGAAGCCGCGGCATCCGACCTGCGCTTCCAGTTGGGTCAGTCGGACCGCTTCCGCGCCGGGCTGATCCGCTCCGGAGCCTGGGAGACGCACATTGCCGAGGTGCTGGCCAATCTTGGCCTGCCGCCGGAGATCGCGGCCTTGCCACACGTGGAATCCTCGTTCGACCCCGCCGCCTACTCCAAGGTCGGGGCCGCGGGATTGTGGCAGTTCATGCGCTCGACCGGACGTCGCTTCCTGCGGATCAACCCGGCGGTGGACGAGCGGCTGGATCCGTACCGCGAGACCGAGGCGGCGGCGCAGCTGTTGGAGTACAACTATCGGCTGCTGGGCACATGGCCGCTGGCGATCACGGCGTACAACCATGGCGCCGAGGGCGTACGGCGAGCGCGCGAACTGCTCGGCACCGACGACATCGTGCGCATCGTGCGCGACTACCATAGCGCGAGCTTCGGCTTCGCTTCGCGCAACTTCTATGTGTCGTTTCTGGCCGCACTGACCATCTCCGAGAACCCGGACAAGTATTTCGGCGGTGTGAGCCGCGCGTCCGAGGCCGGCTTCCTCGAACTTAAGATGCCCTCGACCGCCAGTGTCGCAACACTGCTGCATACCATCGGCGTTGATCGCGATACGCTGCGCCGACTCAATCCAGCGCTGCGGCCCTCGGTCTGGAATGGACAGCGGGTGGTACCCAGCGGCTACGTGCTGCGCTTGCCCGCCGGCGGCAATACCAAATGGACCGCGGAGCTGCTGGCGCAGCGCCTGGAAAGCGCGGCTCCTGTTCTGGTGGCACAGACCAACGCCCCGCAGGCTGGCGGGCGCGCGGGACGGGGCGCCAGCCCGCCCGTCACGACTGCGGTCAACGCCGCCGCGATGCCGGCCGCTGCCCCGGTGGTCGTCACCGGACCGGTCACAGTGGCTGCCGCGACTGCAACGCCTGGATCCGCTTCGCTGCCTGCGCCTGCGGCACCTGCACCGGGTGCGGTCGCTGCAGCCGCCGTGGTGGCCGTGCCGACCACCGGCGTGGCCGCGCCGCTGTTCCCGGAGAGCGCGCAGTACTACGTGGTGCAGGCCGGTGATAACACCACCGACATCGCCGCGCGCACCGGCGTGCCGGTCAACAAGCTGATGGCATTGAATGCCATGAATGATCCGGACGACATCTATGAGGGCGAGCGCCTACGCCTGGTGCCCGCAGCCGCCGAGCCGGAGACGCTGACCACGCAGGCGACGCTGGCGGCGGCGCAGGTCGCGGTGCAGGAAGGTCAGGAAGAGGATGTCGCGGTCGCCGCCGCCAAGCGAGCGGCCGCGACCACCGAACCGGTGTCCGCGGCCCAGGCCCAGGCCGAAGGTCCGCAGTTGCTGGCGGGCGCCAGCGGCCCGGCATCGGCCGACCCGGAGGACTACTCGGTCGCCGCCGATGGCACGATTCGGGTCGTGGCCGCCGAGACGCTGGGGCACTACGCCGATTGGCTCGATACCAGTGCCGCCCGGCTGCGCGCTCTCAATCATCTGCGCGGACGCACGCCCGTGCGAATGGGGCGACGGCTGAAGCTTGATTTCGTCAAGGTGTCGCACGAGCAGTTCGAGCAGCGTCGGCACGACTACCACGAGCGGCTGCAGGCGGCCTATTTCGCGTCGCACCGCATCGCCGGGACCGAGGTCTATATTGCCCGCCGCGGCGACTCGCTCTGGAGCATCACCCAGAAGTCGCTCAAGGTGCCCGTGTGGTTGCTGCAGCAATACAACCCGGATCTGGACTTCGGCGACCTGCGCCCCGGCACGCAGATTTCCCTGCCGAAGGTGGAGGATGTGGCGGCCCTGTGAACCCTGCACGCTCGCGGTGTAAATGCGCCGTGCCTATAATTTGCGCGATGCGGGTATCACTACTGATGACAATTGCAGTGCTGGCGGCCACGGGTGTGGCTTTCAGCGAGGGTGGCGGGCCTATCGGCACGCAGAGCGTGGGGGCGGCCAGCGTCGGCGTGGCAACCCTCGCCGGGGTCGTGGCAACGCCGGTAGCCGCCGGCATGACCGTGGCGCCTGCGCCGCTGCCCAGCAACGTGTCGGCAACCCTGCCGATTGCCGATGAAGTGGTGGTGCGCAAGTCGGAGCGGCGACTGTATCTGATGCACCACGGCGAAGTGCTGCGCAGCTACCGCGTGGCACTCGGACTGCAGCCCGACGGTCCCAAGGAGCGCGCCGGTGATTTCCGCACGCCGGAGGGTAAATATCTGCTGACGCGCCGCAACTCGCACAGCGATTATTTTCTGTCGATCCAGGTCTCCTACCCCAACGCGCAGGACCTGCGGCGCGCGCATCGGGATCGTGTCAATCCCGGCGGTTCGATCATGGTCCATGGCCGGCCGAACAATCAGCGCCATCCACCCGACTATTACGCGGGGGCTGATTGGACCGATGGCTGCATTGCCATGTCCAATGCCGATATGGTGGAACTGTGGCTAATGGTTCAAGACAACACTCCGATCGAAATCCTGCCTTGACCGCCATCCCTTCCGGCCAACAAGCCCCGAGCGGTGCCAAGTCCGGCGGCCCCGCGCGCTCGATCGACACCAGCGTCGTAATCGAGGAGCCGGTCGATGCACGCGTCGGCCCGCGGGGCAGCCTCGAGATCCTGTCGCAAGCCGAGATCGACAAGCTGCTGGACACCAGCAATTCCGGTCTGTACGCGTTGTTTCGCAACTGCGCGCTGGCGGTGCTCAATTCCGGCAGCGAGAGCGACAACGCCAAGGAAATCTTCGACTATTACCGTGAATTCAATGTGCAGATCCTGCGGCATGCCTGGGGCATCAAGCTCGAGATCACCAATGCGCCTGCGGCTGCGTTCGTCGACGGCGAGATGATCCACGGCATCAAGGAACACCTGTTCGCGGTGCTGCGCGACATCATCTACACCGCCAATGAGATCATCAGCGCGGGCCGCCTCGACAGCCACGACACGGCCTCGATCACCAACGCGGTGTTCCACATCCTGCGAAATGCGCGCGTGCTGGATGTAAAGACGCGTCCGAATCTGGTGGTGTGCTGGGGCGGCCACTCGATCGGGCACGAGGAATACAACTACGCCAAGCGCGTCGGCTACGAGTTCGGACTGCGCGGCCTGGACGTTTGCACCGGTTGCGGGCCGGGCGCGATGAAGGCGCCGATGAAGGGGGCGGGGGTGGGTCACGCCAAGCAGCGCATCACCAGCGGCCGCTTTCTCGGCATTACCGAGCCGGGCATCATCGCCGCCGAGCCGCCCAATGCAATCGTCAACCAGCTGGTCATCATGCCGGACATCGAAAAGCGCCTGGAGGCGTTCCTGCGTGTCGGTCATGGCATCGTGGTATTTCCCGGCGGCGTGGGCACGGCCGAGGAAATCCTGTATCTGCTCGGCGTGCTGCTCGATCCGGACAACGCCGAGCAGCCGCTGCCGGTAATACTGACCGGGCCGCGTGCCAGCGCGGCCTACTTCGAAAAGATTGCCCAGTTCATCGAAGCCACGCTCGGCGCCCAGGCGCTCACGCGCCTCAAACTCATCATCGACGATGCGGCCGGCGTGGCGCGCCACATGGTGCAGGGCATCGACCAGGTGCGCGCGTTCCGCCGCCGGCAGAACGATTCCTACAATTTCAACTGGCTGCTGCGCGTGCCGTACGAATTGCAGCAACCGTTCCAGGTCACGCATGCCTCGATGCGCGCCCTGCAGCTGCAGCGCGCGCAGCCGATGCATCGACTGGCGGCCAATCTGCGACGCGCGTTTTCCGGAATCGTCACCGGCAACGTCAAGGAGAACGGGGTCGCGGCGATCGAGCGCCTCGGCCCGTACGAGCTCGCGGGCGACCCGGCGCTCATGCGCTTGCTGGATGAGCTGCTGGCTGGCTTCGTCGCGCAGGGCCGCATGAAACTGCCCGGCAGTGCCTATCGTCCCTGCTACCGTCTGGTGGCCTAGCGTCCTGGCGCGCAAGCACGCGCGACCATTTGCGACTAAAACTGACCAGATCCGTCGAGCGCGCATTTAACCCTGTATTTACGTTATTGGCAGCGCCGTGAGAGTGCGAGCTGCGCCGGCGCTCGTTCAAGTTCGATGTGATCCAGTTCCTGTCGAGTGCAACCCCGGGGACCTAGTCTGTTGACAATAAGGAGGGCCCCCGATGAGCAAACAAGATCCCAAGGACGAGCACGCCGAGGAGATTGCGGCGCGCCGGCCGACGGCACCGAGCGGCGCGGAAGCCTATGCACGCTGGCTTGAGCACATGCAGCGCACCCGCACGCGCCATGCCGCCATCACACGCAACCTCTACACCTGGTCGAATTACAAGAGCTGGGCAGACAAGGTGCGCCACGACTGGCTGGCCGAGGACCCCAAGACCTGAGTGGACCGGGCTTAGGGCGGGCCGTTAGCCGAGGTTAGCCGAAGCTACATCGCCGGCCGGCGCGCCGGCGCGCCGCGAGGGCAGCTCCAGCCATTCGAGCAGCGGATCCCAGGCCGCCAGGTCGTCGGCCACCTGATACGGCTTCATCTCCTGCAAGCCGAGGCCCAGCTCGGCGGCGCGCACGTAGTTCTGCGAGTCGCGCAGCGTGGCCACGATCGGAATTCCAAGCGTCGCCAGAAATCGGGCCAAAGACTGATAAATCACTGTATTTCGCCGCACGCGATTGGCGATGATCCCGAGGCGATTGTCGTTCCGATGCACCTTCGCCACTAGCAGCAGATTCTGAACACAGCGCGAGCAGGCGTGAATGTCGATGTCCGAGGGCAGTACCGGCACCAGGATCTTGTCGGCGATGCGGGTCACTTGCGGCATGTCCTGCGCATCGATGGCCGCCGGCGTATCCACGATCACGCGGCCGGTGCCCTCCGGGATGTGCAGCTGAAATGTGCGTGTAACACGTGCGTCACGTTCGTAGGCGGCGATCAGGCGGATGCGCGCCTGGGTCGACTGGCGCTTGTTGACCCAATGCGCCGCCGAGGCCTGCGGGTCGAAATCCATCAATACCGGGCGCTGGCCGCTTAAGGCGTAGTGACTCGCGAGATTGATGGCGATGGTAGTCTTGCCGGATCCGCCCTTCGGATTCAGCACGACAATGCGTTGCATTGAGTTCTCTCGCGTCGCCTAAAGATTATGTCGTTCTGCAATTTACGGCACAGCGGCGCTGGGCTGCAAGCCGCGCCGCGAGGCGCGTTGCTTGTGAGTTGCAACACGGCGCGCCGCCGCCGGACCCTCTAGCATCGTGCTCACTGTCAATGCAGTGGGGAGCCGCGGTGGAAGTATTCCTTCAGCTCTGGGACGAAATGGACGACTGGCTGAACGCCGCCCGGCATCTGCTCGGACGCTCGATGGCTTGAAACCTTAGGCCCCAGGCCCTATACCTTCCGCTGTCCATAGGCGGAAGATGGTGGGGCCAATGTCGACCGGGCGCGAAACGCTGGGCTTCCAGGCGGAGGTCCGCGAACTTCTCAATCTGATGATCCATTCCCTGTATAGCCACAGGGATATCTTCCTGCGCGAATTGATCTCCAACGCTTCGGACGCGAACGACAAGCTGCGCTTCCTGGCGCTGTCCGATCCGGAGCTGCTCGGCAAGGACAACGACCTGGCGATCTGGATCGACAGCGACGCCACGGCCGGCACCCTCACGGTGCGTGATCATGGCATCGGTATGAGCCGTGACGAGGCGGTGTCGCACCTTGGCACCATCGCCAAGTCCGGCACCGCCGAATTCTTCAAGCGCCTGACCGGCGATCAGCAGAAGGATGCGCAGCTGATCGGCCAGTTCGGCGTCGGATTCTATTCGGCCTTCATCGTCGCCGACCGGGTCGAGGTGCTGACGCGCCGCGCCGACCTAGCCGAGGATCAGGCGGTGCGTTGGGAATCGAGCGCCGACGGGCAATTCACCGTCGAGACCATCACCCGGGCCGAGCGCGGTACCAGCGTGGTACTGCACCTGAAGGAAGACGCGAAGGAATTCTCCGATCCGCTGCGCCTGCGCTCGCTGGTGCGCCGCTACTCGGATCACATTGCTTTTCCGGTGCGCATGGTCAAACAGGGCCAGGCGTCGCTGGATTACGAGGACGTCAATCAGGCGCAGGCGCTGTGGACGCGGCCACGCGCCGAGATCAAGGACGAGGAATACCGCGATCTGTACGGCCACATCGCGCACGACGGCGCCGAGCCGCTCGCCTGGAGCCACAACAAGGTCGAGGGCAAGCGCGAATACACCAGCCTGTTGTACATACCCGCGCGGGCGCCGTTCGATCTGTGGCAGCGCGAGGCCACTCGCGGGCTGAAGCTGTACGTGCGGCGGGTATTCATCATGGACGACGCCGAACAGTTCCTGCCTCTGTACCTGCGTTTCATCAAGGGCATCGTCGATTCGAACGATCTGCCGCTGAACGTGTCGCGCGAGCTTCTGCAGCGGGACCGCGAGGTCGAGGCGATGCGCTCGGCGCTGATGCGGCGGGCGCTGGAGCTGCTGGCCAAGCTGGCCAAGGACGAGCCGGAGAAATACGCACAATTCTGGCGCGAATTCGGCCGAGTGCTCAAGGAGGGTCTGAGCGAGGACCCTGGCAACCGGGAACGGCTGCTGCCGCTGATGCGCTATGCCAGCACCGCCAGCGCCGGCAACGATGAGAGCGTGAGTCTGGGCGAGTACGTGGGGCGCATGCGCCCCGGCCAGGACCGCATCTATTACCTCATCGCCGACAGCCTGGAGAGCGCGCGCGCGAGCCCGTACCTGGAGCAGCTGCGGCAGAAGGACGTCGAGGTGCTGCTGCTGGCCGATCGTGTCGACGAATGGGTGATGGGGCAAGTGAGCGAATTTGAAGGCAAGCGCTTCAAGGATGCGGCGCGCGGTGATCTCGAGCTCGGGGGTCTGGCCGATCAGGCCGAGCGTGCCCGCATCGACGAGGAGCGTAAGGAAAACAAGGCGCTGCTGAAGCGCTTCAAGGATGCGCTCGGCGACCGCGTGACCGAGGTGCGGGTCAGCGAGCGCTTGCGCGACTCGCCGGCCGTGCTGGTGCACGGCGAAGGCGAGCTGTCGGCGCAGATGCGACGCCTGCTGGCGGCGAACGGGCAGACGCCGCCGGTGTCCAAACCGCTGCTGGAATTGAATGTGAGCCACCCGCTGGTCAAGCACATGGATACGCTGAAGGCGGTCGACGAGTTCCAGCAGTTGGCGTTGCTGATGTTCGATCAGGCCAGCCTGGCCGAGGACGGGCAGGTGGCCAACCCGGCGGAATTCAGCCGTCGCCTGAACGATCTGCTGGTGCGGCTGGTGGCTGGCAGCGCTGTGAGCGCTGCCAGCACCGCCGGTGCGGCGGGTGCCGCCTGACCCGCAGCGATGTACGCTTGGGTGCATTTGACGCGGCCGAAGAGGTGAGGCGATGAGTACCGAAAAGCCCGACGATGCTGAACTGCGTGCGCGACTGAGCCCGCTGCAGTATCAGGTGACCCAGAATAAGGGCACCGAACCGGCCTTCACCGGCCAATACGCCTATAACAAGGAGACCGGCACCTACAGCTGCGTGTGCTGCGGACAGGAGCTGTTCAGCTCGAACACCAAGTATGACTCGGGTTCCGGGTGGCCGAGCTTCTGGTTGCCGCTCGCGGCCGATCGGGTGCGCACGCACGAGGATCAATCTCACGGCATGACGCGCACCGAAGTGAACTGCGCCCGCTGCGGCGCGCATCTGGGTCATGTATTCGAAGACGGCCCGGACCCTTCCGGCCTGCGTTACTGCATCAACTCGGCGTCGCTGGGATTCAAGGGCGCGCCCAAGTCCTGACGGCACCGTAAGTCATCATGACGCGTCCGGCGCGCGCCGAGCCGATCTTGATCGACGGGCCGGTCGGCCCGATCGAGGCCTTGCTGGAGCAGCCCGATGGGCCCGCGCGGGGCGGGTGTGCCGTGATTTGCCATCCCCATCCGCTGCACGGCGGCAGCATGCACAACAAGGTCGTGTACACGCTGGCGCGCGCCTGTCAGGAGCGAGGCATGCCGACGCTGAGATTTAACTACCGCGGCGTCGGTGCCAGTGCCGGCCGCTATGGCGGCGGGCGCGGCGAAATCGAGGATGCGCTGGCGGTCGTCGGCAGTGCGCGAGGTCGCTGGCCGGGCGCGGCCCTGACGCTGGCCGGTTTTTCCTTCGGCGCGATGGTCAGCCTGGGTGCCGTGGCCAGCGCCGCGCCCGCACGTGTAATCAGTGTGGCACCGGCCGTGACCTATCCGGAATTCGAGCGCCTGCCGCGGCCGCAATGCCCATGGCTGATCGTTCAGGGCCAGGAAGACGAAGTGGTGCGCTGCGCGGACGTCCAGGCATTCGCGGCGCGCTTCAAGCCGCCACCGCGCCTGGTCGTGCTGCCGGGCGTAGGGCATTTCTTTCACGGGCGCCTGCCCGAGTTGCGCGACGCCGCAATCGAGTTCCTGGCCTCCAGCGACGCCGTGGTGGCGGCGGCCGAAAACGAAGAAGCCCAGTAAAGCTTTGGCCTTACCGGGCTTCCTTAAAGCGGTTCGCCGCTAGCTGCGCGAGCCGGATAGGCCTTTTAGTTCACCATCGACTTCAGGTTCTTCAGCGGCAGTGCCCGCACTTTCTTGCTGGCCGGCTTAGCCTTGAAGGTCATCTTCTCGCCGGTGAAGGGATTGGTGCCCTCGCGTGCCTTGGTCGCCGGGCGTCTCACTACCTTGAGCTTGAGCAGCCCGGGCAGGGTGAACAGTCCGTTGCCTCGCAGGCTCTTCTTGATGATGCCGTTGAGCGATTCGAACACCTCGCCCACCTGCTTGCGCGAAAGTTCAGAGTCCTTGGAAATCTGGGCCAGAATTTCCGACTTGGTCGGTGCCCCACCTTTTTTTGCCATTGGCGAATCTCCTGGAATGTGTGCGGATGTCTGTTTGAATCGAGGCAAATAGAGCAAAAGCTGCGACGAGCGGCGCGCAACATAGCACACCGCTGCGCCGGCGCAAATCTTTTTTCGGTAACCTCGACGGCGGAAATGCCTGCTTTTATAGGTCTGCGCGCATCATCGACAAAATCGGCTACCGATTATGCGGCGTCCACGGGCAACGCTGCGTCGCAACTGTGCGCCTCAACGCAGCAGAATTAAAAGCATTTGAATGATGATGCAGGCCCACAGCGGCGAGAAGTCGATGCCGCCCAGTGGCGGAATCAGCCGCCGGAACGGCCGCAGTGCCGGCTCGCACAGCGACACCAGCAATCCCTGGGCTGGCGAATAGGTACCCGGCGCGATCAGCGACAGCATGGCGTAGGTGACGATCGCGAAGAAGTAGATCCACAGCGTGGTGCGCAGGAGTTCCAACACCGCTAGCTCGAGCCATAGCAGCGCCGGCGGTGGCCCCAGGCCGGCAAGCAACCAGCGCACCGATACCTGCAACAGTGCAAACACCGCGGCGGCCACGCACGAGGCCGTGTCCAGGCGGCCGATCGAGGGCAGCAGCCGTCGCAGCGGCACGATGATCGGATTGGTC